>DAIRVV010000041.1:0-14717 GCA_036802645.1 Steroidobacteraceae bacterium
GCCGCCTGGACGGGGGCCGGCGCCGCCGCGACCTGGTGCACGACCTGCGAGCCCTGGGTCACGCGCGCGATGCGGACCGACTCCTCGCCCTCGGTAATCTCGATCTCGGCGAGCCCCGATTCCTCGAGCAGTTCGATGAGCTTCTTGATCTTGCGGATATCCATCACTGACCCCCGGAAGGACTGTCGAGGCGGTCAAGGGCTGCCGTGAGCGCAAGTTCGTAACCTTGCGCCCCGAGTCCCACGATGCTGCCCGCGGCGATGTCCGAGAAATACGAGTGCCGGCGAAAGGGCTCCCGCGCGTGCACGTTGGAAAGATGCACCTCGATAAATGGCACGGCGACCGCGAGCAGGGCATCCCTGAGCGCAATACTCGTGTGAGTGAAGGCGCCCGGATTCACGATCGCGAAATCGACGGGTGCCGTAGCAAGTGCCTGGATCCTGTCGACGAGTTCATGCTCGGCGTTGCTCTGGAAGGCGAGGACTGTCGCGTCGCGCCGGGCGGCCAGGGCCGAAAGCCGCTCTTCGATAGCGTGCAACGTCACGTCGCCGTACCAGCCGGTTTCCCGGCGGCCAAGCAGATTGAGGTTGGGCCCATTGATGAGCAGAATCCGACGCATCGCGGCCGATTCAACCGGACAATCTTCAATTTGTCCAGAAAAAGTGCCAATCGGAGCCGATCAGCGTCGATCTGGCATCTTGCTAGCTGATTTTGGGGACTTGTGCCCTGATCCGGTTCCGGGCGGATTCGAGGTCGATTTCGCCCGTATCGACGGCGCGGACGGCAGACAGGATGACGTCAGCCTGGGGACGGTGCAACTCGCCAACATGGATTGTCACGATGCGGCCTGCCTTGTCCACGAACGCCGTAAATGGAAGGCCCAGGGACTCCACGCCAAAGGCACGGGCCGCATCCAGCCCTTCCTGCTCGCCGATCAGGACCGTGTAATCAATTGGCGTCGACGCGAGATAGCCGAGGACATCTTCGCGAAAATCCACGGCGATGCCGATGAGCGCGAATTCCGGATAAGCGCCGTCGCGCGCAAGCGCGTTCAGCATCGGTATCTCGCGCCGGCAGGGAGCGCACCAGGTCGCCCAGAAATTGATGATCAGCGGCTGGCCGTCCCATTCCGACAAGGAGCGCGGCTTGCCGTCGCGGTCGGCGAGCGTGATGTCGGGCCGCTTTTCCGGAATGACCGCCGCCGGCACTGCCGGTACCGCCGGCAACTCAGGGTTCTCAGGTGCCAGCAAGGCCCGACTGGCGTAGTAGGCAGCGACACCTGCCGCGAGCGCCAGGACCAGGACGATGACCCAGCGTCCTCGGACGCCCATCGTCAGCATTCGCGCGCGAAGCGCGCGAGATGCGAGCGGAAGTCATCCGCCTTCACGTAGCCGACCAACCTGAATGGGCGGCATTCCCGGCCATGCGAACCGAAGAAAGCCGTCGTCGGCGGACCATAGACGCCGAAGCGGCGGAACAGGGCCTGGTCGGCCTCGTTGTTGGCGGTGACATCCGCCTTGAGCAGCACGTAGCCTGCAAGGTCCTTCTGCACTTCCGGGACGGAGAAAGTGTACTTCTCCATCTCCTTGCAGGACACGCACCAGTCGGCATAGAAGTCGAGCATCGCGGGCTGCCCGGCAGCTTTTGCCGCCGCGAGCTCGCGGTCGAGGTCCTCGACCGAGGCCACCATCCGGAACGGGAGCGGCTCCGCGGACGCAGCCGACGCCTTGCCCGTGAAACCGGGCAGCGACGCGTCGCGCAGCGGCTGCAGCGGATCGTGGCCTCCGGCTGCCGCGCCCACCAGCATGATGACGCCCCAGATGATGGTCGCGAGGCCGAGCCCCTTTGCGACGAGACGCCAGGCTTCGCCGCCGGTGCGGCCGAATCCGCCAAAATAATAGCCGCCGACGATCACCAGCAGCGCCCACAACGCGAGCGTGAGCGAGCCCGGCAGCACTCGTTCGAGCATCCAGACCGCGACGCCCAGGAACATCACGCCGAACAAGGACTTGACCGTCGTCATCCAGGGTCCGGCATGGGGCAGGAATCGTCCGCCCGCGATGCCGATCAGCAGCAGTGGAGTGCCCATGCCGATCGCCATGGCGAAGAGGGCGAGCGCGCCGCGCAGGATGTTGCCTCCCTGGCCGATGTAGATCAGCGCCCCGACCAGCGCGGGGGCGACGCAGGCGGTGACGACGAGCGCGGAAAGAGCGCCCATGATCGCCGTGCCGACGAATGTGCCGGTCTGCTGGCGGCCCGAGGTGGAAGCAAGCCGCGTCTCGAGCGCAGACGGAATCTTGAGGTCGTAGAGCCCGAACATCGCGAGCGCGAGCGCCACGAACAGCGCCGCGAATGAAATGATGATCCAGGGCTGCTGGAAGAAGGCCTGGGCCTGCTGGCCGGCGGCCGCGAACGCCGCCCCCGCGGCCGTGTAGGTCAAAGCCATACCGAGCACATAGACCAGCGAGAGGAGGAAAGACCGCCGCGGAGTCGCTGCTGCGCCCTGGCCGGCGATGATGCCGGAGAGGATCGGGATCATCGGCAACACGCAGGGCGTATAGGAAAGCCCGAGGCCGATGACGAAGAACAACCCGAGCACGGCGAGCAGGCCGCCGCTCGCTATGAACTGGGCCAGTCCGTCCTGCTCCGCGACCATCGGCGCCACGTCGCTCCTCGAAGGAGTGCCGGGTGGTGGCATATCGATGGAGACAGTCTTGGTGACCGGCGGATAACACAGGCCCGCGTCGGCGCAGCCCTGGTAGCTGACGGCGATTTCGACGGTTGACGCGGACACCGGTCGCATGACCGGCAGCTTCGCGCCGAGCAAATCGTAGTAGACCTCGACGTCACCGAAGAACTCGTCGGTCTTCTTCTTGCCGTCCGGCAACTCGATCTCGCCGAGCGACACGCCGGGCGTCGCTGTCTTCGCGGAAATGCGATGGCGATAGAGGTAGTAGCCGGGCGCGATCTGCCAGTCGAGGAGCACGGCGTCGCCGCCGTCCGCTATCGAGGAGAAGACGAACGCCTGGTCGACCGGCAGGAACTGGTCCTCGTTCGACACCGGGCCGAGCAGTCCCTGCGCGGATGCCACACCCGCAAGGCAGAGAGAGAGAACGAGGAGCACGGTCCGGAATTTCGTCATTGCGGCCGAGAGGTTAGCGACCGGATCGCGTCTTGTCGCGACCGCCTGCGCGTTTTCGCAAACGCGGGCTGCGGAGGCCTCCGCGCCTGCTTATATAGCCCTGTTCTTTCAATAGGTTACGAAGTCCTGTCACTCGAAGCTCGAGAGTGCTTGAAATTGGTCCGCCGATCCCTATCATTGGCACCCGACCGGGGAGAGTGCTAACCGCTATCGGGGCCCTCCCGGGCACTAAACAGTCGATTTTTCAAGGAGTGTTGAACCATGAAGATCCGTCCGCTTCATGATCGTGTGATCGTCAAGCGCGAAGATGAAGAGCGCAAGTCACCCGGCGGCATCGTGATCCCCGACACCGCGGCCGAGAAGCCGATCCGCGGCAAGATCGTTGCGGTCGGCAAGGGCAAGATCCTGGAGGACGGCAAAGTCCGTCCGCTCGACGTCAAGGTCGGCGACAAGATCCTGTTCGGCAAATACGGCGGAACCGAAGTCAAGGTCGATGGCGAAGAGCTCCTCGTGATGCGCGAGGAAGACGTCATGGCCGTCATCGAAAAGTAAATCCAGAGGACCAACAAACATGGCAGCCAAAGAAGTCAGATTCTCCGACGACGCGCGCACCCGCATGGTCCGCGGCGTCAACCTGCTCGCGAACGCCGTCAAGGCGACGCTGGGCCCCAAAGGGCGGAACGCCGTGCTCGAGAAGAGCTTTGGCGCGCCGACCATCACGAAAGACGGCGTCTCGGTCGCCAAAGAGATCGAGCTCAAGGACAAGTTCGAGAACATGGGCGCGCAGATGGTCAAGGAAGTCGCCTCGTCGACTTCCGACGAGGCCGGCGACGGCACGACCACCGCAACCCTGCTCGCGCAGGCGATCATCCGCGAGGGCATGAAGGCCGTCGCCTCGGGCATCAACCCGATGGACGTCAAGCGCGGCGTCGACCTCGCGGTCACTGCGGCGGTCGATGAGCTGAAGAAGCTCTCCAAGCCCTGCAAGGACTCGAAGGCGATCGCCCAGGTCGGCACGATCTCGGCAAACAGCGACGAGGCGATCGGCAAGAAGATTGCCGAGGCCATGGAGAAGGTCGGCAAGGAGGGTGTGATCACGGTCGAAGAAGGCTCAGGTCTCGAAAACGAGCTCGAGGTCGTCGAGGGCATGCAGTTCGACCGCGGCTACCTTTCGCCGTATTTCATCAACAACGCCCAGAACCAGACCAGCGAGCTCGAAAGCCCGTACGTGCTGCTCTACGACAAGAAGATCTCGAACATTCGCGAGATGCTGCCGCTGCTCGAAAGTATCGCCAAGGCGGGCAAGCCGCTGCTCGTGGTCGCCGAGGACGTCGAGGGCGAAGCTCTCGCGACGCTCGTCGTCAACACGATTCGCGGCATCGTCAAGGTCTGCGCCGTCAAGGCCCCGGGCTTCGGCGACCGCCGCAAGGAAATGCTGAAGGACATCGCGATCCTGACCGGCGGCACAGTGATCGCCGAGGAAGTTGGCTTGACGCTCGAAAAGGCGACGCTGAATGACCTCGGCAAGGCCAAGAAGATCATCGCCGACAAGGAAAACACGACGATCATCGACGGCGCCGGCAAGCCCGCCGACATCAAGGGCCGGGTTGAGCAGATCCGCCGCCAGATCGAGGACGCCACCTCCGATTACGACAAGGAAAAGCTGCAGGAGCGCGTTGCCAAGCTCTCCGGCGGCGTTGCCGTGATCAAGGTCGGTGCGGCGACCGAGATCGAGATGAAGGAGAAGAAGGCCCGCCTCGAAGACGCGCTGCACGCGACACGTGCCGCTGTCGAGGAAGGCGTCGTGCCGGGCGGCGGTGTCGCGTTTATTCGCGTGCAGAAGGCGCTCGACAAACTTGCGGGCGCGAACGAGGACCAGAACGTCGGCATCCGCATCCTGACGCGCTCCATCGAGGAGCCGCTGCGCCAGATCGTGCAGAACGCCGGCGAAGACGGTTCGGTGGTGCTCGCGAAGGTGCGCGACGGCAAGGGCAGCTTCGGCTACAACGCCGCGACCGGCGAGTACGGCGACATGATCGACATGGGCATCCTGGATCCGACCAAGGTCACGCGCCTGGCGCTCCAGAACGCCGCATCCGTCGCGGGTCTCCTGCTCACGACCGAAGTCATGGTCGCCGAGGCTCCGAAGGAGGAGCACGACCATCCGCAGATGGGTGGCGGCATGGGCGGCATGGGCGGCATGGATATGTAAGCGGCAACGCTTACAATTTCGGCGATCGAAACGAGAGGCCCCGGCGGGAAACTGCCGGGGCTTTTTTCTTGCAGCAGGCCCGGACGGCCGGATTTGCCCGGCAATGCTCGCTGCCGGTAGGCTCGGCCCCACGACTCCGGGAGCAGACATGAATACGCGACTATTTCCACGAACGCTTGTCCGAGTCGCCCTCATCGTTCCGTTGTTACTGCTCGCCGGATGCACGAGTACGCTCACCGTGCAGCTGGGGGGCGTCGGCACAGGCACGGTTACCAGCGCGACCGCGGGGATCTCCTGCGGCGCCGGTGGCGGGGCCTGCTCGCAAACCGTAGACAACGGCACTTCGATCAGCCTGACCGCGAGCGCGAACGCCGGTTCGGCATTTGGAGGTTGGGGTGGGGCCTGCAGCGGTACAACCCCGAACTGCACGGTCACGATGGATGGCAACAAGAGTGCCGTTGCGTATTTCCGGACCACCCAGGTTGCCACCGGCGCCTTCCACACCTGTGCGATGAAACTGGATGGGGCGGTCAAATGCTGGGGACGGAACAACGAGGGGCAGCTGGGAAGAGGCACCACGCAGAACCTCAGCAATGATTTTCCGACGGCCGTGACGTTTGCCGGCAGCGTCGTGGCGATCGCGGCGGGGGCCTATCACTCCTGCGCGCTGCTCGCGGGTGGAACGATTCAGTGCTGGGGACGCAACAACGAGCTGCAGGTTGGCGATGCCACGGGCGCCAGTCCGATCTCTGCGCCGACGAACATTCGCAGCTTTGCCACCGTTCCCGCGCTCGGTATCGCCGCGGGCGGCTACCACTCCTGTGCGGTGATGAGTGATGGCACGGTGATGTGCTGGGGCGATAACCGCAACCAGCAGGTCACGACGGGCGCGTTCGCCAGCACGCACACGGCGCAAACCGTGGCAGGCGTGACGGGCGCGACGGCCGTCTCCGCCGGCGCCTATCACAATTGTGCACTCGTGAGCGGTGGCAGCGCCGTGTGCTGGGGCTACAACAACGACGGCGAAACCGGAACCACGACGAATCCGTCCAATACAGTCGCCATATCGGCGGTGCAGATCGATGCCGCGACAGGCGCAGGAATCAATGGAACCTCCAATTTCGGTGGCTGGCACACCTGCGCCTTGCTGACGGGCGGAGTCGTCTCATGCTGGGGATACAACGGCTTCGGGGAATTGGGCAACGGCACGAGAACGAATCCGACGCCTCTCGGAACTCCCATCACGGCGAGTGTGACGGGCGCCGCCAGCGCGGTGGCCAGCGGCGGATTCCACACCTGCGCCATCGTGGCGGGGGCAGTTTCTTGCTGGGGCTCGAATGACAGCGCGCAACTGGGCACGGGCACATTTGGCAGTTCGATCACGATTCCGACTGTCGTCGCCGGCGCCCTGCCGCCGGCAGTAAGCATCGACGCCGGCGGATATCACACCTGCGCCGTCGTCACCGCAGGCACCGACGACGTCAGGTGCTGGGGGCGAAACAACGAGGGTCAGGTGGGACGTGCGGCCAACAACACTTCGGTGAACACGGTCACCGCACCGTTGGCGCCACTCGGCTTCTGAATTCAAGCAGTTGGAGGCCGCGAGGCGGGGTTTCATTTTGACGGACAGGCGACATTCAATGTTTCATTGACTTGCGCTGCGCCGAGGCGTATCCACACGGCAACAACCTGGCCTTCCACAACATCATGTACACGGCGTCCAGCACGGGTTCCGCTGCCGTCAAGAGCTGCCCGAACGAGTCCAGCTGCTAGACGGAATATTGAATCGAAAAACGAGGGCCCGAGAGTCGCCTCCCGGGCCTCGAGCACTTGGCGGCACTACCTCACTGCCCTCATGTCCTCCACGACCTACCCGCCATCCGCGCGGCTTCGTCCCCCAAATCGTCCTCGACCAGTGAGCGAGCCGACATGATCACTCCCTCGTCATGCGGCGGCGACCGCGGCTCTCCTGCTACCTGCCCCAGGCTGCGCCTTCGGCTGGGCCCGCTATGGGTGGACGTGGTGGACTTCTCGCAGGCGGTGGAAGCCGTGGAAGCGCTGGTCGCTCGTGGCAACGGAGGTATGGTCTTCACGCCCAATGTGGATCATGTAGTGAACGCGGAGAGGAACGCAGCGCTGCGTAACGCGTACCTGATGGCGGATCTCTCCGTGGCCGACGGGATGCCGGTGGTCTGGGCCTCGCGGCTCCTGGGCTGCCCGCTGCCGGAGCGCATCGCCGGATCCGATCTCGCCCGTCTCCTGCTCAAGCGCGCGGCGGAGCGGCGCTGGCGGGTCTACTTCATCGGCGGCAGCCCCGAGATCGCGCAGCGAGCGGCAAACGTGGTCTCCTCGCAAATGGGCGTGGAGATAGTGGGCGTGGACTCGCCGAGAGTGAACGCGGACGGCAGCGGGCCAGAGGTGGCCGAGACGCTGCGCAGGCTGGCCGCGGTCAAGCCGGCTCTCGTCTTCGTCGGTTTCGGGAGCCCCAAGCAGGAGCTCTTCATCCACCGCAACCGCGACGCGCTGGGGGGCGCCGTGGCGCTCGGGCTCGGCGCCACGCTGGGCTACCTCGCCGGGACTCTGCCGCGTGCCCCGCGCTGGATGGCGCGGGTGGGGCTGGAGTGGTCCTACCGCCTGTTCAAGGAGCCGCGCCGCCTGTGGCGCCGCTACCTGGTGAACGATCCGCGCTTCGTGGCGATCCTGGCGCGTGAGCTGCGGCGGCCCCCGGGTGAGCGCATCGCACGCTGCGTTTGAGGCGAGGGCACGGCGCCGCTTCACAGCCAGTGGTCGCTGGCGCACGACCTCCTTCAGGATGGCGACGACTGGGCGGGGCGTACACGAATTGCTGGGCGCTTGGCGCTGCCGAATGCCGCGTCGCGAGCCTCTACGGGGCGACGCGGCGACGCGCCTTGAGCAGCACGGCCGCCGGCTCGGGCCGGCCGTTCCAGTAATCGAGCCGCACTCGTCCGTCGGGAAGCTGGCTCACCGTCGCGGGAATGGAGTTGAACGTGCAGTACCAGCCCGACGGCAGCACGACGGCGTTGCGTGGCCGGCCGAGGCTGCGGTCGAACACCAGCTCGTCACCGTCCAGCCGGTAGCTGACCGGTGCGTTGTAGGTTTCGGTGATCCGCAGCCGCAACGACTGCCCGGGCTTCACGGGCGCGAAAGTTATCACCACCACGCGCGCGTCGGGGTCTACCGTTTCGCCGGCGTCGATCTTCATCGAGGCCATCTCGGCGCCGCTCATCTCCTTGGCTTCGAGCTGCTCGCCGGTATCCAGGATGCGCGCTGACGGATGGCTGGCCGTGCTGCCAGTGCGGACGACGTTGGCGTAGCCGTTGATGCCTGGGCGCGACTCGGTGTAGTCGTGGTAGAGCTGGAACGCGTGCGACTCGGGCTGCTGCAGGAAGTAGACAATGTCGCGATCCTGGTGCGCGCGCTCGGAGAGACGATCCTCCTCGGTTTCGCCTTCGAAGGGCGATTCCCAGCTGCGCTGCTTCGTGGCAGCTTTCGGCGCTGCCGCCGCTCCGGTCCGCGCGCCCTTCGCCGCGCGGAGCATGAGCGGCGCCTCGCCTTCGGTGCCGTTGACGAAACTGATGCCGATCCGGCCGTCCGATTCGGTGATGATCTGCGAGGGCACGGTGAGGCCGACGACTTCGTAGCCCGCGGGTAGCACGACCTTGTTGCGGCGTATGCCGAGCGGCCGGTCGAATACGATCGTATTGCCATCGACGTAGTAGCTCTTCCTGTCCTCGTAGGTCTTGAGGATGATGAGGCGGCCCTGACCATTCGCCGGCACGGAGCGAGCGAGCGTCACCTTGATGTAATCGGTATCGAGGTCGGCGTCTGGCATCAAGGGATCCTTGCGTGCGTCGGCGCCACTCACGACCTCGAAGTGCAGCGGCTGGCCAGTCATCGCGTCGAGCACGACTTCGTCGCTCGCGACGCTGCCTTTCCGGATGGGGTTGTAGAAGGCTCGCGCACCGGCGGTGGTGGCGGTAACCTCGTAGGTGATCCTGAACTTGCCGCTTCCGGGTGCGAGCAGCTCGTAGCGCGTGTATTCGTCAGTTTCGGACTGGGCCGTGGCGGCCGGCAGGTAGATGCCGTCCGCGGGCGGCTCAGCGGCTGATGCGCCCGTGAGGACGCCGGACGTGAGCGTGAGGAGGAGTCCGAACGTCGCAATGCGTGCGAGAGCGAGGTTCACGGCTTGCGTCTCCCCAGCCGACATTGCGCCTATCGCATCTCGGTTGCGACGATCACGCCAGCCTTTTCGAGACGCACAAGGTCGCCAAGCAGCGCCTCGCGATCGATTCCCGGTTGGCGCGCGAGCGCGTCGTCCATCGAGAACATGCGCTGCTTCAGCATCCACTCGATGGTCGGGTAGGTCGCGCCGACCGTAATCTCGCCGTCGTCAAAGGCGACGACGTGGCCACTGTCGCGTCGCAGCACCTGGGCCTTGCGCGCGATCGAATACCACGCGGGCGGACGCTGCGCGGGGAGGTCGTAACGGGCCGGCGGGCGGGAGAGGTCGCGCTGGTAATTGAGCACGTCAATCGCGAAAGCCGGTGACGTCATTGCTGTCTTGATGCGGTCCGCGAGCTTCGAGAGCCGCTCGCGGAGCTGGGGCTCCGAGCGCGCGTCAGGCAGGTAGGCGCGGAACTCGCTCTCCCTCGTCAGGGCGGATTCGAGGAGCTTGAACACGGAGAGACCGGTCGCCGGGGAAACGCCGAAGGTCACGTGCAGCGAGGCCTCCGCGCCGGTCAGGGCGTCATGATATTGGCCGCGTGGCAGGTAGAGAATGTCGCCGGGCTTCATGTGCGCCTCGAAGAGCAGCTTGCCGCGCGACTCGGTGAGCCACTTCTCGACTTCGTCCCCCGGCGGCAGCGGTGACACGGGCGTATCGGCGCGCGATTCGTAAATGCGCCAGGTCTTCTCGCCCTCGGCCTGCACGGCGAAGACGTCGTGCAGGTCGTAGTGCGTCTGGAACGCCTGCACGCCCTTGAACGAGCAGTACACATTCGCGAACGCCCGCGCCGCGAACTCGCGCTCGAGCATCGCCGCGACCGCGCCGACTTCGGGGCTGACGCGCTGGAGCTGGTTTGCAATCAGGCTCGCGCCGAGACCGAGGAGCGCCTTCACCTTGGCGGGGTTCACGGGTGCGCTCGCGCCGGGGCGGACATCGGCCGTATCGCAGTAATTCTCCCGGAGCGCCGCGCGGCTCTTGAAGTAGACCTTGAGTGTCTCCTCGTTCCAGTAGGGCGTGAGCGCGAGCACATCGTTGAATCGCGCCCAGGGGAGCAGGCTCGCGCCCCTCGAATTCTTCTGGATGTGAAGCGGGCGCTGGCCGAAGTACTGCAAACGGAATGCGCCGGCGTCGAATGGCGCGATGAATCCGGCGAAGTCCATTGCGGCAGTAGACCAGAGGTTCCTTGGCATTGACAATCCGTGCGCACCGAGGAAGGCTGCCGCATGCAACCGATGCAAGGGGACTGGCTGCCGGCTCGCGCAGCCTTGCACCCCACGGGCCTTTATTTCTCGCTGCGCGAGATCCGGCCCGCCGAGCTTCAGGATCCCTTCATGCAGGAAACGATCGCGCGGCTGCCGGCGCGCGAATCGGTGGTGCAGGTCGCGCGCGAGGACGTCGGGAAGGGGACCGCGGGCACCGGCCCGGCAGGTCTCGTCTTCCACGTCTCGCGCTGCGGTTCGACGCTCGTCTCACAGCTCCTCAAGCAGCACGTCGGCGTGGTCGCTTACGCGGAGCCCCTGCCCGTGAACGAAATCCTGCTGCCGCCGCACAAGTGGCCGCGGCCTGAGCTGGTCGCGGCGCTGCGCTCGCTCGGCGCGGCCTTCGCTCGTCATGCGCGGAAGCCCTATGTCCTCAAGCTGACAAGCTGGAATACGCTTTTCTGCGACGTGGTGGCCGAGGCGTTTCCGGCGACACCCTGGATCCTGTGCCTGCGTGAACCACTGGAAGTTGCGGTTTCCCTGCTGCGGCAGCCGGCCGGCTGGATCTGGGACGACCGCGGCACGCCTGCCGCGCCATTCTCGAAGTGCGTCGATCCGGAATCCGGGTCGGACTCGCGTGAGGAATACGTCGCGCGGATTTTCGGTTCGTTTTGCGATGCCGCCTGCCGACTCGATCCGTCGCGCGGCCGCCTCCTGAACTACGAGACACTCCCCGCGCCGGTGTGGGAAAGCGTCGCTCCGCATTTCGGGCTCGCAGTCGACGGCGCGGCACGAAAGCGTATGGCCGAAGCGGCGCGCGCAAATGCCAAGGCGCCGGTTGCGAGACCGGCGGCTTTCACGCCCGACAGCGCGGACAAGCTGGCTGCGGCGACCGCTTTGCTTCGTAGTGCGATAGACACTTACGCGCGACCGAACCTGGAAAGGCTGGAAAGCCTGCATCAGATCAGGAAGGGACGCGGCGCTCCCTGAGCCAGCGGCCCCGTTCCTCGAATGCGAACTCGATGGCGTCGCGTTCTTCCGGCCGCAGGTCCGGATGGTGCGACTCGAAGATGAGTACGACGCGGTCCCTGGCCGAGCGATTCCAGGCTTCGTGTTCGAAGCTGTCGTCGAAGGCGAACAGCTCGCCCTCATGCCAGACGTGGACCTCGCCGCCGACGCGAATCGAGCACTCGCCGGGGACGATCAATGGCAGGTGAATCGTCAGACGATTGTTCGCTGCGCCGCAATGCGGCGGTATGTGAGCACCGGGTCTCAGCCTGGAAAAGAAGAGCTCCATCGGCCTGCCATCGATCCGCACGACATCGGCGGCCTCGAGCGCCTTCAAGGTCCTCGGGAACAGTTTCGCAAACGGCGTTTCCTGTGCCGCCTTGAAGAGATGCAGCGAGGACCATTCGAGCCTTCCGCGCAGCTCGCGCCAGACAGGCGACGCCGTGTTCGCGTCGACATAGGGCGACATCACTGCGCCACCCTCGACGGCGGCGAGGTACTCGTCGCGCACCTCGGACGCATGCGCCTCGATATCCGGCGCCCATGACAATTGCTCGCGGGAAGTGACCGGACATGCCTCGAGGTCCGGCATGTAGAAGATTCCCGGTTCCTGCTTTGGCGTCCGGAATTGCACGGGGCCATCGTGCGTCTGGGTCCAGATTCCGCGGCGCACGCGGGAGAGATCCCGGCCCGATCTGCGCTCCGCGTCGTCAACGGCGGCGGCGTGGAGCCGGGTGAAATGCTCCCGCATGACGCGGTCCGCGATTGCGGAGCGGCGACGGATCTCCGGATCGAACCGCGGATCGTCCCTGGCGCCCCGCACGCCCCGGTCGACGTCGTCGCCGAGCGTGAACATTATCACCGCCTCGTTCCGCCGACCCGCCGCTTCGAGAGCAGCGCCCGCGAACAAGGCCAGCCGGCCGTCCTGCGGGTTCAGCCGGTAGGCGCCGAGATAGGACTCGATGGCACCCACCATGTCGCCAAGTTTTTCGCGAGCCGTTCCGAGATTGAAATGAAAAGCAGGAGTCCCGGCCTGCAGTGCGACGCACTTTTCGTAGCCCGCAGCCGCTTCGGCGTATCGCTGTTGCCTGAATGCAAGGTTCGCCTGCTGGGCGAACTGTATTGCTCGATCGAGTACAACCCGGTCGTTCACGGTCCGGATCGTATCGCATCAAGGCCGCCACGGCTCCGCGCTAGAATCCGCGTTTGGACAACATCCAGACGATTTTTCCGTACAGCACGTTCGTCGCCGAGGCTTGCGCCCGCGATCCGGGATTGCCGGCGTCAATTGGCGCGAGCCGGGATCTGCGAAGGGCCTGCGAAGCCCTGCTGGCCGAGGATCCGGACGAATCGCGGTTCATGGATGGATTGCGCAAGCTGCGACGCAGGGAGCTGGTTCGCATCGCCTGGCGCGATCTTGGCTGCGGGGCTCCGCTCGAAGAGGTTCTCTCAGACCTGTCGGCCCTCGCGGATGCGTCGATCGCGACGGCGCTCCGGTTCGCGAGCCGCGCGCTTTCCGCGACCTATGGTGTGCCGCGCTCGCCGGGCGGCGAGCCGCAGGAGCTGGTCGTGGTCGGGATGGGAAAGCTCGGCGGCGGCGAGCTCAATTTTTCCTCGGACATCGACCTCGTCTTTCTCTATCCGGAAAGCGGTGAAACCGACGGGCGGCGGCAGGTCGCGAACGAAGACTACTTCACCCGGCTCGGACAGATGCTGATCCGGCTGCTCGACGCCAAGACGCCGGAAGGATTCGTGTTTCGCGTGGACATGCGGCTTCGTCCATTCGGGGAGCCGGGTCCGCTGGTCGTGAGCTTCGGCGCTTTCGAGGCCTACCTGCAGCAGCATGGGCGCGACTGGGAACGCTATGCCTGGGTCAAGGCGCGGGCCATCACGGGAGTCAACCGCTACCGCGAGCTCTTCGACGCCGTCGTGAGGCCATTCGTCTTCCGGCGCTACCTCGACTTTGGCGTGTTCGAGAGTCTGCGCGAGATGAAGGCGATGATCGCGCGTGAAGTCGAGCGGCGAGAGCTGCAGGACAACATCAAGCTCGGCCCCGGCGGCATCCGCGAGATCGAGTTCATCGTGCAGGCGCAACAGCTCATCCGCGGCGGCACGGAACCGAGGCTTCAGGATCCGTCCCTGCTCGCCGTCCTGCCGCGCCTGGAAGGCGCGAAACTGATGTCGCGAGCGGCCATCGCGGAGCTCGGCGATGCCTATGATTTCCTGCGGCGCGTAGAGAACCGGCTGCAAATGGCCGACGATTCGCAGACGCATGCGCTGCCGGTCGATGCCCCCGGCCGCGGGCGCCTGGCTTCTTCAATGGGCTATGCGGACTGGACGCAATTCAGCGCCGCCCTCGAATCCAGACGAAGCGCAGTGACCGCGCAGTTCGACGGCGCATTCCTGGGCCGCGGCATGACGGCCGAGAAGACACCGGCCGCGCAATTCGAGGCGCTCTGGAACTCGGAGCCATCGCTCGAGCGCATCGCGGAGGAAGCCGCAAAGTTCGGGCTTGCCGAACCTGGAGCGGCTGCCCGCGTGCTCATCGAGCTCCGGCAGTCCGGCTACTTCCGGCGGCTCGACGAATACGGGCGCCGCCGTCTCGCGACGCTCCTGCCGCGGATACTCAATGCGGCCGCCAGCATGGATGTCCTGACGCGCCTGCTGCGCATCATCGAGGCGATTGGCGGGCGCACGGCCTACCTCGCACTGTTGAACGAGAACGCACAGGCGCTCGGGAGACTCGTGCAGATCTGCGGCATGGGCGACTACCTGGCCCGGCAGGTCGCCGCGCATCCGCTCCTGCTGGACGAACTGCTCGACGCGCGCGTGTTCGAGACTCTCCCGGACCGCGGGCAATTTGCGTCGGAGCTCACGGCGCGGCTCGAGCACGCGGGACGCGACGAGGAG
>DAIRVV010000042.1:0-14338 GCA_036802645.1 Steroidobacteraceae bacterium
ACAGACACTTTTGCGAGCAGCGCTGCAACTGCAAAAGTGTCTGTCCCCTTTAGAAGGGCGCGTCCCCTTCATCTTTCGAGTTCCTGCATCACCGCCTGGCAGAGCTCGCGTGTTCCGGCACCGGTTGCGCCGGAGATCCGGAAGACCCGTCCCTTGTAACGCAGCCTGCGGACGATCTCGGTACAGCGATTCTCCAGCTCGTCGCCGCTCAACAAGTCGATCTTGTTGAGCACGAGCCAGCGCTTCTTTTTCGCAAGCCCGGGATTGAATTTCTTCAGCTCCTTCACGATGGCGCGTGCGCCATCGACCGGGTCCGCATCCGGATCGGGCGGCGCAATGTCAACGAGATGCAGCAGGACCCGCGTGCGCTGCAGGTGCTTCAGGAACCGGATGCCGAGACCCGCGCCTTCCGCCGCGCCTTCGATCAGTCCGGGGATGTCCGCCATCACAAAGCTCTTGAGCGGGCCGACCGCGACGACGCCGAGCTGCGGGTACAGGGTCGTGAACGGATAGTCGGCGACCCTCGGCCTCGCCGCTGAAACGGCACGAATCAGCGTGGATTTTCCGGCATTCGGCAGGCCGAGGAGTCCAACATCGGCAAGTAGCCGCAGCTCGACGTGAAGGCTTCTCGCCTCGCCCGGCAGCCCGGGCCCGCTCTGCCGCGGCGTGCGATTGGTCGAGCTCTTGAAGCGCTGGTTGCCCCAACCGCCCTTGCCGCCCTTGGCGACGAGGAGCGTCTGTCCGGACTTGGAAAGGTCCCCGAGCGTCTCGCCGGTCTCGTCGTCGAGCACCACCGTGCCGACCGGCATGGGCACGAACAGGTCTTCGCCACCGCGGCCGGTGCAGTCCTGGCCGCCGCCCGGCTGGCCATTGCCGGCACGGAATGTGCGCTGGACGCGGTAGTCGACGAGCGTGTTCATGCCATGCTGTGCGCGCAGCCACACGCTCCCGCCCGCGCCACCGTCACCGCCGTCGGGACCACCGAAAGGAACGAATTTCTCGCGGCGAAAACCGATCGCGCCGCGACCACCGTTGCCGGCTTTCACCTTGACGATTGCTTCATCGATGAATTTCATCGTTGCCTGCCGCCGTAACGAAAAACCCCGGCCGGGCCGGGGTTTTCACTGGAATCGCGCGGCCCTTCCTTACTCCGGCAGGACGCTGACGAAAGTGCGCCTGTCGGCGCCCTTCTTCTTGAACTGGACGCGGCCGGTCTTGAGCGCGAACAGCGTGTGATCCGTGCCGAGGCCGACGTTATCGCCTGCGCGATACGGTGTGCCGCGCTGGCGCACGAGTATGTTTCCGGCGAGCACTTTCTCGCCGCCGAACTTCTTGACGCCGAGCCGCTTCGACTGCGACTCGCGCCCGTTCTTGGTACTGCCGCCTGCTTTCTTGTGTGCCATGTTCGACTCCTCAGGCCGCCTTGATCCCGGTCACCTTCAGTTCGGTGTACGGCTGGCGATGCCCCTTCTGCCGCAGGTAGTGCTTGCGGCGACGGAATTTCGTGATCTGGACCTTGTCGGCCTTGCCATGCGCCTGGACGGTCGCGGTCACGAGCGCGCCCGTGACATAGGGCGAGCCGATGGCGACTTCCGCGCCTTCGCCGATCAGCAGGACCTGGTTGAACTCGACGGTTGCGCCTGCGTCGGCGTCGAGTTTCTCGACCCGCACGACAGTGCCCTCGCTCACCCGGTACTGTTTGCCCCCGGTGGCAATGACGGCGTACATGATTGTTTGGACTCCGAAAAGAGCCGGTAATTGTAGTGACGGGACCCCTCGGGGTCAAACCGGACGGGGCAGTCCCGCATTTCCCGACGGGCCGAATGCCGCTACCATGCCCGAGCCCAGCGGGGATGCCGGGATTCCATGCAACTCAACGAGATACGAGCCCTCGTCGCCAGCGACCTGACCGCGGTCGACGCCGAAATCCGCAGCCAGCTCGGCAGCGACGTCGCGCTCGTCAACCAGGTCGGGGACTACATCGTTGCCGGCGGCGGTAAGCGCCTGCGGCCGCTGCTCGTCGTGCTCGCCGCCAGGGCCGGCGGTGCTCAGGATTCGGCCCACGTGCAGGCTGCCGCACTGATCGAGTTCATCCACACGGCGACCCTGCTGCACGACGATGTCGTCGACGACTCGGCGCGGCGCCGCGGGCGCGAAACCGCCAACCACGCATTCGGGAATCCCGCCTCCGTGCTGGTCGGCGATTTCCTTTACTCGCGCGCCTTCCAGATGATGGCCACGCTCGGCTCGGCGCGGGTCATCCGCGTGATGGCCGATGCGACCAACACGATCGCCGCCGGCGAAGTGCTCCAGCTCATGAACTCAGGCGACCCGGATACCACCGAGATCCGGTACATGGAAGTGATTTACCGGAAGACAGCCCGCCTTTTCGAGGCCGGCGCACAGATCGCGGCGATCGTCGCGCGTGCTCCTGCGAAGGTAGAGGCCGCACTCACGCTTTACGGCAAGCACCTCGGCATTGCATTTCAGTTGATCGACGACGCACTCGACTACCGCGGCGACAACCAGGAGCTCGGCAAGGACATCGGCGATGACCTCGCCGAGGGCAAGCCGACGCTGCCCCTGATTCACGCGCTCGCGCACAGCGATGCCGAGTCGGCCTCGCTGATCCGAAACGCCATCGAACAGGGTGGAACCGAGGAACAGGGACCGATCCGCGCGGTGGTCGAGAGCACCGGCGGCCTCGACTACACCGCGCAGCTCGCCGAGAACGAGGTCGGTCGGGCGCTCAAGGCCCTGGCCGGCGTTCCGAGGTCCCACTTTCGCGATGGGCTGGAGGCCCTTGCCCACTTCGCAGTCAGCCGGAGATCCTGAGGACGGTGATTGGCGCAGGCGCAGTCGAATTGCGGCGGCGTTGAAAGCACGGGGGGCCTTGATTACACTGCCGGCCCTCACACGGGGTGTAGCTCAGCCTGGTAGAGCACTACGTTCGGGACGTAGGAGTCGCAGGTTCAAATCCTGTCACCCCGACCAAACATGCAAAACAAGCCTGTCGAACCCCTGCGCGGAGGGCGAACGACCCCCGGCGTCGTCAAGATCGGCGACACCGTTCGCCGTCCGGCCACGCCGAATAGCGAATATGTCCGAAGCTTGCTGACACATCTCGAGCGATCAGGTTTCACGGCGGTGCCGCGGCATCTTGGGATAGATGAAGAGAACCGCGATATCTTCAGCTATCTGCCCGGCCATGTACCGAACGAACTTGGAGAGCACTCCGATCACGTGCTCGAATCGGCAGCGAAACTGATCCGGAGCTTTCATGACGCAACTGCACCCCTGGTGCACTCGGACGCTGCGGCAGTGTTGGGGATCGAAGTGGTTTGCCACAACGACCTCTCTCCCTGCAATTTCGTGTTTCGTGCCGGCGATCCCGTGGCACTCATCGACTTCGATGCATCTTGTCCCGGAACGCGCGCCTTCGATCTCGGATACGCGGCGTGGTTTTGGCTCGATTGGGGTAACCCCAATTGGTCGGCAGAAGACCAGCTGCGGCGGCTGCGACTTTTCCTCACTGCATACGGCCCCGGTCCGACGGAGTCGGAGGTCGTGACGATGGGAGTTCGACGCCAAGCCATCTTAATGGCGGCGGGACAGCGAACGGCCAATCAGAGCATGGTGGAATGGGCCCGCGACAGTCGCGAGTGGACCCTCAGCCACCTCCTATAGTCGCGATCGGGACTGTTTGACTTGTACCCTGATCACGACGGCAGGAACAGCTGTAATCGCCTCACCCCGACCACTCATTTTCTAAAGCTCCGACAATGACGGGTGGGTCACCTGAATATGAGGAGTTCGCACCGCGGGAGTCGCTGAGCGAATTTGTTCACTGCGTCTGGACTTTCACCGCGCCGCCCGACGACACGCCTCAGCCGATTGCGCCGGACGGGCGGACTGAACTGATCGTCCACTGCCGCAACCCATATCTCGAACGCGGCGCATCCGGGTTCGTACTCCAGTCCCCGGTGCTGTTCGCGGGGCAGTTGACGAAGCCGCTCATTCTCGTTGCGAACGGCGACGTCGCCGTGATCGGTGTGCGCTTCCGCCCCGACGGCGCGCGAGCATTCCTCGGGCGCAGCATCGACGTGGCAACCGACCGCAAACTTGATCTCGCGGAACTGCATGGCGAGGTCGCGGTGGAATTGGGCAAGGTCGCGCGTAATAGAGGACTACTGCGCTCTACCACAGAGCTGGCGCAAGACTATGTCGAAGCGCGCATCGCAGGCGCACGAATTGACGGTGTCGTGCGCCAGGCGGTAACCAGTCTGTTCGCCGGAGAGGAAGCGCGCGTGCCAAAAGGAGTGTCGGAGCGAAAGTTCCAGCGCCGTTTCAAATCGGAGGTGGGCGTGAGCCCACGCATGCTGCGATCGATTCTACGTTTTCGCGGCGTATTCGACGCCATTGAACATCCCGAAAACCTGGGTTGGGTCAAGACAGCGTTGGCCGCAGGCTATTTCGATCAACCGCAGATGGCCCGCGACTTCCGTCGTTTTCTTGGCTGCACGGCGCGTGAATGGGCAGTCCAGCCCAGAGGACTCACGATGGCGCTGACCCAGCCTGCTCAAACTCCGAAATCGGTGTCGGATTCATACAAGAAGGATGAGCGCAACTGAGGCGAGCATCGTCTGCCCCACAGGAGCATTCGAATGCGCACCAGATTGATCAGCCTTGCCTTCCTTGCGACTGCATCAGCCATATCGGCGGATACGCCGGTAACGCCCCCGGACTGGATGAGTGGCTATTGGCTCTTCTGCGAGAACGGTGCGCAGATTGCTGAAAATTGGTTTGGTGCGGGTAGCGGCACGTTGCTTGGCACCAATCTCACGAAGGGCGAACAAGTCAGCTACGAGTTCCTACGCATCGCGGCAAACGGGCGCGGCAGCTTTAGCTACTATTCCATGCCGAACGGCGCCCCAGTGACTGAATTCGCTATGACGAGGAATGAAAAACAACGCGTCGTGTTCGAAAATCTGGCGCACGATTTCCCGCAGCGCGTCATTTACTGGCGTGATGGCAGCCAACTGCATGCTCGCGTCGAAGGGGACATCAACGGAAAGCTCGAGAGCCAGGAATGGGCCTTTCGCCTTTCGCAGCCAGATCAGAAATGCTCAAACTAGCCAAAAGCCGGTGGGTATCAAGCTGACAGCTCAAAACGCAGCAAGGGACGAATGAACGGGCCCGAAAGGCTGCCGCCAATCCGTGAATCGATCGTAATCGACGCGGGCGTCGACAGGGTCTGGCGCACGATGACGTCGGAGCAAACTGTGTCGAGATGGCTTGGCTGCCTCGGCTATCAGGCGCGGATTGGCGCAATTTTTTACATGCAACAGGATCAAGCAAAGGCGGCAACTGGTGACGTGACCGGTGCGACGCATTGCGAAATCCTCGCACTTGACGAGTCGAAGCATTTCCGCTTTTCGTGGTTCCTGCCCGCGTATCCCGCGACTTTCATCAGTTTCCGCCTCGAAACACTTTCCCCCGCCAGCGCGAAGGTTTTGTTCGAGCATGAAGGCTGGGATCAGTTCCCACCTGACATGATTCGCGCCATCTATGACGCGCTGTCGAATGGCTGGAGGTCGTTCGTGCTGCCCGGCCTGAAACGAGAGTCAGAGGCTTCGGATACCGATTGATGGAGATCTCTCGAATACTGATGCCAGTCGAGGCGGAAACGCTCGGATTTCATCGCGCACCGCTCTAGCTCATACGCCAACAGGCGCCCGAACGGCCGACGCAACCGATCCGTCAGCCCCTCCAGACCACAGACCTTGTAGCGCCGGAAAATTTTGTCGCCGATCTTGCGGAAGACATCGAACTCCGGGCACAGCTCGGTGATCTTCTCGCCTTCGAGCCGCCGAGCCACAAAGCGTAGTTGTTAGTCCACTTTGGAACACTCCTGCCACAGCATTTGCGTTTCCTGCAAATGCCAGAAGTGTTACCTATGTGACCGGGATGACCTGTAACCTCTAGGCGCGAAAGGGCACCGAGTCCATTCAGTGGACACGAATCTCTCGCCGCTTGTAGTCGAGGCACACTACGTGGTGCTCGAAGAAATTTCCGCCGAGCACTCCCTCGAAGTCGTTGGGTAGCTTGAGTGGCAGTACGACGAATTCCATTGATCCGAGGTTATGACCCGCAGCGGAAAGTGTTTTCGATTGAAAGAATTTTGGGCTGTTCGGCCCGCGAGTTACCGTTGGCAGTCGCAATTTCTCGGCGACTGTCTCTGTGAGCATGGAATAGGTGCTCGTGCCCCAAAGCAGCCGCACACGCCCCGACGGCGTGTCGAAATCGCTGACAGCAAGCCGGTCTTCCTCTGTGGGCTCCATGGGAATGCGAGTACGCCCACAGTTCATGCCCGCGGGGTTCTTCGTTTCAGGCGGCCACAAGCTGATGGATGCTCTCGCGTAGTCCACGACAACAAAATACTGGCTGAGGAAGTGTTTTCCGATTGCATTGGGAACCGGAGGCGTATCACCGGCCGCGTCGACCGCTGCCTGTACAACGCGCATCTTGTGGAACGTGTGACCTCCGATCGTCACGCCAGATACCTCAAAGCGTGGCCTTGTGAACTCGTTCCCGAATGCATCGTTCGCAACCGCAGTCCCAAGGCTAAGGCCATCCACACTTTCAATCGCATCTTGGCTCAGCGTCAGCGCCCCGTCCGCATCTCCGCCGCTTATATCCACAATCGCCTGAACGGCCCGTCCTCCAACCGTAATTGTCGTGACAGGAGTTGATTGAATAAACGTCAAGCGTAGAAGGATTGGATCCGTACGTTGCGGCGCGACTGAAGCAGCCGCATGCAAGGAGAGCGGGGGCAACAGCGTGAGACCGACGATCGCAGTCCACAGACTATGCAGCATTTGCGTGGCGATCACCCGGTTTGGACCTGGACCTGCCGGGAGCAGTCGGCTCTGTGGAGCTCTCGGTACAATGCATTCGACATGTTCGCGTTCAAGTCGCTAGCGATGCCGCAGCTCGCTTCACGCCTCCTAATTTGGTCGCTGCTCTGCCTGCTATCCCCTCTCGCGTTCGGCCAGGCGCAATCGACCAACTTCGACGCCGTCGCAGAAAGTTTCGTGCATGCATGGAATGAACATGACATGGAAGCATTCGGACGTTTGTTCGCTGTGGATGCAGACTGGGTTACGGCGTCCGGCGTTCATTTGACCGGTCGCAAAGACATTCAGGCGTACCTCACACAGGAGCATTCTACCTGGGCAAAGGCGACGACGATGAAGGCCATGGACACGCGGGTACGTCGCATATCGGCGGACATGGCAGTCGTTGTTCTCCAGTGGCAGATCGAAGGCGCGCCCGAACCGGCCAGCAAAGAGGTTACTATCACCCGCGGAAACAATCTTTTCGTCACAACGCGGCAGCACGACGGGTGGTCCATCGTGGCGGGCCAGGTCGCCAGCCGTCGGGCTGGTACTCCGGCCAGGCAGTAGGCCGGTGCGCGCTGCCTGGTTGTAGCTACTTCAGCAGCTTGAATGCGTGGGACCACTGGCCGCGCAGGAAGCCCGGAATACACCACAACATGCACAGCGGCTCGATTGCGCGCGCCGCAACCGCGTCTCCCATGTCTTCAGTTTTCCAGCCGAACTGTTCGAGGATGCCCGCCACGGTCGCCTTGGCCGGTGCATCGTTGCCACAGATGAACATCGTCGGTTTGCCGTCGATGAATTTCGGGTCGACCATGCGTGCGTTGCCAACCGAGTTGAATGCCTTCACGAAGCGGATCCCGGCGAACTCCGCCTGCAGGCGCTCCATCAGCGACTCTTCGAGGCTGGTGAAGTATTTCAGGACACCGTTGACCGGCGGCGTGTCGGAAAGCGGGTTCGTGGTGTCGATGACGACCTTGCCATCGAGGCTGCCCGCGCCCGCCCCACGCAGGGCTTCGGCTGCGGCGATGCCCTTGACGGCGAGCACTGCAATATCGCCGAACGCCGCCGCATCACTAAAAGCGCCGATGCGGGCCTTGGGGTGTTGCCGCTGCCAGTCGTCGAGCCTGGCGGGCGAGCGTGTCCCAAGCATGACCGCATGCCCATGTGTGATGAACCCGGCGGCCAGGGTTTTCGCCACGTCACCGGATCCTAGAATTCCGACCTTCATGACCGCGTCCTCCTTGGTTCGTCATCGCGACAAGGTTGCCGATTCGGCTGCCGACGTTAGACGCGGAATGTCTATCCGGAAAGCGGATTCCGTGGATATCATGTATCCATGCCACGAATGTCCAGGAAGCACGCGCCGGCGCGGGACAAGAAGGTGACGCTCGAATCCTTCGACCTGAACCTGTTGCGCACGCTAGATGCGCTGCTGGCGACGCGTAGTGTCACGCGCGCGGCTCAGAGCCTCGAGCTGAGCCAGCCTGCTACCAGCGCGGCGCTTTCCCGCCTGAGGCAATACCTCGGCGATCCGATCCTGGTGCGCTCCGGCAATCAGATGACGGCCACGGCGGTTGCCGAGGAGCTCCGGCCGCGCATCGCGCGGATCCTCGAGGATGTGCGAGATGCGCTGGTGGCGGCGGCGACCTTCGAACCCGCGCGCACCACGCGCCGGTTCAGGATCGGGGCCAACGATTACGCAAGTCAGGTACTGCTCGCACCTCTGGCACGAAGGCTGCGCGAGGAAGCCCCGCACGCGATCCTGGAGATCCTGTCTTGCGATATCACGCCCGAGGTTTCGTTGGTGACACGGGAATTCGATCTCGTCGTATCCGATCGGTGGGGACTGCGGGACATTCGCGGCGTCGAGAAGCTATTCCAGGAATCGTTCGTCTGCATCGCCCGCGCCGGACACCCGAGACTTTCACGCCGACCAACACTGAAGCAGTATCTGGCTGAGGATCACGCGCTGATCTCCGCCCGCGGCGTGACGCCCGGCAATGTCGACGACGCTTTGGAAGCGAGCGGTTTGACGCGAAGGGTCGCTCTCACGCTGCCTCACTATCTCGTGGCGCCGACAGTCGTCGCTCACACCGATCTGATCCTGACATTGCCGCGCCGGGTAGCCGCGCTCTTCGCCCGCAATCGGCGGCTGAGGATGTTCATGCCACCATTTCCGCTGAGAGGATTCGACGTTGTAATGGCATTCCATCCAAGGAGCGCGCGCGAGCCTTCGATCCAGTGGTTCATGCAGTTGCTACGCGGCGTCACCCGATCGGTCCAGGGCGCCTGAGGATATCGTTCTGGATTGCAGCGGCGCAGTTAGTGTGCGCCATAGCGACAATGCTAGAGTGGCACTCGACGCCATGAAAAATGTCTCGATCATCGGCGCACCCACGGACATCGGCGCCGGCATGCGCGGAGCATCTATGGGTCCGGAGGCGCTCCGCGTCGCGCAACTCCAGACCATGCTCGAATCGCAAGGCGTCGAAGTCATTGACCGCGGCAACCTGCAGGGGCCGGGAAATCCCGGCCTGCCGCCGGTCGATGGCTACCGTCACCTGCCGCAGGTCGTCACCTGGACCCGCGCGGTATTCGATGCGTGTCACGCGGAGTTTGCCGCCGAACGGTTGCCGATCCTCGTCGGCGGCGATCATTCGCTCGCGATAGGATCGATCGCGGCCGCCGCGCAGCACGCTCGCGGAAACGGAAAAAAGCTGCGCGTGCTCTGGTTTGACGCGCATGCGGACACCAACACCAACGTCCTGACGCCGAGCGGCAATATCCACGGCATGCCGGTCGCCATCTTGCTCGGCCATGGCCCGCGCGAGCTCGTCGGGATCACCGGAATGACGCCTGTGATGCAACCATCCGAGATCCGCCAGATTGGCATCCGCAGCGTTGACGCCGGCGAGAAACGCTTTGTGCACGAGCTCGGCTTCGAAGTCTTCGACATGCGCTACATCGACGAGACGGGCATGCGTGCCACGATGAACGCGGCGCTCGCGGATCTCGAACGCGACACGCACCTGCACGTGAGCTTTGACGTGGATTTCCTAGACCCGGACATCGCACCGGGCGTCGGCACCACGGTACCCGGCGGTCCTTCCTACCGCGAGGCGCAGCTCTGCATGGAAATGCTGGCGGATACGGGGCTGCTCGCTTCGCTCGACGTTATGGAGCTCAATCCCGCGCTTGACGTGCACAACCGGTCGGCCGAGGTTACCGTCGATCTCGTCGGCTCGATGTTCGGAAAGAGCACTCTCATGAGACGCAGCGACAATGCTTAACCCCGAAACTCACACAAATTCTGTCACGCAAGACCTGATCGCAATCGAAGCGAGCCTCGGCGCCCACAACTACAAGCCGCTGGACGTGATCCTGGTCCGCGGCCAGGGAGTCTGGGTCTGGGACAACGAGGGCAAGCGCTACCTCGACTGCCTGTCGGCCTACTCGGCGCTGAACCAGGGACACTGCCACCCGAAGATCCTTGCTGCGATGGTCGAGCAAGCTTCGAAGCTCACGCTCACCTCGCGTGCCTTCCGCAATGACCAGCTCGCGCTCCTGTACGAAGACCTGGCGAAGCTCACGGGCTCGCACAAGATCCTGCCGATGAACAGCGGCGCCGAAGCGGTCGAGTCCGCGCTCAAGGCGGTGCGCAAGTGGGGCTACGAGGTTAAGGGCGTGCCCACGGACCGCGCCGAAATCATCGTCTGCGCAAACAACTTTCATGGTCGCACGCTCGCGATCGTCGGTTTCAGCACTGACCCGGATGCGCGCGGCGGATTCGGCCCGTTCGCGCCCGGCTTCCGTGTCGTCCCTTTCGGCGATTTCGACGCTTTCGCATCGGCCATCACCGAAAACACCGTGGCGTTCCTGGTCGAGCCCATCCAGGGCGAGGCCGGAGTCGTCATTCCGCCGCCCGGTTACTTCAAGAAAGTGCGCGCGCTGTGCACCGAGCGAAAAGTCACGCTGATCCTCGACGAGATCCAGACCGGCCTGGGACGGACTGGCAAGCTGCTCGCCGAAGAGCATGAAGGCATTGAGGCTGACGTCACGCTGATCGGCAAGGCGCTCTCCGGCGGCTACTATCCGGTCTCGGCCGTGCTGTCGAACTCGGAAGTGCTGGGCGTCCTCAAGCCCGGGCAGCACGGCAGCACTTTCGGCGGCAACCCGCTTGCATGCGCCATCGCGCGCGCGGCACTCAAGGTGCTCGTCGAGGAAGGCATGATCGCCAATGCCGAGCGTCAGGGCGCCCGTTTCATGGCTCAGCTCCGGAGCATCCGCAGCGCCGCAGTACGCGAGGTGCGCGGCCGTGGCTTGATGCTAGCCGTAGAACTGCTGCCCGAGGCCGGCGGTGCGCGCCGGTACTGCGAGAAGCTCCGCGACGCGGGCCTGCTTGCAAAGGACACGCATGAGAACACGATCCGGATCGCGCCGCCGCTGATCGTCACCGCCGACGAAGTGGACTGGGCTTGCGAGATTTTCGCGCGGATCTTGAAGGACTGAATCGGAATCGAACCCAGGCCAATGAAATCAGCATGGGCCGCGCGAGCCTTGGCGGCGCTGACATTCCTCTCAGCCAGCGCGCCGGCCGATCAGGCTCCGGCTTCCGAGCCGGTCCAGCAGTCCCGATCCGCAACGGGGGACCCGGAGCTCGACTCCGTCACCGTCACAGCCAAGCGGCGCCGCGAAATCATTGAGCAGCGAATCAGCAGGTTTGTCTCGTCGATAGCGATCCGTTCCCATACCGAGTCGCTGGCGCGCTGGCAGGTGCCGATTTGCTTCTTTGTCGCAGGCGCGTCAAGCAGCATTGCTGAATTCATCCAGAAACGGGTATTGCAGATCGCGACCGATGCCGGCGTTCCAGCGGCCGCTGGGGATTGCAAGCCCAACTTTGTCATAGTCCTGACGCCGGAGCCGGAAGAGCTCTTGCGGAGTTGGTGGTCTGAAGCCCATCAGCTGTTCAACAAGGACAGGGGAGTCGGTGGCATTGAACGCTTCATCGAGTCGGAGGAAGTCATACGTGCCTGGTATAACGCGTGCTCGGTGTCACCAACTTCGTCAAAGCAATTCGTCATGAAGGGCGGCCCGGATTGCGGCACCGGCGCAATCGACTCGAGACTCACCTGGGAATCAGTCAGGTCAATCTACTCCGTCATCGTAGTTGTCGATTTGCAGCGTATCGAGGACTTGAACGTCGGGCAACTTTCAGACTATGTCGCCATGATCGGTCTTGCGCAGATACGCCGGGATGCCGAGCTCGACAAGATTCCCACTATATTGAACCTGCTTGCCGCAATCGACACCGCGAGACCGCAAAGCATGAGCAGCTGGGACAGGTCATTCCTCCAGTCGCTGTACGACACCGACTCCGAAAACGTGACGCACGTTTCTCAAATCAAGAGTTCCATGAAACGTGAGCTCCTGCCCTGAGCCGAGGGTCCTCACCCTGATTTGTTGGCTTCAGCGCGCACGTCCTCTCGCAGCATCCGCATCAGCGACAGCGCCATCAGCACTCCGACGGCAAGCAGCGGCATCGACACCACGATCGTTGCCGACTGCACGACCTTGAGGCCACCCTCGGCGAACAGCAGCGTGATCGGCAGAAACCCGAGTGCGCAGGCCCAGAACACGCGATTCCAGCGTGCCGGGTCGTGCCCCGCCTCGAGTCGCTGTGTGGAAACGGACGCAAGCGTGTACGAAGCCGAATCGTAGGTCGTCGCGAGCAATACGACGGCGACCAGCACGAAGATGCCGAGCGCAATCTGCCCGAATGGAAGGCTCTGGATGACGGCCGTGATGGTGGCCGCCTCGCCACCACTCGCCATCATGCCTGTCACGTCGAGGAGGCCGCGCAGGTCGAGGTGCAAGGCGTAGTTGCCCAGCACGACGTAGAACGCGGCCGCACCGAGGCTGCCGAATGTCAGCATCCCACCGATGACTTCCCGGAGCGTCCTGCCGCGCGAGATGCGGGTCACGAAGATCCCGACGAATGGCGCATACGCCATCCACCACGCCCAGTAGAACACCGTCCAGCTCTCGACGAATCCGCTGTTGCGGACCGGGTCGGTCCAGGTGTTCATCCGGAACAGGTTCTGAAGAATGAGGCCAATGCTGTTGGTCCCCATCTTCAGGATGAACAGCGTGGGACCGACGACAAGAATGAATAGCAACAGCAAGAGCGCCAGGATCATCGTGGCGTCGGACATCCGCTTGAAACCGCGCTTCAGGCCGAGAAATGCGCTCGTCCCGTATACGGCGATGCAACCGATGACGACGGCGACATCCAGCAGGAAGCGCCGGTCGAGCCCGAGGAGCTCGGCTACGGCCGCCGATATCATCGGGGTCGAGAGCCCGAGCGACGTGCCGGTGCCGCCGACCATGTTGATCATGTAGAGGAAATCGAGCGCGCGTCCGCGACCGCCCGTCACTCCTTCCGGCAGGAATGCGCTGCAGCCGGTGCTGAGCCGCAGGTAGGGAATCTTGCGAACGTAATACGGGTATGCGATGGCGATGGCCGGCAGGCAGAAAATCGCCCAGCCCGTGATTCCCCAATGGAACATGCCATAGGTTGCCGCCCATTCGACCGCCTCGGGACTGCGTGGCGCGAATCCAAAGGGCGGGCTCGAAATGTAGTGTCCCCATTCGATGACGGACCAGTACAGGAGCGTCGCGCCGACACCGGCGCAGAAAATCATCGCGAGCCAGCTGAACGTGGAAAACTCGGGACGCTCGTCTGAAGTGCCGAGCCTCACGCGGCCGAAGCGGCTCGCGGCGAGCCAGATCAGGAACGCCACGGCGCCGGTCCCGTACCAAAGATATAGGACTCCAAAATTCTGGGTGATCACATCGAAGACGCGGGTGATCGTCGCAGCGGCGCTGTCGTGAAACGCGAAGACCGGGACGCAGGCGAGCGCGATCGTCGCGACGGTCGTCAGGAAAATCGTCCAGTCTGTGCGCAGTCCGCGTTCAGGCTTTGAAATAGCGGCCACCCCGGACGTCATTCAGGCGCGAAGGCCGGCTCGCCGGGCCGATGGACGACAGATACCACTCGCGAAATCCTGCGACGTCAGCCTCCAGTATCGAGACCGGGCCCGGCTCGTAGCTCGGCGAGCGGATGCCCTCCGCGTTCGCCTCGATGATGGACTTGTCCTGTTCCGTCGTGACTGTCCATAGCCAGGTCAGGCGTGCAAGGTCGTAGTCCACGCCCTCGCGGGCATCAAAGCGAACAAACCAGGTGCAGACGATGTCGGTGTGGTCAGAATCACGCGGAACGAACACGAAGAAAACTGCATGGTCGTTGTAGGCCAGCATATAGGTGAACGCAT
Organism: Steroidobacteraceae bacterium; assembly: GCA_036802645.1. Lineage (GTDB taxonomy): Bacteria > Pseudomonadota > Gammaproteobacteria > Steroidobacterales > Steroidobacteraceae > SCUD01. The sequence goes on from DAIRVV010000042.1 coordinate 14,234, forward strand.
CCGCGGCCAGCGCGGTCTCCCCGCCGTCGTATTCGCGGAACCCGCCCATCAAGGGCGCCGCGGGTCGGCCGTCTTCGGTCGCGGTGACGTGCGACGCGCGAAGCA
>DAIRVV010000043.1:0-4443 GCA_036802645.1 Steroidobacteraceae bacterium
AGGACGTCCGGGTTGGCGACACGGTGGTGCTGCGGCGGGCCGGCGACGTGATCCCCGAGGTCGTTCGCGTCATCCTGGAGAAGCGGCCCGCCGAAACGGTGCAGGCGAAACTTCCAGATCGCTGTCCAGTTTGCGGATCAGACGTGGAAAGAGGGGAGGGAGAATCAGTCGCACGTTGCACTGGCGCGCTTGTATGCCGAGCCCAACTGAAAGAGTCATTGCGCCACTTTGCTTCACGTCGTGCCATGGATATCGAAGGTCTCGGTAGCAAGCTCGTCGATCAGCTCGTGAATCAGGAGCTCGTGAAGGACGCTGCGGATCTCTATCGGCTTTCCGTGAGCCAGTTCGCCGAGCTTGAACGCATGGGCGACAAGTCGGCAGAGAAGCTCGTCAGGTCGCTCGAGAAAAGCAAGGAAACCACATTCGGCCGATTCCTGTTCGCGCTCGGCATTCGCGATGTGGGGGAGGCGACAGCCGACTCACTGGCGCGTCATTACCGCACCCTCGAGGCGCTACGGTCGAGCTCGGCCACTGAAATGGAGGAGGTCTCTGACGTCGGTCCTGTCACGGCGGGTCATGTGCACGCATTCATGACGGAAGCGCGGAATGCAAAGGTCATCGACGAGTTGATCGCACTCGGCTTGAGATGGCCGGAGATTCCGGCAGCCAGGTCGAGGAGCAAGGAGCTCGATGGCAAGACTTTCGTTCTGACCGGCAGGCTCTCGTCCATGTCTCGGGACGAAGCGAGTGACCTCGTCCGCGAAAAGGGTGGATCCGTTTCAGGCAGCGTTTCCAAGAAGACCGACTTCGTCGTGGCCGGCGAAGATGCGGGCTCAAAACTCAAGAAAGCCACCGATCTCGGCGTGATAATCCTCGATGAGGACGAGTTCCTGAAACTGGTGGGCAGGAAGCGCTGATCAGACAGTACGTGGGCCGGTCGGCTCTTCGCTTTTCTCAGGTTCGACTTCCACGAACATCTGGACAATCACGCCGGCCCGGACCGAATTCGGATCGTCGGGTTTCTCATGTTCCGAGACCCAGCCATCGATGTCCTCGAGGAACGCAGCTCCGCGCTGGCGAAGCAACCGACGGAACAGAGGCAGCGCGGTCGGGTCGAGCCTGACTGACACGGCCGAGTCATCGTAATGCCGTCGCTCCGGCGGGGCGCCGAGATTGTGTTCCAGCGTGCCGAGTACGTCGCGAGCAGTGCTTCCGAGATGTTGAATCGCTGCCGGCTCGGCGCCGCCAGTGGTATAGCGGCGCGCCACCGCTCGGACGCTGCCATCCTTGAGAACCCTGACGGCGCCGACTTCAATCAGCTCGTCCAGGATGATCCTGGGATAGATGTCACCGCTGAATGCGCGGACGAGCGACGCAAATGACGGTTCCGGGCCGTCGACGGCCAGAAGGAGCGGCTTGCCTTCATCGTCGGTGTATAGGGGGCTCTCGAACCAGCCGGTCAGGACGCGTGACAGGCGATTTCGCCGATAGTCCTTGTCGGACCCTGGTTTCGCCGAGTCGATGTCCGGTGAGTTAACAATATCGCTGACCACGTGCCGGTGTAGGCCTGTAATTGCCGAAACGCGCGAGAAACTCACCGGTTTTCCCTGCTCTCTGAGGATATCCCCGGCCGCCCGAACAAAGGCAATATTGGCGATACGCGAAAAATCATACGTCGACAAGCCATGGCGGAGCATGATCCGAGCAAGGGGACGGAGCAGGCGGAGGCAGGCGGCGGCTATTTCTGCCCGAAGTGTCATGTTGCCATTGCTCGAGTCAAGAGAAAGAAAGTTCGAGTGACATCCGGCATTTCCTAATTGAATTGTTGTAGCACGATCGAAGAAGAGCGGTGCCCAAAAGATGAAAATGCAACCTGTTGCAGGACCTTCGGTCGTAGAAACTACGAACAGCACTAATCACGATGGAATTACCAATTCCGCACGAATCTTATTGCGCCGTGTGTTTCGCATTCTAAGAGGATGCGGCATTTCTGAAGAAAAACTACGCGAAATGGCTGCGGAGGCAGTCAATGAAGTTGCGCGAATACCAGACACTCAACCAGGCCGAGTGACTGCTCGACAAGCAATAATGTGTTGCGACGTAGTTCTCAGATGGCGGCGCGACTGCAAATTTCTAGACCAGAATGGAATGCCTGCCCCACTCACAAGAGAAGTTGGACCACAATCATTTTCCGAACTCGTGCAGCTTTGCGCACCAGATGAGGATTCACGCGAGCTTCTGAACACAATGGAAGAGCTGGGAGTCGTCCGAACTACAGAAGACAAGTCGATTGAGTTGGTCAGCGAATCTGTTGTCGCGTGTTCAGGTCAAGAAGGATCCGCAATCGCGAGTGAGTGCGTTCTCGAACACATTTGTGGTTTCTTGGGGTCCGTTGAATTCAACGTTTTCGATAAGCCTTCTAGAGCGAAAGGTCGATTTGAGCGCGCTTGTTACGCGTCCGTACCCAAAGAACTAGTGCCAATTCTTCAGCAACTGGTAGGCACTCGCGGACAGGATTTCGTTGACGTTATTGACGAATGGCTCTCCCGCCGATCAGTTAAATGTTCGACAAAAAGCGAGAGCGTGCTTGTGGGTGCAGGCGCCTACCTTTTCGTACGCGAGAACATCAACTAATAATTTGTAGAGTATTGAAGCAGTTATGGCATGATTCTCGAGTAAGAATCATGCGCAGTCTCGTCGTCTCGTTCTAACTATTTGATTATCAGGCAATTTAACCCTGCCTGCAGGCACAATAACGTTTGCGGTCGGCCACTTATCGTCCAATACAGCTAGATTAAGTCATGTCAGACACTTATGATGTTAAACGAGATCTTCTCGCGGCATTCCGATCTCTGATGACTCCGCTCATCAGGATCCTCGTGAGAAGTGGAATTACGTTCCAGGAATTCGGGGGGGTTCTCAAAGACGTCTACGTAAGCGTGTGCGCACGGGAGATGACTCTTCCTGGACGCAAGATGTCGCTGTCACGCGTTGCTATTGCGACGGGCCTCACGCGCCGAGAGGTTGCGAAAATTGTTCGCAATGAAGGCAAAACTCAGTGGGGCGTTTGGAGCAATGCGGGCCTTGCGGCAAGTGTGCTGGAAGTTTGGCATTCCGACTCGCAATACCTTGCGCCATACGGCTATCCCCGAGACTTGAAGATTGATGGAACCGATGTAGTTCCTACGTTTGAGGATCTGGTACGTCGATTTAGTACTGATGTATCGCACGAGGTCCTGATAGGAGAGCTGATTAGAGTTGGAGCGGCGAGAGTATTGGAGGGAGGGCAGTACCTGCGTGTTCAAAAGCGCACATACATCCCAACCGACATGACCGCCGAAATGATTCAGATCTTCTCGCAGGCTGTTCGACGGTACATCGAGACGGTTGATTACAACCTAGGTCGAGGTAAAGGCCAGGAGAAGCGGTTTGACCGAATGGTGTATCCCGACGAAGGGTTACGAGTTGTTGACGTAGAAATTTTCCAACAAGAGATTCGAGAGTATCTAGAGACCGTTATTCAGGAGATCGATCAGAAGTCAGCGACCTACCCGCGGCCTGCGAAAAATAGAGGCGAGCAGGCTGTCCAAGTAGGCGTAGGGATCTACTTCTATCAAGAGGCTCATGAAGATCGGTCCGCGCTGGCAGAAAGTTTTGCGGATCTTCAGGAGTTCGCGAACGACGATCTAGATGATTGACAAGTGTATCGGGCTGGGATGGCAACGATACTTGGGTGGGGCTTGTTGTAAGTTTTGAAGGGAGCAAGATCGATGCAAATTGAATTGCAGAGCAAGGGAGTAGCCCTGGCGCTCGGCGCCGCGATCGTTCTCTTCGGCGGAGGCAGCGCCTTTAGCGCCCATTCCTCTGCATCACCTAATTCGACCGCTGTCGCGAAGCGATCGGACATTGTTGAACTTGATCGCGCCGCAAATGGACGGCTGCTTGCAGTCGGTCGCCTTGATCGAATATCCCGCACCGGCTTTTCAGTCTCAGTACTTGGTCAAAGATTCGTGCTGTTGGGACTTCCGGCGAACTTTCAGTTCGTTGTCGATGCGCAGATTGGCCAACCAGTTGCATTGTTTGGTGAATTCAACGGTAAGAATTTCCTTGTTGATGCAGCCATGCGACTTGATGGTCAATATGTTCAGGGTGCGTCTAAGGTATTCATCCGCGGCGGAATCACCGCAATCGACAGGACAACTGGCGCGATAGCGATTGGATCAGCGGCGCTAGATACCAGCGCACTTACTTCGCGGGCAGGCGTGGACAAGTTGAACAAGGGCGCTATTACAGCCGCCGTTGGTACGCAACCAACGATTGGCGGCAAGGTTCTAGTTGAGAGCCTGTATGCCGGCCACACAGACGCATCTCTAGGCACAGGTCGTGCAGAAGCTTCGCTTGGCACTGGCAGGCTCGACGCCTCGCTGGGCACCGGCCGTATTG
>DAIRVV010000043.1:4543-13650 GCA_036802645.1 Steroidobacteraceae bacterium
TGGGTACCGGCCGCACTGAAGCCTCACTTGGAACCGGCAAGACCGAAGCCTCGCTCGGCACCGGCCGTATTGACGCCTCACTGGGTACCGGCCGCACTGAAGCCTCACTTGGAACCGGCAAGACCGAAGCCTCGCTCGGCACCGGCCGTACCGAAGCTTCGCTTGGCACCGGTGAGCCCGACGCCTCGCTGGGTACTGGTCGGCCCGATGCGTCCCTGGGCACGGGTCGTGCAGAAGCCTCACTCGGAACGGGTTGATCGCGCCAAGCGCCGAGACAACTGCGTTTCCGTCGAATCATATTTTTCCTAACGCTTAACCCGGTCGACGCCTGACTGAGGCGTCCGAGCGGCCAAAATACTGGCGCAGCTTCACTGGGCCACCTCTTAAGCAACTCTTGCTCGTTGTCGTAAGCTTCCACGGGCGCGCAGCCGCGCGTGTGGAGCTAAATTGATGCATCGGTGGAATTTCATGCTTGGCGCCGCCTGGGGACGTGCTGCCGAGGCAGTCATCCTCACACTTGCTGCCGTTGCAGTGGCTGCTTGCGGGCAGGAAGATTCCGCTGCCAAGTCGCAATCGCTCACGCTAAAACGTGGCCTGGCTGGCCAGCCTGGCTCGTTAGACCCTCAGCGCGCAGAAGATGCTTTTTCTTACGACGTCCTACGAGACTTGTATGAAGGCCTCACTGCCAGCACGCCAGATGGCGAGGTTGTACCCGCCACGGCCACGTCTTGGCGTATTGAGGACAACGGCAAGGTCTATGTTTTCCAGTTACGTCGGGAATCTCGATGGTCAAACGGCGACCCTGTTGTTGCGGACAATTTCGTCAAAGGATTCCGGCGCGCGCTCGATCCCGCGACGGTTTCGGGCGCCGCCGACCTCCTGCGCTCGATTGAGAATGCGCCGGCGATACTTCAAGGCGATATGCCGTCCGACAGACTCGGCGTTCGAGCCCTCGACGATTACACGCTCGAGATTCGTCTCACGCACGCCTTGCCGTACTTCCCGGACATACTTACCAATACCGTCGCGTCGCCGGTTCACGCCTCGTCAACGGCGCCGACCGGCAGCTTTTCCAGACCAGGCTCGACAGTTTCGAACGGACCATATGTGCTTGCGGAATTCAAGCCGGGTAACGGTGTGCTTCTTGCGCGCAATCCCCACTACTGGGATTCCACTTCAGTAGCATTTGATCAGGTTCGATATGAATTCGTGCCGGACGAGAACGCCGAATTCATGCGCTTTCGCGCCGGCGAACTGGACGTCACCTATTCGGTTCCGCAACAGCGGTTTCAGGAACTTCTGGCGACGGCGGACTCGGGTCTGCAGTACGGATCAACGCTCGCCACCATCTATTTCACGCTCAACACCGAAAGAGGACCGTTGCGCGGCAAGCGTGGCTTGCGCGAGGCGTTGTCACTGGCAGTCGATCGGCAGGCGATCGTCGAGTCGGTCACTCGTGCGGGTCAGGTTCCCGCGTATTCCCTGGTGCCGGACGGCGCGTGGAACTATGAGCCCGCCCATTACAGTTGGCGGGATGCTTCGGCAGACGAACGCCTTTCGCGTGCGCGCGAACTGTATTCCAAGGCTGGCTACTCCGCCGCGCATCCACTGCGTCTGCGATTGCTTTACAACGAAAATGAGCTCGTGCAGAAGGTCTGCATTGCGATTGCTGCGATGTGGAAGGAAAAGCTCGGCGTCGAAGTCGAGCTGAACCAGATGGAATTCAAGGCGTATCTCGCAGCCCGCGCCGATCCCGCCCAGTGGGATGTCGTGCGCGTCGGCTGGACTGCGGACTACAACGACGCGTCAACATTCCTCGATACGATGACGAGGGATAGCCCGCAGAATTTCGGTCGCTGGATCAACGCCGAATACGCGGGCCTGCTTGCCGCGGCGGCAACTGAAGCCGACCCTGCGAAACGGCGCGAGATGCTGCAGCGGGCGGAGTCGTTGATGCTCAACGACTATCCGCTGCTGCCGCTGTACTTCTACGTAGCGAGGCGCCTGGTGCAGCCCCGCATCGACGCGCCGGCCATCAATCCCATGAACCGCACCTACTCGCGGCAATTCCGCCCGGCGGCCTAGCCCGGCTTCAGAGCGAACGCTCGACCTTGGCCGCCTTGACCAGCTCCTTGAGGTGCGTCTCGAACTTCTTCTGATTGACCATCGGCCCCAACTGGGCTTTCACCTGGTCAAAGGGCGGCGGTGTGGTCGCGCGCTTTTCTTCGAGCTTGATCACGTGCCAGCCGAATTCCGACTTGACCGGTGTGGCCGTGTATTTGCCAGTCTCGAGTTGTTGTACCGCGTCGGAGAATGGCTTGACCATCTGATTGGGAGTGAACCAGTCGAGGTCGCCGCCCTTGGGAGCAGACCCTTCGTCCTTTGAGTTGTCCTTCGCGAGTTGCTCGAAGTTCGCGCCCTTGTCGAGCTGCGCGGTCAGGTCCTTCGCCTTGGCCTCGTCCTCGACGAGGATGTGACGCGCGTGAAATTCCTGCTTCGGGGCTTCCGCCATGCGGGCATCGTATTCCGCCTTCAGCTCGGCCTCGGTCGGCTCAACGCCTTCGGTGTATTTCTTGAAGAGAAGTTCAGCCATCGCGCTCTTGCCGACCAGCTCCAGCCGGGCCTTGGGTTCACCTGCGGCGAGCTTCAGTTTCTCGGCTTCCTGGGCGCCGGCGTACATGCCGATCAGCTCATCCAGCGCTTCCTTCTGCTGTTCGGCCGTGAGGTCGCCCGGCGTCTTGCCGCCATGGCGCGTCTTCACGTACAGGTTCCAGACGTCGCGCGATATCGGCGCGCCATTGACGACGGCGACCGGCTTGGCGGCGGGATCAACCGGGGTTTCCGCCTTGGTGCAACCGACTGCCAGCATCATGCCGAGCGCGGTGATAGCGAGAATCTGCGTATGTCTCATTGTGTCCTCGATGGAGAATCGTCTTCGGGTGAAACTGCTTCGATGTTGAGTGCGTGGATCTCGCGCGGCAGCATATCGGCGAGCGCATCGTATACCAGACGATGGCGCTCGAGGCGGCTGCGTCCGGTGAAGTCCTGAGACTCGACGCGCACGAGAAAGTGCCCGGCACCAGTCTGTGCGCCCGCATGGCCGGCGTGCCGTGCGCTGTCGTCGTGGACCGATACACGGGCGGTCGTGAAGGCCTGTTCGAGCACAGCCTTGATTCGTTCACTGCGCGGGCTTGTCACTGCCGTGTGCCTGGGTCGCGATCCAGTAACCTTGCGCGACGATGAAGACAAGCGTCAGCCCGAACATTCCGAACAGCTTGAAGTTGACCCAGGTGTCCTCGTCGACGCTGTTGAAAACGACAAGATTCGCCGCTCCCATGATGGCGAAGAATCCGACCCACATCCAGTTGAGGCGACGCCACAATTCGGGGCTGAGCTGCAGTTCAGTGCCGGTAGCCGTCAACAATCGCTGGATCATCGGCCTGTCGCTGACGCGGCGCCAAAAGCTTGCGAGGAATGCGGCCGCGAAGAGCCAGTTGACGACCGTTGGTTTCCACATGATGAACTTCGGGTCACGAATCAGGAGGGTCAGGCCGCCGAAAACGAGGACGAGACCGGCGGAAACCAGATGCATTCGGTTTACGCTCCGCGTCCGCAGCCAGTGGATCGACATTTGCAGCACGGTCGCAATGATGATGGCCACGGTCGCGACGTAGATGTCGGCGAACTTGTATGCGACAAAGAACGCGATGACCGGCAGGAAATCGAACAGCAGCTGCATGCGCGGATCCGATGAAAAAGGGCGCCAATCATAGCGGAACCGGCTGCGGCCCGTCCCGGGTTCATAATGGAGCGTGGCGCAACGAATTGAACTGCACCCGTCGACGCCGCAGCCGCGGCTCTTGCGGATGGCCGCGGATTGCCTTCGCGACGGCGGGGTGATCGCCTACCCGACGGATTCCTGTTACGCGCTGGGCTGCGCACTGGGCGCCAAGAATGCAATGGAACGAATCCAGGCGATGCGGCAGATTCGAAAGGGCCATTTCTTTACGGTCGTTTGTCGCGACTTGTCGGAAATCGCGCGATTCGCCACCGTCGAGAACTGGCAATACCGGCTGCTCCGAAGCTTCACTCCCGGACCGTATGCCTTCGTGCTTCGCGCTACGCGACAGGTGCCGCGGCGTCTTCTGGAAGCGCGCCGCAAGACGATAGGCATTCGAGTACCGGATCACGCGGTGGTGCGCGCGCTGCTCCAGGAATATGCAGAGCCCGTCATGAGCACGACGCTGCAGTTGCCGGGCGACGACGCGCCGCTGACGGACGGACGCGACATCGAAGAACGAATCGGCCATATCGTGGATCTGATCCTGGATGCCGGTAATTGCGGACTCGAGCCCAGCACGATCGTCGACCTGTCCGGAGACGCGCCGAAGTTGCTGCGCGCAGGAAAAGGGGATCCGCGGCCGTTCCAATGACCGGCAACCCGCGGTCCCACATCGTATAATCTGCGGCAATTGGCTTGCGAACGGCCGGCGCGCCTCCAGGACGGTTCATGGACTTGGCTTCGTTTCTGGAGAGTGTTTCGAAAGGCGCAATTCCAATCGTGTTCGCGATTACCGTGCACGAAGTAGCTCACGGCTGGGTGGCGAAGTTTTTCGGGGACCGTACTGCCGAGATGCAGGGGCGGCTGAGCCTCAACCCCATCCGGCACATCGATCCGGTCGGCACCGTACTCGTACCGCTGATTCTGCTTCTGTTGCCGGGTGACTTCCTGTTCGGGTGGGCGAAACCCGTGCCCGTGGATTCGCGGAACCTGCGCAATCCGCGCGGAAACATGGTCTGGGTGTCGGCCGCGGGCCCCACGGCCAATCTGGTCATGGCAATCATTTGGGCGTTCCTCCTGAAGGTCAGCCAGATCGTCGATCTTGGAGTCGCCGGCCAGTGGATTGCCGCGATGGCCTTGATCGGCATCTTCGTCAACGTCCTGCTTGCGGTGTTCAACATGCTGCCGATCCCGCCGCTCGATGGGGGACAGTTCGTGAGGAACCTGCTCCCTCCCGGCCCGTTGAGTGTGCTGCTCGATCGCATCGCCCCGTTCGGCCTGTTCATCGTGGTTGGCCTCCTGGTTACGGGAATGCTCTGGCCGCTGGTCGGCGGGCCGATCAATTCGATCATCGAGCTGCTCGTGGCGGCATTCGGCTTGCAGGTCGCGTGAGCAGGCGCATGTCAGCGGCCACTGGCCAGAGTCGACGCGTCGTGTCCGGAATGCGGCCGACGGGCCAGCTCCATCTCGGCAACTTCCACGGGGCGCTCGCGAACTGGGTCGAGCTGCAATACCGCTATGAGTGCTTCTTCTTCATTGCCGACTGGCACGCACTGACCACCGGATACGAAGATACCGCGGACCTGAAGTCCAATACGAATGAGGTGCTCATCGACTGGCTGGCCGCGGGCCTTAACCCGAGCGCCTGCACGATCTTCGTACAGTCGCGCATTCCGGAACATGCCGAACTGCACCTGATTCTCTCGATGGTGACGCCGGTTTCGTGGCTGGAAAGGGTGCCGACTTACAAGGACCAGATGGAGCAGCTGAAGGACAAGGATCTCAGCACCTACGGTTTTCTGGGATACCCGCTGTTGCAGAGTGCGGACATCCTCATGTACCGGCCAGAGTACGTGCCCGTCGGCGAGGACCAGGTCGCTCACGTCGAGATTACCCGCGAGATCGCGCGCCGCTTCAACAATATCTATGGGCGCGAGGCGGATTTCGAGTCGAAAGTCGAGGGCGCCGTGAAACGCCTGGGCGCCCGCAACGCCGCGCAGTACGACGAGCTCAGGCGGAAGTTCCAGGAACATGGCGACTCGGAGGCGCTGGGGAGAGCTCGCGCCATGGTGGAGTCGGGCGCGCGTCTTACTGTCGCGGATCGGGAGCGCCTTCTTGGCTATCTGGAAGGCGGCGGCCGCGCCATCCTCCCCGAACCGTCCGCGCTCCTTACGAAGACACCGAAAGTGCCCGGCCTCGATGGACGGAAGATGTCGAAGTCCTACGGCAACACGATCGGCTTGCGCGAGGACCCGGAGAGTGTGCAGAAGAAGCTGAAGGCGATGCAGACGGATCCCGCGCGGGTGCGCCGCAGCGACCCTGGCGATCCTGACAAGTGCCCGGTCTGGGACCTTCACAAGATTTACTCCGACGAGAAGACGAAAGCGTGGGTCCAGACGGGTTGCCGGTCGGCCGGGATCGGCTGCCTCGATTGCAAGAAGCCCCTTATCGAATCGGTTTTGAAAGAGCTCGAGGTCATCCGCCAGCGTGCTCGCGAATACGAGAAGAATCCGGATCTCGTCCGGGGCATCGTGGCCGAGGGCTGCGAGCGCGCGCGCGATGCCGCGCGTGCCACAATGTCAGAGGTCAGGGAAGCCGTGCGACTGGAGTACCGGTGATCGAACTCGCCAATCGTCCCGCAGTGAATGATGTCGATCTCGCGGCAGGCGAAGCCGCACCGCAGCAAGGCGAGATGCCGTTCGCGATCGTGGATGGCGAGCCGGTCATGGAGATGCCGCGCGACCTTTACATCCCGCCCCAGGCGCTCGAGGTGTTTCTCGAGGCATTCGAGGGCCCGCTCGACCTGCTCCTGTACCTGATTCGCCGCCAGAATCTGAATATCCTGGACATCCCGATTGCGGACATCACGCGCCAGTACATGGAGTACATCCAGCTGATGCAGGAGCTGGATCTCGAGCTTGCCGGCGAGTACCTGCTGATGGCCGCCATGCTCGCCGAGATCAAGTCACGGATGCTGCTGCCGCGCATGACGGATGGCGCAGAGGAAGAGGACGATCCGCGCGCCGAGCTGGTGCGCCGTCTCCAGGAATACGAACGTTACAAGCGTGCGGCCGAAGATATCGACAGTCTGCCGCGACTCGATCGCGACGTACATCCGGCTGTCGCGGAACTGACGCACCGCCAGGTCGTGCGCATGCTGCCTGAGGTCGCATTGCAGGAGATGCTGGTCGCGTTCAAGGACGTGGTGCAGCGGGCCACAATGTTCGCCCACCTGCACGTGCAGCGCGAGACACTTTCCGTGCGGCAGCGCATGTCGGACGTGCTCGCCCTGCTCGAGGGCGTCGGGCTGGTCGAGTTCATCCGCCTGTTCCGGGCGGAGGAAGGCCGGCTCGGCGTGACCGTGACCTTTGCCGCGCTCCTCGAGCTCCTGCGCGAGCAGCTCATCGAAATCGTGCAGGCGGAGCCGTATCAGCCGTTGCACGTGCGGCGCGTCGATCGCGACCCGGATGCCGCGCTGATCGAAGACGTCCAGATCACGACCGCGTGACGAGGCAATCGATGAATACCGGACAACTGAAAGGCATCGTCGAAGCGGCATTGCTCGCATACGGACAGCCCCTCAGCGTTGAACAGTTGCGGGAGATGTTCGACGAGCACGAGCGGCCCGAGGCGACCGAAATTCGCAAGGCGCTTGCAGCGCTCGCGAATGATTGCGAAGGCCGGCCGATGGAGCTGGTCGAGGTTGCGAGCGGTTGGCGCCTTCAGGTCCGAAGCCAATATGCCGCTCCGCTCTCGAAGCTCTGGCAGGAGCGGCCCACCCGGTATTCGCGCGCGCTTCTCGAGACCCTCGCCCTGATCGCATATCGCCAGCCCATTACACGCGGCGAGATCGAGAACGTTCGCGGAGTGACGGTCAACCCGAACATCGTCCGGACGCTGACGGAGCGCGGCTGGATCCGCGTGGTCGGTCACCGCGAGGTGCCGGGCCATCCGGAACTGCTCGGCACGACGCGCGAGTTCCTGGATTACTTTGGACTCAAGACCCTTGATGAGCTGCCGTCGCTCGCGGCTCTTCGAGACATGGACGACGTCGGCATCCAGCTTGAATTCGACGGCCCGGTCACGATGCAGGCGGCCGCCCCGGGCCTCACGGCCGCTAACGACGCCGACGCGGCGAACTGAGCCGGCGCGGCGCCGCCGCGATCCGGACTGTCGATGCGAGAAAGAATCCAGAAAGTCCTCGCCGCCCGCGGTGTCGGATCCCGCCGCCAGGTCGAAGCATGGATCACGGCCGGGCGAATCACGGTCAACGGCAAGCCCGCATCCCCTGGACAGCCGGTCGGTGGGCGCGACGATATTCGTCTCGATGGCAGGCGGCTGCGACTCGAGCGCGGGGCAGAGGCGCCGCACAAGGGCATCGTTTACCACCGTCCTGCGCAGGAAGAAGTCCGGGCAGGCAGCGGCGGATCCGCGCCAAGCTCGATGGAACGGCTGCCGAAAGCCAGCGGCCGGCGCTGGATTCCGATCAGCCCGCTCGCGGCTCGCGATGGTGGTCTCGAGCTATTCGTGACCGACGGGGAGCTCGCCGCGGCGCTCACCCGGCGCGGGACGGCAATTCCGTGCGATTACAGTGTGCGCGTCCGTGGCGGGTTCGACGAAGCCGGCATCGAAGCGCTGCTCAAGGAACACGCGAGCGTCGTCCCAGCGAAAGGCGAAATCACCGCGGTGACACCCGCTGGCGGTGAGGGTAGCAATCGCTGGCTGCAAGTACAGGTAACGGGACTCCGGCCGCGCGATCTCCGGTTGCTTTTCGAAGCCTGCGGCCTCGAGGCCAATCGCATCCTGCGAACGCGGTTTGGACCGATTGCGATGGATCGCGTGCTTGCACGCGGACGCAGCCGTTCGCTCACGGACGGCGAATTGAAGGAGCTTCAGGAAGTCGCGGGGATTCGCGTCACTGGCAGTCGAGCGCCTCGCCGTTGACGCCCCGGCTTGCGGGTCCCAGTAGGTAGAGATAGGGCGCGACGATGGCCGCCGGCTGGGGCAGCCGATCGGGATCCTCGGCCGGAAAAGCCTGGCGGCGCATCGCCGTGCGCACCGGGCCTGGATTCAGACTGTTGACGCGGATGTGGGTCGTGCCCGCCATCTCGTGTGCCAGGACTTGCATCAGGCCTTCAACGCCGAACTTCGAAGCGGCATAGGCGCCCCAGTAGGCGCGGCCGCCGCGCGCGATCGTGCTGGACGTGAACACGACGGCGGCATCCTCAGAGCGCCGCAGCAGTGGCAGCAATGATTGCGTGATGAGGAAGCCGGCTGTCAGGTTGACGTGCAGCACCTTGCACCAGGTGGGCACGTCGTATTAGTC
>DAIRVV010000044.1:0-13592 GCA_036802645.1 Steroidobacteraceae bacterium
CAATGCGCTCCTCGAGCGCCGCGGCGTGCCGACCGCCCTCGTCGCGACGGCGGGCTTTGGCGACGCCCTCGCGATCGGCTACCAGAATCGCCCGCGCCTATTCGACTTGCGCATCGAGATGCCGGCGCCGCTCTACTCCGAAGTCGTCGAGGCTGACGAGCGTGTCACGACCGAAGGCCAGGTGCTGCGCACCCTCGACGAACGGCGACTTTCTGCCGGGCTCGCGGGCCTGCGCGAACGAGGGATCGAAAGCGTCGCCATCGTCTTCATGCACGGCTACCGTCACCCGGCGCACGAGCGCCGCGCGGCGGAAATCGCGCGGCAACTCGGCTTCGGCGACGTGATCGCCTCGCATGAGGCCTCGCCGCTCATCCGCTTCGTGAGCCGCGGCGACACGACGGTCGTCGACGCCTACCTCACGCCGCTCCTTGCCCGCTACGTCCGGACTTTTCGGGACGGGCTCGGCCCGCGGCACGCGATGACGCGCCTGGAATTCATGCAGAGCAACGGCGGCCTGGTTGCACCCGAGGCGTTTCGCGCCAGCAACGCCGTCCTCTCCGGGCCGGCGGGCGGACTCGTGGCCACGGCCCGCATCGCGGAAGGCAGGGATCGCCGCCGGCTGATTGCCTTCGACATGGGCGGCACGTCCACCGATGTCGCACTCTATGACGGCGCCCTGCCGCAGCGATTCGAGACGAATATCGCGGGTGTCAGGCTGCAGGCGCCGATGATGAACATTCATACCGTCGCGGCCGGCGGCGGCTCCGTTCTCTCGTACGAAGGCGGCAGGCTCTGCGTCGGGCCCCGGTCGGCAGGCTCGCATCCGGGCCCCGCCTGTTACCGCAACGGCGGCCCGCTCGCGGCGACTGACGTGCAGGTGCTGCTTGGCCGTATCCGGCCGGAGAACTTTCCGGCGATCTTCGGTCCCGGCGGCGATCAGCCGCTCGACGCGGACGTCGTGCGGAGCCGGTTCGGTGCACTCGCGCGCGAGGCTGGCATGGATCTGGAGACCCTCGCCACGGGATTCCTCGATGTCGCCGTCGAGTCGATGGCACGTGCCATCCGGCACGTATCCGTCCGCGAAGGCCACGATCCTGCGGAATTCTCCCTCCTCTGTTACGGCGGCGCTGCGCCCCAGCACGCCTGTCGCGTCGCCGATGCGCTCGGTATCGCGGAGATCCTGATTCATCCGCTCGCCGGGGTGCTTTCGGCCTGGGGCATCGGCCTTGCAGACCGCCGTCTCATGCGGCGCCGGAGTTACGAGCAGACGCTGACGGCAGACTCCCATGCGGCGCTCGAATCGGAATTCGCGGCGATGACCGGGCCGCTCGTAGCGGCCATGATCGCCCAGGGCGCGGCGCCGGCTGAACTGTGCGTACGCCGCGTACTCGAGATCCGCGCGCCGGGCACCGAGACGGCGCTCGACATCCCGCACTCACTATTGCATGAGGTCACGACGGACTTTCGCGCCGAGTTCGCGCGGCGGTTCGGCTTTGCGCCGCCGCAGGCTGCCCCGCAGGTGGCGACGCTGCGCGTCGAGGTCGTCGCAGCAGGAGAAAAGTCCGCCATCTCCATCGCGGACACCGGGAAAGCGGCCACGAGCGGACACGTCCGCGCCTGGTTCGACGGCTGGCGCGAGGTGGCGCTGCTCGACCGTTCGGCGCTTGCGCCGTCGCGGATCATCGCGGGACCGGCGCTCATCGTCGAGCCGAACTCGACGACGGTCGTCGAGGCTGGCTGGTCCGCTGAAAGGCTGGACGACGGGACACTCCGCCTTTCGCGACAGAAACTTCCGTCAGCCCTCGCGATCGACGCACGTCAGTCCGATCCCGCGCAGCTCGAGCTCTTCAACCACCGCTTCATGCAGGTGGCGGAACAGATGGGCGCCGTGCTGCAGGCGACGGCCGTGTCGGTCAACATTCGCGAGCGCCTCGATTTTTCCTGCGCCCTGTTCGACGCGGATGGCGCGCTCATCGCGAACGCGCCGCACATGCCGGTCCACCTCGGCTCGATGGGTGCGAGCGTGCGCGCGGTCATCACGGCGAATGCCGGCGAGCTCCGCCGGGGACGCGCTTGGCTGCTGAATGCGCCCTATGCCGGCGGGACACACCTTCCGGACATCACCGTCGTAAGCCCGGTGTTCGCCGGCGGCGATGCGAAGCCCTCGTTCTTCGTCGCCTCGCGCGCGCATCACGCCGACATCGGCGGCATCACGCCTGGTTCCATGCCGCCCTCCTCCCGCACGATCGACGAGGAAGGCGTGCTGATCGACAATTTCCTCCTGCTCGACGAGGGCTTGATCCGCGAGCGGGAGTTGAGGGACCTGCTCGCCTCGGGTGCCTGGCCCGCGCGAAATCCCTCGCAGAACGTGGCGGACCTGAAGGCCCAGCTTGCGGCCAATGCGCGCGGCATCACCGAGCTCGAGGCGCTGATCGCACGCTTGGGGCTCGAAACGGTCGTGCGCTACATGGGCCACGTGCAGGACAACGCCGAGGCCTGCGTTCGCGAAGTCATCGGCCGCCTCGGCGACGGCCACCACCGCTACGAGATGGACGACGGCAGCATCATCGAGGTGACGGTGCGTATCGACCGCGAGAGCCGGAACGCGATCGTGGATTTCTCCGGCACCTCCACGCAGCGACCGGGCAACTTCAACGCGCCATTCGCGGTCTGCACGGCGGCTGTCCTCTATGTCTTCCGGACGCTCGTCAATGCCGAGTTCCCGCTGAACGAAGGCTGCCTCAGGCCGATCACGATCCGTGTCGAGCATGGTTCGATGCTGAATCCCGTCCCGCCGGCCGCGGTCGTCGCCGGCAATGTCGAGACTTCCCAGTGCGTCGTCGACTCGTTATTCGGCGCGCTCGGCGTGCTCGCGGCCTCGCAGGGGACGATGAACAACCTCACCTTCGGCGATTCCGGCCACCAGTATTACGAGACCATCGCGGGCGGGTCCGGCGCCGGCCCCGGATTCGACGGCGCCTCCGGCGTGCAGACGCACATGACGAACTCGCGCCTCACGGATCCCGAAGTGCTGGAAGACCGGCACCCGGTGCTCGTTCGCGAGTTCCGTTATCGCCGAGGTTCGGGTGGCGCCGGGCGTCATCGTGGTGGCGACGGGCTCATCCGTCGTATCGAATTCCGCGCGCCGATGACGGTCGCGGTGTTGTCGAACCACCGCCGCATCGCGCCATTCGGGCTCGCGGGCGGGATGGACGGCGCGCCCGGTATCAACCGGCTCGTGCGCGCAGGCGGAATGGAAGTCGTGCTCGCAGCTTCTGCGGCCGAGCGCGTCGAAGCGGGAGACGAGATCGTGATCGAAACGCCGGGCGGCGGGGGATACGGTCAGGCCTAGATTGCGCCGACGGCAGGCACTTCGAGCTCGGCAAGAATCTGCGTCAGGCCGAGGTCGGGAAGTCCGGCGAGATTCGGGCTGACGGTCTGAACTCGGCTGCCGCCCGGCCTGTGACTGACGAGCCATGCGTGGAAACCGCCGGCTCGCATCGCCGGGATCCCGAACATCAGGTTCACGATGCCCTGCTCGCGATGCCGCGCGAGGTTGACCCGTTCGTCGCAGAGCACGAACCAGCGGTCGCCGGTCGCGCGATGGGCGAATGCGCCACGCTCCTCGAGCGCTCCCAGGAAATCCCGCAGCTGTTTCGCGGCGCGATTCCAGGTCGACGGCTCGTTCGGCTCGAATATCATCCAGCGCGTGCCGCGCTCGATGCTGTTGACCACAAGCAGCGCAAGCCGCCGTGCGGCCAGCGAGCGCCAGTCGGCCGAAACCGCGCCGGGCCCGGCAAGCGTACATGTCGTCGGGCCGTCGCGACCGGGCCGGCGCAGGGTCTGCACCGTATTGACGCCCACCGCCGCCAGCCGGACGCGCCGCTCGTCATCCACGGCGCATGAGAGCCTGAGGCCCGGCCGGACCACGGCGTCGTCGCCGCAGGCGCTGGTCCACACGGGCCAGTGTTCCGACTCGCGCGACAGCGTGCCCGCGATCGCGCCGGAAGGCGCGAATGCCTCGAAACGCCCTCGAAGCTTGTCGTAGCCCAGCAGGCGCGGGAAGAACATGCAGGCGGAGTCGGACGGAAGCGGCCAGTGCCGCATCTCGGCGAGCGCCTTCGCCGCGTTGTCCCAGCCGAGCGGCGGATCGACGAACAGGATGGCGCGGCGCTCGCGGCAGTACCGGTTCGCGACCAGGAGCGTGCTCGCCCCCAGGTCGACGTCGCGCGTGAGCGGGGGTATGAGGAGCAGGTTGAATCCGTCCACGGCATCGAGCGCGAATATTCCGGTCCGCTGCGCTGCCGAGCCGATGATGTCGTAGTCCGTGAGCGGCGCGCCGTCGTTCGCGTCCGTGCCCGAGAATACATAGCCCGCGATGCCGCGCGGGTCGTGCCGCGGAGTCGGATCGGGACGCCGCAATGGCAGCTCGCCCGCAACGCGCGCGAGCGCCGAGTCCGCGAGCATGGTCGCGACCGAGCGCGGCGCATCGGCCGCGATCGACACGCGGCGATAAATCTCCTGGTCCTCGATGTGCTCCGAGCCCGGTGTTCGCACGCGCTGGATCACGAGGTTGAAGCAGTCGTCCTCGTTTTCGCCGATCCCGTCGTAGTCGACGGCGGCGCGCAGGAATTCGCGCGTGCCGGGCGCGAGCGCCTGCAGCACGAGCACCTCCTCGCCCGCGGCGAGGCGCAGCGTACAGCAGCGCGCTCCGTTCGTGACGCGAACGATGAGCGCCGTGCGCCCGCCATTCTCGAAGAACTGCTCGATCGCATACGACAGCGTCGAGGGCTGCCACAGGCCGCCGAAGATGCGCTGGAATTCGTTGAATCCGGAGACGCGAACCGGCCTGTTCACCGGGCCGCGCAGGCAGCGGCCCACGAAGGCCGCGACAGCCGTCGGCGATTCCGCGATCGATTGCCCCGAGCCGGCTTCTTCTTGAACATGGATGCCGGCCAGTCGTTCCGTCACGCCTGACTCCCCCAGCACGCGGGCACATTATCATGAATGGACATGACGGGCGGCTCCACCAACTGGCGGCTTGGATTCACGCTCTCCCTCACGACCGCCGCGTTGTGGGGGGTATTGCCCATCGCGCTCAAGGTCGTGCTCGAGGGCATGGACGCGTACACGATCGTCTGGTGGCGCTTTGCGATCTCCATGGCGGGTCTCGGCACCTTCCTCGCAGTGCGCGGTGGATTGCCGAGGCTCGCCGGCGCGAGCCGGTTTGCGATCGCACTCCTGGCGGTCGCGACGCTCACGCTCACCGGGAACTACGTCCTCTACCTGGTCGCACTCGACCACACGACGCCGTCGGTGACCCAGGTCGTCATCCAGCTCGCTCCGATGATGCTTCTCATCGGCGGCGTGGTCGTTTTCCACGAGCGGTTCGGCCGTGCGCAGTGGCTCGGATTCGCCGTGCTGGGCGCCGGGCTTCTGCTTTTCTTCAACCGGCGCTTGCCGGAGCTCGTGCACCCCGTGGAAGGCCTCGGGCTCGGCGTCGCGCTGACGGTGGCCGCCGGCGTCTCATGGGCGGTGTATGGCCTCGCGCAAAAACAATTGCTGCGGCATTTCACGGCGCAGCAGGTGCTCTGGATGATCTATGTCGGCGCGGTCGTCGTCATGCTGCCCGCGAGCGATCCGGCGGAGATCCGCGAGCTCGACGGCCTGCAGCTCGGCATGCTCGCGTTCTGCTGCGCCAACACGCTCGGCGCGTACGGTGCATTCGGCGAGGCCCTGTATCACTGGGAACTGTCGCGGGTCAGCGCGGTGCTTGCGACTGCACCGCTCTTCACAATCGGCGCGATGTGGGCGGTCGAGAATTCGGGTCTCGCCCTCGTCGCCGCGGAGGGCCTCAATGCGCTTTCGATTGCGGGCGCGCTGATGGTGGTCGCGGGATCGATGACCTCGGCGCTCGCTTCCCGGAACTAAAAGGGGACAGACACTTTTGGAGAAACTAAAAGTGTCTGTCCCCTTTTAGTTTCCGGTGCTCGCCTTGGTGCCCTCGTCGCCGACAGGCTTCGCGAACTGCGGATCACCGGCGTACTGGTCCTCGACGCCGTTCCAGGTCGCGCCGGCCGGGATGGCGTTGCGCACTTTCGGCGCCGCGGAAATTGTCGCCATGATATCGCCGCTCGTACCGGGACCGACCGGGAATGCGATTCCGCGCGGCTTCGCCGCCGCGGCGCTGATGGCTTCCCAGTCGATCGACTCGTCGTGCTCCGCCACTTTCTTCCACAGGGGAGCCTTCGGTTTCTTCAGCGTCTGCCGCAGCGCCTTCGGCACGTCGGACCAGTCGCGCTTGTCGTCCTCGAGCGGCTCGTAGGTCTGCACGAGCAGGCTGTCGCCCTGCCATCCGAGCAGGACCGGCTGGTTGACGACGGTGACTTTCGTGCCGTCCGGCACGGCTTCGAAGATGAGCGCGATGTCTTCGGGATAGAGCCGGACGCAGCCGGCACTGGCGCGCATGCCGACCGCAGGCGGCTTGTTGGTCCCGTGGATGAGATAGCTTGGCCAGCCGAGGCGCATCATGTGGCGGCCGAGCGGATTCTCCGGTCCGGGCGGCACGGTCGCGGGCAGGATGTCGCCGTCCTTCGCGTGGTCCTTGCGCACGGACACGGGCGGCGTCCAGGTCGGATCCTTGACGTGCGAAACGACCTTGGTCGTGCCCTCGGGCGTCGCCCAGCCGACCTTGCCGATGCCGATCGGGTGAGTCACGACCTCCGTTGGCCCTTCCTTCTGCGGGTCAGGGAAATAGAAGAGGCGCATCGACGCGAGGTTCAGCACCAGGCCCTCGCGTGGGGCGTCCGGCAGGATGAACTCCGTCGGCAGCACGATTTCAGTTCCTTCGCCGGGAAGCCAGGGATCGACGCCCGGGTTCGCGCGCACGAGCTCCGTGTAACCGACATTGAAACGCCGGGCGATGTCGGCAAAGGTGTCCTCGTGCTTCGACACGGTCAGCTGCAGGCGGCCGACGACATCCTGGTCGGGGTCGACGAAAAAGCGGTGCGTCGCCTCGCCGAGCGGCAGCGGCGGCAGCACCGCCACCTTTGTCGCCGGTTCCTTCTTCGCGGAATGCGTCTTTTTCCAGAGCGATTCGAAGGGAGTGCAGGCGGCGACGAGCGCCGCCAGCAGCGGAATCGCAATGCGGACCGTGGTCCTGATCATGGTCCCGGCATTATCCCCGGGCGTGCGGCCGATCACCAGATCTTCACGCGCTCCGACTCGGGCCGCCAGAGTTTGTCACCCTCTTTCAGCTGAAAGGCCGCGTAGAACTCATCCATGTTCGCGACCACGCCGTTCGCGCGGAATTCACTGGGCGCATGGGGATCCGTCAGGACCACCTCCCGCATGAGGCCCTCGCGCCACTTGGTGCGCCATGCCTGCGCGTAGCCCAGGAAGAAACGCTGCGGCCCGGTGTAGCCGTCGATCACCGGAGCCTCCGCGCCATTCAGCGAGTGGATGTAGGCGCCGTAGGCGACCGCGGCGCCCGAGAGATCGCCGATATTTTCGCCGAGCGTCAGCTCTCCATTGACATTGAGACCGGGCAGCGCCTCGAATGCGGAGTACTGTTTGACGAGTCCGCTTGCCTTCGACTTGAATTTCTCGTTGTCCTCGGGCGTCCACCAGTCCCTGAGGTTACCGTCGCCGTCGTACTGGCGCCCGCGGTCGTCGAAGCCGTGGCTGATCTCGTGGCCGATCACCGAGCCGATGGCGCCATAGTTCGCCGCATCGTCTGCCTGCATGTTGAAATAGGGCGGCTGCAGAAAGGCCGCCGGGAACACGATCTCGTTGTTGGTCGGCAGGTAGTAGGCATTGACCGTCTGTGGCGTCATGAACCACTCACTCGGATCCTTCGGCTTGCCGGCGCGCGCAGCCTGCCAGTTCCACTCGAACTGGTTCGCGCGCATGACGTTCCCGACCAGGTCGCCCTCGCGGACCTCGAGCCCGGAATAGTCGCGCCACTTGTCCGGGTAGGCGATCTTCACATTGATCTTCCTGAGCTTCCCGTGCGCCTCGGTCTTGGTCGCCGGGCTCATCCAATCGAGCCGGTCGATGCCGCGGTCGAACTCCGCAAGCAGGTTGTCGACGAGTGTCACCATCCGCGCCTTCGCTTCCGGCGGGAAATGGCGCGCGACGTAGGCGGCCCCGATCGCCTCGCCCATCGCGTTGTCGGTTTCCTGCACTGCCCGCTTCCAGCGCGGGCGGAGCGTCTCGGTGCCCCGAAGCGTGCGCGAATTGAAATCGAACGATGCCTCGACGAAGGCAGCCGGGAGCACGCGCGCGTAGGCGCCGATCGTGCGCACCTTCAGGTAGTCCTTCCAGACCGCAAGCCCGGATTCGTGCATGTGCTTGCCGAGCGCCGTTGCATAACTCGGCTGGCGAACGATGAAATCGCCGGCGGGCAGCCCACTCGCTGCGTGCCAGGTTTTCCAGTCGAAGCTGGGCGCGAGCTCCGCGGCCGATTCGAGGCTGTTCTTATTGTAGGTCTTGATGGGATCGCGGTTGTCCACCGGGGTCCACTGGTCGGTCGCGAGCTTCGTCTCGAGCTCGAGGATCTTTGCCGCGCGCGCCGCTCCATCGGGCTCGCCGGCAAGTGTCATGAGCCTGGCGAGGTATTCGACGTACTTGCGGCGGAATTCAACATACTCGGCCTCGGTCTTCAGGAAGTAGTCGCGATTCGGCATCCCGAGGCCGTCCTGGTCCAGGTACGCGACGTTGTGCGTGGAATTCCGCGCGTCGGGATATACGTAGACACCGAGCGGTACGCTGATCCCGCGTCCGGCGGCGCGCCCGAAAAATTGCGCGAGCGCCGTCGGATTGTCGATCGCGGCGATCTCGGCGAACAGCGGCTTAAGGGGTTCGATTCCGCGCTCCTCCACTTTTTTCTCGTCCATGAAGCTGCCGTACATGACACCGAGCTTTCCGCGATCCTCGAGAAGGATCGCCTGCACTTCGGCCTGCGCTTTCTCGAACAGCATGATGCCGATGCCCGCGCTCGCGTATTCCGCCGGGAACGGCGTGTTCGCAAGCCAGGTGCCGTTCACGAACTGGAACAGGTCATCCTGGGGCCGGACATTGCGGTCCATCGCGGAACCGTCGATGCCGGACGCGGACGGGGCGGACGGGGCGGTCGTGCCGTCGGCCGAGGCGGCGCCTGCAAAGAAAAAGCACACGAGGACGGGCAGTAGTTTGCGCAGGGACATTCCGGAATCTCCAGTCTGGGAGGGCGCGGAGTATAAGGCAGCCGGTCGCCGGACAGGCTCCGGCGCGCGACCAGCCGTGGGTCAGGCGCGACCGGAGCGCAGTATCAGCGGCCAGCGCACGTCCCGCGGACCGTCGCCCCAGGCGGCGGCGAGTGACGCGGCAAGCAGGACCAGCGGATCCCGGCCCGACAGCGCGCGGCATCGGCGCACCGCTGACCAGGTGTCCAGGTAACCCAGCATCGCTGCGACCGGCCAGCGCGTCCGCATCTCGAAGGCCGGAGCCTCGACTGGCGGAAACGGAATCAGGAGATCGCGATAGGCCTCGTCGACGTGGCGCCGCTCGCGTGGCCAGTAAGGTCCTGCGACATCGCGCGAAAAATCGGCGACGAGACGGTCGATCGCGGGCGCAACTTCGGAGCGGCCATAGCTCCAGATCGCGAGGATTCCGTCCTTGCGCAGCACGCGCCCCGCTTCCCCGGTGAATCTCGGCCAGTCGAACCAGTGCGCGGCCTGGGCCGCGACGACGAGATCGGCAGAGCCGGCCTCGACCGAGATCGCCTCGGCGGCTTCGAGCCGGTATTCGATGCGCGCGTGACGGCGGGCCTCGCGCAGCTGCGCCGCCGACGGCTCGGTTGCAATCACGGTGTCGAAGTGGCCGGCGAGCCCGATCGCGGCCTGGCCATTACCGGTTGCGACGTCGATCGCGAGGCGCCGGCCGGGCACAATGGCCGCGAGCCAGCCGAACAGAGCCTGCGGATATTCCGGCCGGTACTTCCGATACGCGCTGGACTGCCCGGAAAAGTGATCCTTGAAAACGGGCGGCGCCGTCACACGCCGATTGTAGCGAGGCGTAAAAAAAGCCCCGGGCTTTGGGCCCGGGGCCGAAGTGCGGACTTTCGGTGAAGGGAAGGAAGTCCGCTAGGGGATACTGACGTAGGCAAAAATGGGCCTTCAGACTAACCCTCCTCTTGCCTGACGAACGTGAACCGCGCCACAGTTTGCGGCCGAGATTCTGACAAATCGGAAAATTCCCCCGATTCATATGGTTACAGGCCGCCCCCGCTCCGGATCCAAGTATGCGACGCCAGAGGGCGCGAGGCGGCTGCGCGCCGAGCTCGATGAGCTCTGGCTCGTGGAGCGCCCGGCCGTGACGCGCGCGGTGGCGGAGGCGGCCGCCCAGGGCGACCGCTCCGAGAATGCGGAATACATTTACGGCAAGCGGCGGCTGCGGGAAATCGACCGCCGCGTGCGATTCTTGCGCGAGCGGCTCGACGGCATGAAGATCGTCTCGGAGGCGCCGTCCGACAGAAGCCGCGTGTTCTTCGGGGCCCGGGTGACGATCGAAGACGAAAGCGGCGCGACGCGGTGCCATCGGATCGTCGGACCGGACGAATTCGACCGCGAGCCGGGCTATGTCAGCATGGACTCGCCGCTCGGCCGTGCGCTGCTCGGCAAGCGTGTCGGCGACGCGCTCGAGGTCGAGTTGCCCGGCGGGACCATCTCGATCGCCGTTACCGCGATCGATTACGAATGATCAGATGACGCGGATATTCTTGAACTGCCAGGGATCGCTTTCGTCGAGGTCCTCGGGGAACAGGCGGCCGCGGTCGAACAGCGGACTCCAGTCCGTGAACTTGCCGACGACCGGCCCGAGATAGGGCTTGCAGACTTCGAGGTTGCGGCGAAAGTCGATATCGTCCGGCTCGACGATGCCCGCAGCCGGGTTTTCGATCGCCCAGATCATCCCGGAGAGCGCAGCGACCGTGACCTGAAGCGATGTCGCGCTGTTATAGGGCGCGAGCTTTCGCGCTTCGTCGATCGAGAGCTGCGAACCGAACCAGTAGGCGTTCTTCGCGTGGCCCGCGAGCAGCACGCCGAGCTCGTCGATGCCTGATGTGATGTCGCCCATCATGATCCGCTTCTTCTCCTGGAGCTGATAGTTCTTGCCGCAGAACTCGTGGACGGACAGCACCGCGTTGTCCGACGGGTGATAGGCGTAGTGGACCGTCGGCCGGTAAACCGCGCGGTCGTTCTGCCGCACGGTCAGGAAGTCGGAAATCGAAATCGACTCGCCGTGCGTGATCAGGAAGCCGTGGAAGTGCTGCGCCTGTGGTGTCCAGGTGCGGACACGCGTCGCGCAGCCCGGCTGCGTGAGGAATATGGCGCACTTGCGCCCGAAGTCGTGCTGGCGCCCGTCGCGGGGAAAATGACGCTCGTGCGTACCCCAGCCAAGCTCGGCCGGCTGGCTGCCCTCGCTCACGAATCCGTCCACCGACCAGGTATTGACGAACTCGCCCGGCATCTTCGGCTTGTTCGACACCTGCGTGTCGCGCTCTGCGATGTGGATAACCTTGACGCCGAGCGTCTTGGCGAGATTCGCCCAGTCGTCGCGGGTCTTCGGATCGCCGGCTTCGGTGCCGGTTTCCGCCGCGATATCGAGCAGTGCCTGCTTGACGAAGTGCGAGACGAGGCCCGGGTTCGCGCCATGCGTGATCACCGCCGTCGGGCCGTTAGACCAGCCCTTGCGCAATTCGAGCACTTCCTCGCGCAGCGCATAGTTCGTGCGCCGGCTCGCAGGAATGTTCGGATCCGTGTAACCGCCGGGCCACGGCTCGGTGCAGGTGTCGAGATAGAGCGCGCCCTTCTCGTGGCAGAGCTTGATGAGCGCGACGCTCGACACGTCGACCGACAGGTTCAGCACGAAGTCGCCGCGCCCGACGAACGGGTCGAGCACATGGCGGAAATTCTCGCGCGTGAGCGGGTGATTCACGAACTTGATGCCGTACTTCGTGGCTTCCTCGCGCCCCGCGTCGTCCGCCGTCACGATCGTGATGCGGTCCGCGGTCAGGCCGCCCACGTGACGCAGGATGAGCGGCAGAACGCCCTGGCCGATGCTGCCGAAGCCGATGAAGATGAGCCGGCCCGGAAAATGCGTGTGAATCGCGTGCTCACTCATGATTGAGACAAATCCGTTATCTTGTTGATCGAGGGGGAAGAATGTACCGCAAAATTGCGCCAGAGTGGCGCTATCCGATCGGCCTGCTCGCGGCCTACGCCGTGATCTGGCTCGCGCTCGCGATCGATCCAGTCTTTCGCAAGGACTGGTTGCTCGAGAACGCGATCGTCTTCGTCGCAATCCCTCTCTTCGTGCTGACCGCGGGTCGACTGCGCTTCAGCAACTTTGCCTACACCTGCCTCTTCGTGTTTTTCGTCTTCCACGCGATCGGTGCGCACTACACGTATTCACTCGTGCCCTACGACGCCTGGTGGCAGGCGGCCGGTGGCGATGCGCTCGACGGCCGCAATCACTACGACCGCGT
Source organism: Steroidobacteraceae bacterium (assembly GCA_036802645.1). GTDB lineage: Bacteria > Pseudomonadota > Gammaproteobacteria > Steroidobacterales > Steroidobacteraceae > SCUD01. The sequence goes on from DAIRVV010000044.1 coordinate 12,527, forward strand.
CGTGCACATTCTCTACGGCCTGCTGGTGACGCCTGCCGCGGTCGAGATCTTCGCGCGCTACGGACGCTACCCGCGAAGCTGGGCGTTGCTGCTGCCATGGATGTTCATGGCCGGCCACGCGGTCGTCTACGAGCTGATTGAATTCGCGGCAGCCATTGTCTTTGGCGGCGAACTTGGCCAGGCCTACCTGGGGACGCAGGGCGACATCTGGGACGGCCAGAAGGACATGGCGCTTGCCCTCCTCGGCTCGACGATCATGCTCGTCCTGCTCGCCGTCGCAGGGCGGCTGCCGGTCCGGCGCACGTAAGAATGTGTCAGGCCGGCTGGAAGGGAAATGGCGCGGGACGGGCGTCGCGCTGCCGGGAGCGCTCTTTCTCGACCTCGCGGCGCCAGAAGGCGCGCTCGTTGTTCGTGACCGGAGGCGGCGGCGGCCGACTCGCTTTCTTTGATCCGTCCATCGCGGGTTAAGATGCGGCGGGCGGAAAAAAGGTTGCGTACCCCCCTCATTTCGACCGCGGAGCTCGACACCCACCTGTCCGATCCGGACTCGCTCGTCGCGGACTGCCGGTTCGAGCTCGGAAAACCCGAAGCGGGCGCCCTCGCCTGGCGCGCCGGCCACATTCCCGGTGCAATTCACGTCGATCTCGAGCGGCACCTGTCCGCTCCGGTCACGCCGTCGACCGGCCGGCATCCGCTGCCGCTCGTCGACGAGTTTGCCGCCACGCTCTCACGCTTCGGTGTCGGCGACGATTCCTTCGTTGTCTGTTATGACACCGGTCCCGGCGCCTATGCATCCCGGCTCTGGTGGATGCTGCGATGGATGGGCCACGACGACGTCGCGGTGCTGGATGGCGGTTTCGCCGCGTGGACCGCCGAGGGCCGGCCCGTTTCGACCGACGTCTCCGCGTCCCGGCCGGCGCGATTCGTGGCGCGTCCCCGGCATGAGATGGTTTGCGATGTCGGCAGCGTTTCCCGTTCCCTCGCCCGCGGCGAAACGCTCGTGGACGTGCGCGGCGCCGAGCGCTTCTCGGGAAGCATCGAGCCGCTCGACGCGGTCGCGGGCCAC
>DAIRVV010000045.1:0-13564 GCA_036802645.1 Steroidobacteraceae bacterium
TGGCGCTCCGCACGCGCGGCCGCCGGGCGACCCGATGTCACCCGGCGGCCGGTGGAACTGCGAACGCGGGCGCCCGCCGTCAGTTCGGCTTGGGCCCCTTGTCCTTGATCTCTTCGAACTCGGCGTCGAGCACGTCGTCCTTGGTTGCGTCCGCACCGGGCTTGGTGGCCGCTTCCGTCGCAGCACCGGCGGCCGCCCCTTCAGGCTGATAGGCGCGCTGCACCACCGGGGCGCTTGCCTTAGCAAGCGCCTCGGCCTTGTTCTCGATCGCTGCCTTGTCGTCGCCCTTCAGGACGCCGCGAAGATCCGAAAGGGCCGCCTCGATGGCGGCGCGCTCCTCGCCCGTGACCTTGTCGCCGAGGTCCTTCATCGACTTCTCGGTCGCATGCAGCAGCGCATCGGCGCGATTACGCGTGTCGACGAGCTCGCGGAATTTCTTGTCCTCCGTGGCATGCGCCTCGGCATCGCGAATCATCTGCTTGATCTCTTCCTCGGAGAGGCCGCTCGAGGCCTTGATGACGATCCGCTGCTCCTTGGCAGTCGCCTTGTCCTTGGCCGACACATTGAGGATTCCGTTCGCGTCGATGTCGAAGGTCACCTCGATCTGCGGCATGCCTCGCGGCGCCGGCGGAATGTCGGAGAGGTCGAACTTGCCGAGCGACTTGTTGTCCGTCGAGCGGTCGCGCTCGCCCTGCAGCACGTGGATCGTCACGCCGCTCTGGTTGTCGTCGGCCGTCGAGAAGACCTGCGAAGTCTTGGTCGGGATCGTCGTGTTCTTCTCGATGAGCCGCGTCATGACGCCCCCGAGCGTCTCGATGCCGAGCGACAGCGGCGTCACATCGAGCAGGAGCACGTCCTTGACGTCGCCTGCGAGAACGCCACCCTGGATCCCGGCGCCGACCGCGACGGCTTCGTCCGGATTGACGTCCTTGCGCGGCTCCTTGCCGAAGAGGTCCTTGACCGACTTCTGCACGAGCGGCATGCGAGTCTGGCCGCCGACCAGGATCACCTCGTCGATGTCGCTGATCGAGAGACCCGCATCCTTCAGTGCGACGCGGCAGGGTCCGACGGTGCGGTTGACGAGGTCCTCGACGAGCGATTCCAGTTTCGCGCGCGTGAGCTTCAGCGTCAGGTGCTTGGGACCCGAGGAATCCGCAGTGATGTAAGGCAGGTTGATCTCGGTCTGCTGGCCCGACGACAGCTCGATCTTCGCCTTCTCGGCAGCTTCCCGGAGGCGCTGGACCGCGAGCGGGTCCTTGCGAACGTCGACGCCGCTCTCCTTCTGAAACTCGGCCGCCACGTAATCGATGATGCGGCGATCGAAGTCCTCGCCGCCGAGGAAGGTGTCGCCGTTCGTGGACATGACCTCGAACTGACGCTCGCCATCGACGTCGGCGAGCTCGATGATCGATATGTCGAACGTGCCGCCGCCGAGGTCGTATACCGCGAGCTTGCGGTCCTTGCCTTTCTTGTCCATGCCGTAGGCGAGCGCGGCCGCCGTCGGCTCGTTGATGATCCGGCGCACGTTGAGGCCGGCGATGCGCCCGGCGTCCTTGGTCGCTTGGCGCTGCGCGTCGTTGAAGTAAGCAGGCACCGTGATCACGGCGTCCGTGACGGATTCGCCGAGGTAGTCCTCGGCTGTCTTCTTCATTTTCATGAGCACGCGCGCCGAGATCTCGGGCGGCGCCATCTTCTTGCCCTGGGCCTCGAGCCAGGCGTCGCCATTCTCGGCCTGCACGATCTTGTAGGTTTCGAGCGGGATGTCCTTCTGGACGACCGTATCTTCGAAGCGGCGCCCGATCAGACGCTTCACCGCGTGGAATGTATTCTGGGGGTTGGTCACGGCCTGGCGCTTTGCGGGCTGACCGACGAGGATCTCGCCGTCCTTCGTGAAGGCGACGACCGAGGGAGTCGTGCGATCGCCCTCGCTGTTCTCGATGACCTTGGGCGTGCTGCCCTCCATCACCGCAACGCAGGAATTCGTCGTACCGAGGTCGATACCGATGATCTTGGCCATTGGCTCGCTTCCGGAATGTGGAACTGGTCAGGTTTGTGGGGACGCCCGGGCGCGGTTTCAACCACCCGATGGGTCTTGAGGCGGGTTTTCCCGGGGCTCCGGTGCTGAAGACACGATGACTCGCGCGGGCCGCAGCAGGCGGCCGTTCAGGAGCCAGCCTTTCTGGATGACCTGGAGGACGGTGTGCGCAGGGTGGTCCGGAGAAGGCTGCATCGCAATCGCCTCATGCCGGCCGGGATCGAAAGGCTGGCCCGCGGGGTCAACGATCGTGAGTCCGGCCCGTTCGAAGGCCTTGTACAGCAGCCTGAGGGTCGCCTCCTGACCCTGGGCCAGGGTCGCGGGGTCGGCCGTAGCCGCCGATTCGAGAGCGAGCCCCAGCGTGTCGGCGACGGGCAGCAGTTCGGATGCAAACTTCTCGATCCCGTACTGGCGTGCGGCATCCACCTCGCGCGCGGATCGCTTGCGGACATTCTCGAGCTCGGCGATCGCGCGCAGGAAGTCGGCTCGATACTGCTCCGCCCTGCCCTCGGCCTCCGCCAGCTGCGATTCCGCTGTGTCGGTCGCCGCGCTTTCGCCGTTTTCCGGCGCCTGCTCGGGCCGCTCGGTTTCGATGGTATTCATGCGCTTGGGGGTCTGGGGTTCAGTCGCGAGAATTCAAGGCGGAGCCGAGCATGCGCGCCGCGATGTCGACCACGGGTATGACACGCTCGTAGGCCATGCGCGTCGGACCGATGACCCCGAGGACGCCGACCACGCGGTCGTCCTGCGTGTACGGCGCGACGACCACGCTGCAGTCATCGAGTATGTGGTAACCCGATTCATGGCCGATGAAGATCTGCACTCCATCGGCGTGCAGACTTTGATCGAGCAGGTGCAGGATGTCCCGCTTCTCGTTGAACGCCTCGAAAAGCCGCCGCAGCCGGTCGACGTTCGACATCTCCGCGAAGCCCATGAGGTTCGTTTCGCCCGTCACGACCATGTCCGCGTCGCGATCATCCGGCTGTTCCGAGAACGCCCTTTGCGCGAGCGTGATGGCGTCGACCATCAGGCGGTTCATCTGTTCGCGGGTCTCCTGAAGCTGTGAGACGAGCCTTGCGCGTACGCCCGCGAGCTCCTGGCCCGCAAATAGCTCGTTCAGGTAGGCCGCGGCGCGGCGCAGCTCGTCAGCGGAGAAGCGGCGATCGAGTTGCACGACCCGGTTCTGCACCTCGCGGCCGTTGACTACCAGTATTGTCAGGACGCGATTGCCGGAAAGCCCGACGAACTCGATCTGCGAGAGCGAGGCCTGGGTCTCGCGCGGGACCGTCACGACGCCCGCGAGATGGGTGAGACTCGAGACCAGCTGCGATGCGGCGGCCACCAGCGCCTTGTGATCGCCGGCCCGCAGGTCGAAGTGACGCTTGAGCTCGGCAATCTCGGCGTGCCCCGGCGGCTGAAATCGAAGCAGCGCATCGACGAAGTAACGATAGCCCTTGTCCGTCGGCACGCGACCGGCCGACGTGTGCGGCGAACTCACGAAGCCGTGCTCCTCGAGATCGGCCATGACATTGCGGATCGTCGCGGCGGACAGGCTCAGTCCCGACTCGCGTGTCAGCGTCCGTGAACCCACGGGCTGGCCATCCCGCACATAGCACTCCACCAGCGTGCGGAGCAGTCGCTGTGCCCGATCGTTCGGCTCCCCGTCGACACCGTGTGTCGTGTCCGGCATAAGTCCCTGTTGCAAAAAGGAATTGGCAAACGCGTCGACTGCGGCAATCAAACTAGCAATCGCACTCGTCGAGTGTCAAGGTTTGTGGCCCGCCACCGGCCTGCATGTTAAAAAGCACGCAAAGCCGAATGAACAAGCACTTCTCCCGTATCGCCCTGGTCGGCAAGGTCGAAGACCCGCGAGTCGCCGATTCGCTGGTGGCGCTCGCGACCTATCTGCGAGCGGAGGCATTGACCGTGTATCTCGACCAGGACGCGGTGATCGAAGGACTGCCGGACGGCCTGATTCGCAAGCCCGTTCCGGATCTCGGCAGGGAGGCGGATCTCATCATGGCGATCGGCGGAGACGGGACGATGCTCTTTGCGGCCCAACTCGCGCTCGGGCGCCACGTGCCGCTCTTTGGCGTCAATCGCGGCCGGCTCGGTTTCCTCACCGACGTGTTGCCCGACGAAATGATCGGCGACGTCGAAGCCGTACTCGAGGGGCGATTCGAGACGGACGAACGCCAGATGCTTTCGGCAGTACTTTCGCTCGCCGGCGGCCGCGAACTCGAGTACCGCGCCCTGAACGACGTCGTCGTGCAGCGTCACCAATCGGGCCGGATGGTCGAGCTCGAGGTGAAGATCGACGGCCGCTTCGTCAATACGCATGGTGGCGATGGCCTCGTGGTCGCGAGCTCGACGGGTTCGACCGCCTATGCGCTCTCTTGCGGCGGGCCCATCATCCATCCGTCGCTCGGCGCCATCGTGATCGCGCCGATCTCGCCACACACGCTTTCGGACCGGCCGATCGTCGTGCGCAGCGAAAGCCGCATCGAGATCCGGGTTGTCGAGCGATCCGGCTCCCGCGCGCAGGTCATTTGCGACGGCGTCATCTTCGGCGACCTCGAGCCTCAGTCGACTCTCCGGGTGGAACCGGCCCCCGAAATCATCACGCTCCTGCACCCGCCCGGCCACGATTATTTCCGCCTGCTCCGCTCGAAGCTGCACTGGGGCCGAAGCGGTCGCTCCGGCGGCGAAGAATATTGAGCATGCTCGCGCACCTGCAGATCCGCGATCTCGCAATCATCGATTCAGCCGAACTCGAAATCTCCGGCGGCCTCACGGCGCTCACGGGCGAGACGGGCGCCGGCAAGTCGATCATCGTGGATGCGGTCATGCTTGCGCTCGGCGGGCGCGCGAGCACCGATGTTCTCCGACACGGCGCCGAGCGCGCCGAGATCACGGCGACATTCGAGTTCGGCCCGGACACGGCCGTGCGACGCTGGCTCGAGGAGCAATCGATCGATGCCGCCGATGGCGAACTCGTGCTGCGCCGCGTCATCGGCCGTGACGGCCGTTCGAGACAGTATGTCAACGGCCAGGCATTGCCGGCTCAGAGCGTGCGCGCGCTCGGCGAACTGCTCATCGACATCCACGGCCAGCAGGAATTCCAGTCGCTGATCAGCCGAGATACGCAACGCGAGATCCTCGACGCCCACGGCGTGCCGGCCCGGCTCACGGAAGCCGTCGCTCGCCTCGCCGGCGAGTGGCGGCAATGCATGGACGAGCGCGCCTCGCTCGCCGCGATGGCGCAGGACCGCGTCGCCCGGCTCGAACTCCTGCGCTACCAGGCCGGCGAGCTCGAGTCGCTGGGCCTCGGCCCCAACGAGGCGGGCGAGCTGATCGAGGAGCGGAACCGGCTTGCCAACCGTGGCCGGCTGGCGGAAGCGGTCCAGTCTGCGCTCGGGCTACTGTACGAAGGCGACGGCAGCGACGCACATGCGCTCGCGGCACGTGCGGCTAGCCATCTGCGTGCTGCCGCCACGCTCGATGGTCGCGTCGAGCCCACTCTCAAGCTCGTCGAGGAATCGCGCATCGTGCTCAGCGAGGCCGGCAGCCAGCTTGCCGCGTATCTCGGAAATCTCGACGCAGATCCCGCGCGCCAGGAGCTGGTCGAACGGCGTGTCGCGGCGATCGAGGAGCTGGCGCGCAAGCATCGCGTCGCTGCTGCCGAGCTGCCGGACAAGCTGGACGGAGTGCATGGAGAGCTCGCCTCGCTGGAGCGGACGGAACTCGCACTCGGCGGGCTCGATGAACGCATCGCGCTGCTCCGGAAGCGTTTTGGAGAGGCCGCGAGCGAGCTTTCGACGGCACGGCGCGGCGCTGCCCGCCGTCTCGGAACCGCGGTCACGAGCCTGATGCGCCAGCTCGGCATGCCGGGCGGCAAGTTCGAGGTTGCGATCGAAACCGACGCGGAAGCCGACCCGCGGACCGCGGGCGCAGACACGATCGAATTCCTGGTCAGCGCGAATCCCGGCGAACCCGCGAAAGCCATTGCGAGAGTCGCCTCGGGCGGCGAGCTGTCACGCATCAGCCTGGCCGTACAGGTCGCCGCGGCCCGTCGAAACGCACGGACCTGCATGATCTTCGACGAAGTGGATGCGGGCATCGGCGGCGGCGTCGCCGAGATCGTCGGCCGCAAGCTGCGCGAGCTCGGCGAACGCGGACAGGTGCTCTGCGTCACGCACCTCGCGCAAGTCGCGAGCCAGGCGCATCACCAGCACCGGGTCGCCAAACTGACCGACGGCCGCACGAGCCGCACCGCCGTGAATGCGCTGCGTCCGGACGAACGGGTCGAAGAACTCGCCCGGATGCTGGGAGGCGTCGAGATTACGCGCAAGGCCCGCGAGCACGCGCGCGAAATGCTCAAGGCCTCAGGCGAGGCCGGCTGACCCGGCCGCGAAGAGGTTCCCTAGCTGCGTTTGCGGGCGTGCGGGCAGTTCTCGCGCCGGCAGCGGCCGTAGAGAATCAGGTTGTGCTCTTCTATCGCGAACCCGAGCCGGGTCGCGACATCGTTCTGCCGGCGCTCGATGCCGCAGTCGACGAACTCCTCGACCCTGCCGCAGTCCATGCAGATGATATGGTCGTGATGTTCGCCTTCATTGAGCTCGAAGACCGCAGTCCCGCCTTCGAAATGGTGACGCTTGACCAGCTGGGCGGCTTCGAACTGCGTGAGCACGCGATAGACAGTTGCGAGTCCGATGTCCTCACTCTGTTCGATCAGTGCGCGATAGATGTCCTCGGCCGACAGGTGGCGACCGTGGTGGCCCGCGAGGATCTCGAGGATCTTCACGCGGGGCAGCGTGATCTTGAGTCCCGCCTTGCGAAGGTCGCTGGTTTCCACCGATCGGCTCCCGCCGCTGGCCGCGGCGATTCCGCTATGATGCGCCGCATTATCCTCCAGGACCCCCACTGATGCGACCTGTTCCGCGCTCCGCCACGATTGCCGTCATCCTGATGCTCGCGTTCACGGCCGGGGGCTGCGTCTACCGTATGGACATCCAGCAGGGAAACCTCCTGGACGCCGAGCAGGTCGACCAGGTCGAGGTCGGCATGACGCGCAGCCAGGTGAGATTCCTGCTTGGAACGCCGATGGTCATCGACAGCTTCGACGCGGATCGCTGGGATTACGTGTACAGCCTGCGGCGCGGACACGAGCGCGAGATCACCAGGCGCCACCTGGTCGTCTGGTTCGACGGCGACAAGGTCACGCGCATCGAGGAGCCCATACCAATTCCACGCAGTTCAACCGCTACCGGCTGAACGCGAGCTCATCGAGCGCCCCTGCCGCGCGAGCCTCCTTCGGCGCTCCCGCGGATTTTCCGCCAGCGGGCGCAGCACTTCGACACGGTCGCCAGCGGCAAGCACACGATCGGGCGTAACCTCGCGGCCGAATATCCCGAGACCGCAAGTGGCCGGATCGATCGACGTGTGCAGTGCCAGGACACCGGAGCGCGCCAGCGCTTCGCCAGCGGTGGACCCTGACGGAACTTCGAGCGGAATGACGGTCTGGCGGCCCGCTTCGGCGCAGGCGACTTCGATCTGGATACGATCAGCCGTCACCGAACACCTGCCTGGCGCGCCGCGCGAATGCATCGACGAGATGGTTACAGATTCCCTCGAACGCAGGTCCGAGGGCGAGCGCCCCGATCACGCCGTGCGTCGTGAAGCGCACCTGCAGGTCTGCGCGCGTGCCTGCCGTCCCGATCGGCGTGAATTCCCAGTGGCCTTCGAGCTGATCGAATGGACCATCAACGAGACTCATCGTGACCGAGCGTCCGGCTTCGTGCCGGTTTCGCGTGGTGAAGCTTGCGCGCGCGATCCCGCTCGCAAGCCCGAGTTTCACCGTCACTTCATCGTCCTTCTCCGAAAGGATCGTCGCCGAGGTGCACCAGGGCAGGAATTCGGGATAGCGCCCGACGTCCGCGACGAGCCCGTACACCTGCTCCGGGGAGTAAGGCAGGAGTGCGCTACGCCGCACCTCACGCATGGTTCACTCGCCTCACGCAAGGATTGTCACAGGCCACGGGCAGCCGGACAACCGCGCCATGCCGCTAGAATGAAGCATGGCGGACAAAGACGATTCGGCAGGGCGCATCGCGGTCAACCGGCGCGCGAAGTTCGACTATTTCATCGAGGAACGCTTCGAGGCCGGCGTCGCCCTGCAGGGTTGGGAAGTCAAGGCGCTGCGCGCAGGCCGGCTGCAGTTGCAGGAAGCCTATGTGCTGCTGAAGGACGATGAGGCCTGGCTCTTCGGCGCGCACGTCTCGCCTCTGCTCGCCACCTCGATCCAGACGCAGGCTGACCCGACCCGCAGCCGGAAGCTCCTGTTGCACCGCCGGCAGCTCGATTCGCTCGTGGGCCACGTGGAGCGCCGTGGCCGTACGCTCGTCCCGCTCGCCATGTACTGGAAGAACGGCCGCGCGAAGCTCGAAGTCGGGCTCGCGCGCGGCAAGAAAGACCACGACAAGCGCGCCGACACGAAGGATCGCGAATGGCAGCGCGAGCGCGCGCGCGTAATGAAGGGCCGTCGCTGAGGGCCTGATCCAGGATCTGATAGAATGTGCCCGACTTCTGGGGGCGATCGGCTTCGACGTGGGCTGCGAAACTCCAGGGGCGTGCCGAGGTGCAGGCAACCTCGTAAATCCGCTTGCAAACTATAGTTGCCAACGACGACAACTACGCTCTGGCGGCTTAATCCCGCCTAACCCCCGACTGGCATGTGCCTGTGCATCCAGACCCGGGGGACGCGCTCACAGGATCGCGGAACCGGTGTGCTCCGGGCTGGAACCGCTAAAACGCTCCGAAGCTGGTCTCGTGTTTTCCCCGCCAGCCGGGTAGCACGGAACGAGAACAATAGGCTGGACACGCACGTAGAACCTGTAGCGTAGGGCTTGCGGACGTGGGTTCGATTCCCACCGCCTCCACCAATCGAAAACGGCCAGTCCTGACAAGACTGGCCGTCTTTCTCCTTTTGAATCCTGCACCTGCAAACGCGGCGGTGTAGCATCGCCCACCGGACAACTCGTTGCGCCCGGCCGGTCCACATCAACGCAGTCGGCCCAGGAGAAAAATTCATGACCGCCAGGCCGCAAGAATTCCCGCCGGAGTGAGAACGGCGACTCTCGTACGGCCGCGATGAGCCGCGGGTTTTCGCTCAGGGACTATCTTCGAACGGCAGCCGCACTGCCGAACGGCCTGCGCGCCGAACAATCCGGCACGAATGGCGTCGATGATCAGACACCCCTGCGCGCTGAGCTGTTCAGCGCCGACCAGATGGAGCTCCATGGAAGCGCCCTGGCGCGCGCGCATGCGCTGAGCCGGTCGCAACTGCAGAACCGCCTGCTGCAGCGCCTGGATGAGAATGAGCAGGTTCTCATCGATGCCTGCGAATTGTTGACGGCGACCGTCAAGTCCAAACGCAGGATCGCGCCGGCCGGCGTATGGCTGCTCGACAATTTCTACCTGATCGAAGAGCAGATCCGGACCGCCAGACGGCACTTGCCCAAGGACTACAGCCGTGGCCTTCCGCGCCTGGCTCAGGGACCCTCGCGCGGATTGCCGCGAGTCTATGACATTGCGCTGGAGGCGATCTCGCACGGCGACGGTCGCATCGATTCAGACACCTTGTGCCGCTTCGTGGCTGCGTACCAGTCGGTTGTTCCACTGACGCTCGGCGAGTTGTGGGCGATACCGATCATGTTGCGGATCGCGCTGATCGAAAACCTGCGCCGCGTGGCCGCCCGCGTCATCGCTTCCAGGATTCACCTGGACCAGGCGCAGGACTGGGCCAGCAGGATGATGGAAGTCACCGAGAGCGATCCGAAGAGCCTGATTCTCGTGATTGCGGATATGGCGCGCTCGAACCCGCCGATGGTGAGCTCTTTCGTCGCGGAACTTGCACGCCGGCTGCAGGGACATGGCCCGGCCCTCGCCCTGCCGCTCACCTGGATCGAGCAGCGCCTCGCTGAATCCAGCCAGACGATAGAGCAGCTGGTTCGGTCGGAAACCCAGCAACAGGCGGCGGATCAGGTTTCCATCAGCAATACCATCGCCAGCTTGCGATACCTCGGCGCCATGGACTGGCGCGAGTTCGTCGAGTCGATGAGCCGCGTCGAGCAGATCCTGAGGGAGGATCCCGACGATACCTACCGGCGCATGGATTTCGCGACGCGCGACCGCTACCGGCACATGGTCGCCCGGATCGCCAAAAGCAGCGGTCGTTCCGAGGGTGAGGTCGCGCAGGCGGCGATCGGGATTGCGCACGCAAGCGCCGCGATTCGTGGACCGGCGGCTCCTGAGGCGCACGTCGGCTACTACCTGACTGACCGGGGCAGGCCAGCCCTTGAAACCGCAATTGGAATGCGGCTGAGCGTGATTGCCCGTGTGCGCCGCTTGCTCGGCGCAACGCCACTATTTTTCTATCTCGGCGCCATCCTGTCGTTGACTACGCTTTTCTCGCTTGTTCCGCTGGCTCTTGCGCGGGAGGCCGGCGTCGATGACTGGCGATTCGCCACGCTTGCCGTGCTGTCTGTCCTGGGCGCGAGCCAGCTGGCCTCGGCGCTCACCAACTGGCTGGCGTCGCTGCTTCGGACCCCGAAACCATTGCCCAAAATGGACTTTGCGCACGGTCTGCCGCCGGACTTGCGCACCTTCGTCGTGGTTCCGACGCTCCTGAGCGGCGTCGAAAAGGTCGACGAACTCCTCGAAGCGCTCGAGGTGCGTTTTCTGGCAAACCGCGACGAGCACCTGCATTTCGGCCTGCTGACGGACTTCTGCGATGCGAAGGAGGAGTCGCTTCCGGCGGACGAGCCGTTGTTGCGCCACGCGCGGAATGGAATCGAATTGCTGAACGTTCGATACCGTTCGGGAAGCATCGACCGCTTCTTTCTCCTCCATCGCCCGCGCATCTGGAACCCCAGGGACCGGATCTGGATGGGACACGAGCGCAAACGCGGCAAGCTGGCGGACCTGAATGCGCTATTGCGCGGCAGCGGGCAGGAACGCTTCTCACTGATCGTCGGCGACGTCACCACTCTGTCCGGCGTCAAGTACGTCATCACGCTCGACACCGACACGCAGCTGCCTCTGGACGCCGGACGTCAGTGTGTGGCGACGATGGCGCACCCGCTCAATCGACCGCAATACGACGAGAAAAGGCAGCGCGTGATCCGCGGCTACGGCATCTTGCAGCCGCGCATGGGCGCCGGTCTCTCCGGTACACAGCGGTCGCTCTATGCGCGGCTGTTCGGCAGTGAGCCGGGCATCGATCCCTACACGCGCACCGTTTCGGATGTTTACCAGGATCTGTTCGGGGAAGGCTCTTTCATCGGAAAGGGCATCTACGACGTGGACGCATTCGAGCGCGCGCTTGGCGCGCTCTTTCCCGAAAATCGCATACTCAGCCACGACCTGCTGGAGGGCTGCTACGCGCGCTCGGGATTGCTGAGCGACGTGCATCTGTACGAAGACTATCCCTCGCGCTACGACGCGGATGTTCGCCGGCAGGAACGCTGGATACGCGGCGATTGGCAGATCGCCCGCTGGCTGCTTCCGCGCGTACCGAGTCCGGCGAATCAAAGCCTGCCGAACCCGCTGTCCCGGCTTTCGCAGTGGAAGATCCTGGACAACCTGCGGCGCAGCCTCGTGCCGGCGGCATTGCTGCTGCTGATGCTGTTCGGATGGTTCAGCGCGCCGGCAGCCGGTTGGTGGACGCTCGCCGTCGCGAGCGTCGTCCTGATCCCGCCGTTGTCGATCGGCATCGTCGGCGTGCTGCGCCGGCGCGAGGACGCGCTCCTGATCCGGCATCTGGCGGCGGCGCTGCGTTCGGCCGGACAAAGCCTCGGGCAGGCCGGGTTCCGGATCGCCTGTCTGCCGCATGAAGCGGTATTAAGCCTGGCAGCGGTCCTGCGCACTGCCTGGCGCATGCTTGTCACTAGGAGGCGGTTGCTGGAATGGAGCGCATACGACGAGCATCAGCCGGCGGCCAATATCGCCGCTTCATATCGCTCGATGGCGTCTACGCCACTCCTCGCCACACTTGCGGCGCTGGGACTCGCGACGACGCGACCGGGTGTTCTCGCGATCGCAGCGCCAGTGATCGCGCTATGGCTCGCCTCGCCTCTCATAGCCTGGTGGCTCAGCCGTCCGCTCGTTCGCCGTCGGGCGAGCCTGACGCCGGAGGAAACGATCTTTCTGAGGCGGATCGCACGCAAGACCTGGGGGTATTTCGAGCAATTCGTCGTCGCGTCGGATCATTGGCTGCCGCCCGACAACTTCCAGGAGCATCCGGGCCCGGCGGTCGCGCATCGCACGTCGCCGACCAACATGGGGCTGACGCAGCTTGCGAATCTCGCTGCCTGGGATTTTGGCTACATATCAGCAGGCAAGCTGATCCAGCGAACCACGGATGCCTTCCAGAGCATGGCGTCGCTGGAGCGGCACCAGGGGCACTTCTATAACTGGTATGACACGCAGACTCTGCGCCCGCTGCCGCCGCGCTACATCTCGTCAGTCGATAGTGGCAATCTCGCCGGGCACCTGCTGACCCTGCGGGCGGGACTCCTCGCCCTGCCCGAACAGAAGATCGTTTCAGAGCGTGTGTTCGACGGCCTCGTCGATGCACTTGATGTTCTGGCCGGATACCTGCCGGAATCCGCCCTTGCACCGACACGCCAGCTGCAAGCGTTGCTGTCGACGGCGCGCGAGGCGCCCGCCGGGACGCTGCCTCTCATCAAGACGCAGCTGGAATCGGTAGTTCGCGCGGCGGAAGCGATTGCCGCCGGCAATGATGAAAGCATTGACGACGACGCGGCAGCGTGGGCCGCCGCCCTGGTGCGACAGTCCTGCGATGCCCTCCATGACCTGAGAACTATCGCGCCTTGGCTCGAGTTGCCTCCAGCTCCGGAAGGGCTGCACGAGATCGCGGCCTTCGACCGCATTCCGACCTTGCGTGAACTGGCCAGTGACGCTGCAGGAGTGCTTGCCGACCTCGAAAGGCGGCTGGGGCAGGAAATTGCGCGCGCAGAAAAGGACTGGCTCGCTGGATATCGCGACGCGATCGCAACGAGCGCCGAGCGCGCCGTTGCGCGCATCGCGGCCTGTGAACGGCTGGCGCGGGAAGCGACTGGCTTTGCGACGGCAAACCAGGAATTTCTGTATGACCGGGCACGTCACCTGCTGGCGATCGGATACAACGTCGAAGAACGCCGGCGCGACACGAGCTTCTACGATCTGCTCGCCTCGGAGGCCAGGCTCGCGACTTTCGTCGGGATCGCGCAGGGGCAGCTTCCGCAGGAAAGCTGGTTCGCTCTAGGGAGATTGTTGACGACCGCGGGCGGCGATCCGGTGCTCGTTTCGTGGAGCGGCTCGATGTTCGAGTATCTGATGCCGCTCCTGGTGATGCCCGCCTATGACGGCACTCTGCTGGACCAGACCTGCCGGGCGGCGGTTGCGCGGCAGATTGCCTATGGCAACCAGCAATCGTTTGCTGGTCAACGCCTTCGCCTGGACGCCCAG
>DAIRVV010000046.1:0-13400 GCA_036802645.1 Steroidobacteraceae bacterium
ATCTGCATCGCGGTCTCGACCGGCAGGTCGAGCGGCGTGACGCGCGAGCGCGGCAGGATCACCATATACCCGCCGATCTGGTAGCTCATCGGGAAGTACACCGCGAGCATGTCGTCCATTGACTCGACGATGCCGAGCTCGGAGGCGTCGTCCTGGGTCACGAAGCCGATCACACGTGCATCGCCGAATCGGGCAAGAACGACCCTTTGCAGGTCATGCCGCTTCTTGCCGGATGGCAGCAACTTCACGAAATCCCGCGTCGCGCCATAGATGGTCTTGACCACCGGGATGTGCTCGAGAAACCGCTCCCATGCGGCGAGCGCGCTCTGGATCAACAAGGCATTGAATAATGTTCCCGCGGCGAGCAGGAGCGCGAGCGCTGCGATGATCCCCATGCCGGGCCGGTAATACCCGGCCGGAACGACCAGCAGGATGGCCTGCCGGAGCAGGGCCTCGGTCGAGCTTCCGAGCCACCACAGCAGCCATATCGTGAATCCGAACGGCAGCACGACCACGAGGCCGCGCACGAGCGCGCTGCGAAGCTTGCGAAGCATGTTCTTCTCCTGCGGGGAGCGCACATGATAGCGACCCCGCAGGCTGCGGCCGTAGCGTTATGATTCGCGCGGGGGGCCAGGAATATAACCCAATGGAGAAGGCCATGACCGTCGCGAAAGTCAGTGAAATTACATCCACGTCCTCGAAAAGCTTCAATGATGCGATCGACAAGGGCATCAAGCGCGCGAGCAAGACACTCAAGAACGTCACGGGTGCCTGGGTCGCCGACCAGGAAGTGGAGATCGACAAGGGCAAGGTGACTGCCTACCGCGTACGCATGCGCGTCACTTTCGTGCTCGAGGAGTGAGCCATGCGGCGACTGCCGCTCGTCCTCGTCGCTTTCGCGATTGCATTCATGGCCCAGGCCGCCGATTCGCCCACCGTCGAGCCGAAAGCCGTCAGTGAGCGCATCGCGTGGGCGGATCGATCGCTCGTGCTGCTCGATGTGCGCACGCCCGCCGAGTACGCCGAGGGCCATCTGCCGGGCGCAATCAACATCCCGCACACGGAACTGGCCACGCGCGTCGCCGAGCTGGCGGACTCGCGCGAAAGCGACATCGTCGTGTACTGCAGGAGCGGCAACCGCACCAGGCAGGCCCTCGGCGTGCTGAAAGAGGCCGGTTTCAGTCGCATTTTCCACCTGCAGGGCGACTATCTGCGCTGGAGCGAAGAAAAGCGGCCGGTGATCAAGACCCAGTGACCTGGCGGATTCTTGCGGATGCGGTGCTGGTCCTGCATTTCGCATTCATCGTCTTCGTCGTTCTGGGCGGCCTCCTCGTGCTCCGCTGGCCGCGACTGGCCTGGATCCACCTGCCCGCAGTCGCCTGGGGGGCGGGCATCGAGTTTCTCGGCGCCATTTGCCCATTGACGCCGCTCGAGAATCTGCTGCGCGTGTCTGGCGGCGGGTCGGGCTATGGCGGCGGATTCATTGACCACTACCTGACTTCGCTGATCTATCCCGATGGGCTCACCCGCACGACGCAGATCGTGCTCGGCGTCTTCGTCATCGCGGTGAATGTGGCCGTGTACGTCGCCCTCCTGCGCAGGAAGCCAAAGGGGACGCGCCCCTCTAAAGGGGACAGACACTTTTACCCATAGGACCGACGGTAAAAGTGTCTGTCCCCTTTAGAGGGGCGCGTCCCCTTTAGGTCAGCTCCTGGGCGGCGACGACGATGCAGCCGGGCCCGGTGTGCACGCCGAGCGCTGTGCCGAGCGTGATGATCGGCAGGAATTCTGCGCGCGGCAGCCCCGCGGCCAGTGTCTCTCGTACCTTCGCGGCGCCTTCCGGCACATTCGCGTGCGAGATCCCGATGCGCCACCGCCGCGCCGGGTCGAGCCGCCGCAGCAGCAGCTTGCCATAGCGCCGGTACGGTTTATCGCGTCCGAAGAGCACGCCGCCAATGCCCAGGCTTCCGTCCGCGCGAACCATGAGGACCGGCACGAGGCGGAGCACGTCGGCGATCGGCTTGATCCATCCGGGAACGCGCCCGCCGCGGACTGCGAACTCAAGCGTGACGAGGCAACCCCAGGTGCGAGTCCGCCGGCCCGCCGCGATCGCGGCCGCCCGCACGGCTTCGGCATCGCCGCCTTCGGCAGCGACTTCCGCAGCGCGCATCGCGATGAGCCCCTGGCCGAGCGCCGCCGTGCCGGAATCGTGCGTCAGGATCTTCGCGCGCGTACGCGCGCGCGAGACCGCCGTCTCCGCGCTCTGGAAGGTCCCGCTCACCCGCGACATCAGGCCGACATACACGACCGCTTCGTAGTGCGAGCCGAGGAACTCGAAGGCGCGCCGGAAATCGCCCGGCGGCGGCTGCGAGGTTTTCGGGTGCACCGGGCTTTTCGCGAGCAGCCGGAAGAACTCCTCGGAGGAGAGCCCGACCTTGTCGAGATAGCTTTGCGTTCCGAAGTGGACCCGCACCGGCACGACGTGGATGTCGAGCGCCTCCAGCACCGACTCGGGCAAGTCGGCAGCCGAGTCGGTGACGACGGCCACGCGGCGGCGCGAGGAATGGTGAGCCATCTCCTGCTGCCGCTGCATGTCGTCGGCTTTTTCGCCGCCGACCGCACCGAAACGGCCGGCAAGGGCGAAGAGCCGCGGCGGCTCATTCGTATGAATATGAAGGCGCACCTTGTTCCGCGTACCCGCGACCACGAGGCTCGAGCCGAGCGTGGAGGCTTCCTCGCGGAGCTTCCTGCGGTCGATCGCTTCTCCCGTGATCGTGCACTCCGTGCAGTAGCGGTGCTCGAGATTCACCTGCGAGCCTGCCGTGGTCTCGTCGTCGGAGAGAAGCTGGATCGAGGCGTCGTCGGCCGGCACGATGCCCGTCTCGAGGTATTCGGTCATGCCGGCGACGAGCTCGACGAAGCCGAGCGCCCCGGCGTCGACGACATTGGCGCGCCGGAGTATCTCGAGCTTTTCGGGTGTCGCATCGAGCGATACCCGCGCGGCGGCGAGGGCCTCGCGGAAAAGCTCGCGGTAGTCCCGCACTCCTTTCGTCGCGGCTGCGGCCGCGGCGCTCGCGAAGTCCGTGATGACCGTGAGGATCGTGCCCTCGCGAGGCTCGGTGAGCGACTCCCGCGCATAGGCGGCGCCGCCCTCGAGCGCGTCCGCGAACTGCGCCATCGTCAGCGCGGGCGATTGCGCCGCCTGGTCGCCGACCCCGAGCAGGAACTGCGCGAGAATCGCGCCGGAATTTCCGCGCGCGCCGTCGAGCGCCGCATCCGCGACGCGGGTCAGCAGTTGCCCTGCATGCCGTTCCGGCCCGGCGCGAAGCGCCACGAGCACGGCCTGAAGGGTCATTGCCAGGTTTGTGCCCGTGTCGCCGTCCGGCACCGGGAACACATTGATCTTGTTGATCACTTCCTCACGCGAGATGAGGCGGTGGATTCCGGAGCGCAGGGCGGCGGCGAGTTCCCTGCCATCGAGCGCCGGGGCCGGGAGGACGGCGGCACTCATGGGAGCGTTGGAATCAGAGCCGCGGCAGGAGGAATCGGCGGCCGCGGTAGCTGAGCACTGCGCCGTCGCTGGTGATCTCCTCGACCATCGGGCCCTCGGCAATGCGGGCGCCCTGCGTGTAGCGGCGGCCATTGATGAAGACGGCCCGCTTGCCGGGGTCGGCGGCGAATATGTGCAGATCGACGATGAGCTCCGGCAGTCCGGCCGCAGGGGCGGCCGCACTCGTGTCGGCCGCCGGGGGATCGCTGTAAGTCACGCCCGGGCTCGAGACCGGCGAATCCGGGACGAGCGTCGGGTCCGGCGCATCGGGCGGCAGTGTCGCGGACTCACCGTACATTTCCACCGGCGAGCCGGCGGACTCATCCTGCTGCGCAGCGGCCGCTTCAAGTGCGCTTTGCGCCACGGGCGGCGGGCTGGTCACGGAAACGGGCGCCGCGGCGACCTGGGTCGCCGCCGCGGCCGGCTCGCGCGCGTCGCGCAGCATGAAATAGATGATGACGCCGAGGTTGATCGCGAGTAGCACGCCGATCGCGATCAATGCGATCGGCAGGCGGCGATCTTCGCGCGCGACGGGAAACTCCGCGATGATCGGCCCGCTCTGGCGCTGGCGCTCGATCTCGGACTTGCGGAGCGCGTCGAGGATGAAACTCATGCGCCCGCCTGCGGCGTTGCCTGCGCAAGCGTCGGCGTGCCGGGTGCGCCCAGCGCGGAATCGAGAACGAGCAGCGTCTGCAGGCCCGCGACGCCGTCGACTTCCAGCCGGCGGCTGCGCTGAAAGTTCTCGACGAGCTGCTGGAGCTCCGCATCGAAGTAATCCTGAGTCTCGCCGGAGACCGGCAGGCCGCTCAACTGCTCGAGCCCGTGGCGCAGCCAGCGAACGTCATCGCCCCGCATGCCCGCGCGCAGGGGACGCAAGGCGCCCGTCTGCGGCCGCCACAAGACCAGGAACTCGCCGAACCAGTAGTCGGCCAGTTCGCCGATCGGCACCCTGGTCTCGCCGCTGCCCACGATGAGTTTCGCGCCATCCGGCCCGATCTTCGACAGCACCACCTGGCGCGCCGAGCCCTGATCATCGACCAGGGACAGGATCGCCGGGCGATTGATCAACTTGAGTTGCGCGAGCGATCCGCGCTGCCAGACGCAGGACAGCCCGCGCGCGTCCGCCTGGTCGCAGGGGAGGCCGGCGCCTGGCTGGAACTCGGCGCCCCAGAGCGAGAAGAGCGAGACGAACGCGGCATCCATCGTGGTCGCGGATTCGTCCTTCGCAAGAACCGTGCCGAGCGGGACCCGCGGAGGCGTCGCGGCCGCCGTATTCGTCCCGGGCGTGTCGGCGACGGCCGCGATGTCCGCCGCGGGCTCTGGCCCGGCGAACGTCGGCACTGCGCGCCACACCACGAGCGCAAGGAGCGCGACGCCAGCCACGGCGCCACCGATCGCGAGCAGGCGAAACCACGGCGCGAGCACCGGCCGGCCGTAGACCTCGGAAGCGGCGCGGCGGACCAGTGCGCTGGTCACGATGGGCTCTTCACGCGTATAGGCGCCGAGAAGCGCGCGGTCCGCGATGACATTGATGATGCGCGGCACGCCATTCGACAGGCGATGAGTCTCGCGCTGGGCGCTGGCCGTGAAAAGGTCGCGCGTGGCGCCCGCGACGCGCGCGCGATGCCGGATGTAGGCGATCGTCTCGCCCTTCTTGAGCGCCTCGAGGTGATAGCGGCCCGTGATGCGCTGTGCGAGCTGGCGCAGCTCGGGCCTCGAGAGCACTTCGCGCAGTTCCGGCTGGCCGATCAGGATGATCTGCAGGAGCTTCTGTGTCGCCGTCTCGAGGTTCGTGAGGAGGCGCACCTGTTCGAGCACCTCGGGATCGAGGTTTTGCGCTTCGTCGACCATCAGCACAATGCGCCGGCCGCGTCCGTGCGCATCGAGAAGAAAATGCGTGAGGAGATCGACGAGCGCCTTCACGCTGCTCGCCGAACCCTCCGGTACCTGCACGTGCAGCTCGTCGCAGATGCCGAGCAGAAATTCCGCCGGCGTGACGCGCGGGTTCAGGATCAGCGCGACGTCGCAATGCGGCGGGAGTTGCTGCAGGAGACTCCGGAGCACCGTCGTCTTGCCGGTGCCGACCTCGCCCGTCAACTGGATGAAGCCGCCGGCCTCGCTGATGCCGTACGCAAGATGTGCGAGTGCCTCCGTATGCCGCTCGCTGAGATAGAGATAGCGCGGGTCCGGCGTGATCGCGAACGGCTTTTCGTTCAGCCCGAAGAAACTCGTGTACATGACGAGGGCATGGACCCCATCGGCTGCAGGGCGTTCATGATGCCCTCGCACGCGCGGTCAGGCAAAGAACGGCAAGGCGGGGGGGTTCAAAGGGGATGGGGACACTTTTAAAGGGGACAGACACATTTGCCGGGCATGGCAAAACCGCAAATGTGTCTGTCCCCTTTAAAAGTGTCCCCATCCCCTTTGAACCCCTGCGTGCCGCTCCTTACCGGTCGGTACCGCGGTGGATGGCGTCGTCGCCGAAGCGGCCATGGATGCGGTCGAGCGCATCGTCGAGGCGGCCCGATTCCGCGGACTCGGTGGTCGTGAACAGGTCGAGCTGCTGCTCGGGCTCGAGGTCGCTCACGCCGACGCCGAGCAGGCGTACCGCGGCCCGCGGCTGCTCCTGGAGCCAGTGCTCGAGCAGGTCCGCCGCGACCTGCGCGATCAGTCGCGTCTCCTGCGTCGGCGGGTTGAAGCTGCGCTGGCGCGTGTAGGTCTCGAAGTCTCGCCGCCGCACCTTGATGCTCACCATGCCCGCCTTGAACTGACGCGATCGCAAGCGCGACGTGGTGCGGTCCGCGAGCTGCGCGAGCCGTTCCTGCAGTTCCTTGTGATCGCGGATGTCGACGTCGAATGTCTCCTCCGAACTGATCTGCTTCTCCGGCGCGTCGGAGACGACCGGCCGCTCGTCGATACCCGCGGCGCGGTCCTGGTACTTCCGAGTTTCGCGGCGAAAGAGCGGCCACAGCACGGACTCGGGCGCGCGCCGGAGCTGCCCGAGCGTGTAGAGCCCTTCCATTTCTAGGCGCGCCGCGGTCTTCGCGCCGATACCGAACAAGCGACCCACCGGCAGCGGATCGAGCATCGTCGTCACGTCCTCGGGGCGGATGATCGTGAGCCCGTCGGGCTTCTGCATTTCCGAGGCGAGCTTTGCGAGCAGCTTGTTGTGCGAGACGCCGACAGATGCCGAGAGCCCGGTGCGTTCGCGGATGCGCTTCTTGATCTCGCGCGCCATGTCCTCGCCGCTGCCGAAAAGCCCGCTGCTCGTGGTCACGTCCAGGAAGGCTTCGTCGAGCGACAGGCCTTCGACGAGGTCGGTGAATTCGCGGAATACCTCGAATACCTGCGAGGAGATCTCGCGGTAGCGCTTGAAGCGCGGCGCGACGACCACGGCCTGCGGACAGCGCCTGAGCGCCTCGCGCATCGGCATCGCGGAATGCACGCCGAAGCGGCGCACCTCGTAGCTCGCGGCCGCGACGACGCCGCGCGAGCCTGCGCCGCCGACGACCACCGGCTGGCCGGCGAGCTCCGGGCGGTCGAGCTGCTCGACGGCCGCGTAGAACGCGTCCATGTCGACGTGCAGGATCGTCCGGTGATGGTCGCTCACGAGAGGCTCAGCATGGCGTAGGCGAGGCCGGCGAACATCGTGATCCCGAGCAGCACGAAATAGAAGGTCGAGAGCGCGAAGAACTTGAGGGTCGTCTTGACGCGGCCCTCGCCGTAAACGACTCGCATCGACCGGAAAACGTAGTAGGGCAGGTACAGGCAGAGGATGAACATGATGAAATTCAGGAAGCCGGCCAGCGGGATTTTGAGGTTGACGATCGCATCCAGCACCTCCATCACGCCGATCAGCAGGAAAGTGAAGGCGTGGTTGTGCAGGAACAACACGAGATGCTCGGCGTACAGCCTTCGGGGTCGCCAGTAAAAAAGGAGCGCAACTCCCGCCATCAGCGGCAGGAACAGGAACATCAGTTTCGGCGCTGTCGATACGAAGCGCTCGACGAACGCCTTGCCGCCGTCGGCGCGCATGCGCAAGCAGGCGCGGCTGAACGACTGCTCGACGTCTTCGAGCGACTTGCTGTCGGAGAAATCGACGGTACAGCCGCCCCCCTTGACGATTTCGTCGATCCTGGCCGGATCGACGCCTTCCGCTTCCAGCTCCCTGCGGATGTCCTCGCGCGGCACGATCCTGATCGGCACCTCGACGGTATTGCCCTCGGCATCGACTTTCTCGACGGTCTGGTCGGGCAGGACCGCCGAAAGCGCGAAGAACAGGATGCTGATGGCGAGATAGAGGCGAAACGGTGGGAGGTATTCCTGGTGACGGCCCGCGATGAACTCCCTGGTCAGCTCGCCGGGGCGGAGCGCGAGCATGCGCAGCGTCCGCCACACGCGGCTGTCGAGGTGCAGCAGTGAATGCGTGACGTCGCCCGCGACCTCTTTCATCGAAAGCACGTGCACGTCGGCCGCCTGGCCGCATTGGGCGCAGTGCTTGCCGGAAACGACCGTGCCGCAGTTGAGGCAGCGCCGCGGTTCGTGGGCCGGCGTAGCCAGTTCGTGCCGCGGCTTGAATACGCGCCTCTCGCATTGCACGCGACCGCCGAAGCGCTGCGCAGTCTCCGCGCGCATGCGCGTCGCGTCGTTCTCGAGGTAATGATCGAGCGCCGCGACGCTCTCGACTCGGTAGCGGATCCGCCGCCGCTGGCGCTCGCCCGGCGGCGTTTCCGGAATCTCGATGCTGGCGCCGTGGAAACCTGGGCAGGCCAGCACGTCGCGCACGTGGCCGGGCAGCCACGCGTCATAGTCCGCGACGATGTCCGGGTCGAGCTGGCACTCGACTTCGTAGATGAGGTTGTTGGTCACGCTGAGTCGCCCAGGCGACTCAGCGATCTTAGCTCAGTGACGCCCTCAGCACGCGGGGCAGGAGACCTCGATGTGCCGGAGCTTGCCGATATCGCTCAGGCGATAGAAACGTCTCATGTCCGCAAGCCAGGAATCATCCTCGCGCCGGCAGAGCGAGCGCAGCTTCGGCTCGAGTCGGGCGCAGAATCGCGCGGCCCCCAGGCTGGCACGACGGTAAAGCGAATCGCGGCCTGCGGCGAGAGTGGGATCGATGTGCGTCCGACGGAAGAGAAGCGTATGCAGCTCCGCCGGGAAGCGCTCCGGATGCGTCTGGCGGAGCAGGACGAAGCTCGCGACGTATTTGTCTATCTCGGCCTGCATTTCGAGCGCGAGTCGCGATACCGGCCGGTCATTGCCCGCGTTGTGCGCGACGCAGAGGAAATGGCTGATGCCTTCGAGCACGCTCCAGCAGTCGGCAAGGTTGTCCTGGTCGAGACCGTCGCTCGGGTCATGGCGATCGAGCCGCGCAAGCAGCTCCGGGTCGAGGTAGAGCGACATGCAGAGCTCGTCATCGACTGTGCCCACGAAGAGTTGCTCATCGCCCGGCGCCTCGTGGCATTCACCGGGCAGCGCCTGGCGGTCAGTGACGAGAAAGTCTCCGACGCGACATCCGATATCGAGGTCGTAGATGCCGGTCAGCAGGACTTCGAGCCGTTCGAGGGCCCGTGCGGACATGCCGGCTCAATTCGCGATTGTGCCGGCAGGCACGGGCCGGATGCCGAGCTTGAGGAGAAGGCGGTGCGCGCGCTGGCTGCCGGTCTTGTGCCACAACTCGTACAGGCGCAGCACGTCCCGCGGCGACTGGCGCGCGGCCCCTTCGCCGATCTCGTTCAGGGCGTCGACGATCGCCTGGAACTTGTCCTGCAGCTCGGCGAAGACGTCACCCAGCACGCGCTGCGGGCCGTGATAAGGCGCCTGCGCGAGCGTGCCGTAGGCGCGTCCGCCCATGGCGATGTGATAGTCGATGTCCACCGGCCGGCGCGAGAATCCGCCTGCGAGAAATCCGGAGACGAAAAGCGCGACGTCACCGAGGCGCTGGAGCATGCGGAACCGCTGACGGTCGTCGGGCGCGTCCGCGGCTTCGGCCAGGAGCAGTGCGAGGGGCTTCAGCTTAGAGCGCTCGGCGTCGGGCTCGAACAGCGCGTCGGTGTGCGCGAACATTGCGAGCAGGTTGACGACATAGTGCTCGGTGTGGTCGCGGACATGCAGGTGCTGGTTCTCGAGCGCATCCTGCAGCGCATCGCGGAAAAATTCACGCACGTCGGTTACGGTGCGCAGGTCCATGGCATCACTACATTCGCTTCCCATCCCGGATTCCGCAAACTGCGTCGCATGTTTCCTCTATCACTGGCCTGTCGCGAGTGCTGGCAAGCACTGAGTCGCAATTTTCCATCGCCCGGTCGAATGATTGGACTCGGCGGCGCCTCGCGGGTTGCGGGGCAAAGAATCCCAAACAAGCCTTCGAAAAAGGCGACGTCGCAAAATAGGGACGTCAGCCAGGAGCGCTCACGCGACTTCGCAACCAGGATGGCTGGATTGCGAAGTTGCAACCCGGCACCGACTGGAGCCAAATGGCGGCGATGCGACTGCGGCCCGAGTTGCTGCCGATCGAGAGCGCCCTGTTCGTCGCTATCTTCTGGGCCGACGAAGCGGGCTACGTTCCTCTCAGCAAGACGCCATTTCTGCTCCTCGTCGCATGGGGGTCGCTCCGCCTTCGTGGGCTCCGCTGGCGCGACGTCGGACTGACGCTCACCGATGGCTGGCCGCGGCTCGTCACCATCGGCTTCGCGTTCGGCATTTGCATGTGGCTCCTCGAGTTCTTCGTCACCATGCCGATGCTGCACCGGGTGCTCGGCTACTGGCCGGATCTCTCGGAATTCAACGACCTGGTCGGCAACGCGACCCTTCTTGCGGTGTATCTCGCGCTCAACTGGGTGCTCGCGGCGTTTGGCGAGGAGATGGTCTGGCGCAGTTATGCGCTGCCGCGGATCGCCGGGTTCTTCGGCACCGGCATGCGGGCGTGGATCCTGGCGCTCGTCATCGTGAACGTCGCCTTCGGCCCCGCGCATCTTTACCAGGGGCCGTCGGGTGTGATCCAGGCGACCGTCGGCGGCGTGCTGCTCGGCATCCTCTATATCGCGACCGGGCGCAACCTCGTCGCGCCGATCGTGGCCCATGGGCTCGGCAACTCGATCGACTTCACCGTAATGTACTTCGGCCTGTACCCGGGCGTCGGCATTTAGCCTGGCGCGCAACGGGCGGTGCCTGTGAGCGAGCGAATAAGGATCGGCTGAGCGAGCGAGCAGGACGCCGCCCGTTGCGCGCCTACGCTACCTGCATGTTCCCGCCGAGAGCGGATTCCACCACGCCGCCGGCCGCCAGTTCGTGCGACTCAAAGTCGTCGACGTGGATGATCTCCATGACCTTGCGGTCGTACTCGCGCAGCTGCGCGGCCTCGCCCTCGGTCACGATGCCGATCGCGAGCGCCTCGCGGATCTGGCCGGGCAGGTCGAGCGCGGTGACGCGCCCGGTCTTGACGCCCTCGACACGGATCTTCTTCTCGAGCGGCTCGGCCGCGATCGCGAGCTCCATCGCCTGCTGCACGAGGCCGAGGTGATTATTCGGCTCGAGCGTGCGGTAGATGTAGTGGCAGAGCCGCTCGCGCGACTCGCCCGGGTTCATGACGAGCTCGGCGATCTTCGGGTTCAGGCGGTCCGACGGCGCGGAGTAGGTGAGCCCGCGCGGAAAGATCATGATCCGCATCAGCGCCGCCAGCCAGCGTACCGGGAAGTTCCTCAGGAAGATGTGCAGCTGTTCCTGCGCCTGGTAGAGCAGAGTGCGGCAGGCGTACTCGACCAGCGGCACGTCGGCCTCGGGCCGGCCCTGGTTCTCGAAGTGCTTCAGCGCCATCGACGCGAGGTACATTGAGGAGAGCACGTCGCCCAGGCGAGCCGAAAGGTTCTCCTTTTTCTTGAGGTAGCCGCCGAGCGAGAGCATTGCGACGTCAGTCGCGAAGGCGAAGGAGGCGCTGAAGCGGTTGATGTGCTCGTAGTAGCGTGACGTCGGCCCGGGCAGCGGCGACTTCACGATGCGGGAGAGCGTCACCGCCCCGAAAAACGAGCGCACGGCATTCGAGATCAGGAAGCCGGCGTGCCTGAAGAGGGCATCGTCGAAATCGCGGAGTCCCCGCTCGCGGTCCGGATCCCGCGCGGCGTTCATCTCCTTCAGCACCCAGGGATGGCAGCGCACCGCGCCCTGGCCGAAGATGATGAGGCTGCGCGTCAGAATGTTGGCGCCCTCGACCGTGATGCTGACCGGGACCATCTGATAGCCGCGGCCGATGTAGTTCTTCGGGCCGAGCATGATGCCCTTGCCGCCCTGCACGTCCATCGCGTCGTTCGCGACCATCCGGCCGAACTCGGTCACGTGATACTTGAGAATGCCCGCGGGCACGGACGGCTTCTCACCGCCGTCGATCGCGCCGGTCGTCACCGAGCGCGCGGCGTCCATGATGTAGGTTCGCGCCGCCATGCGCGCGATCACCGACTCGACGCCCTCGAACTTGCCGACCGGCATGTTGAACTGGCGGCGGATGCGGCTGTACGCAGCCGTCGAGTACACGGCGCCTTTCGCGCCACCGGTCGCGATCGAGGGCAATGAGATGCAACGTCCGACGGATAGCTGCTCGACGAGCATCCGCCAGCCCTGTCCCGCCATCTTCGGCCCGCCGATGATGGCGTCGAGCGGCACGAACACGTCGCGGCCTACGATAGGCCCGTTCTGGAACGGCCCGTTCAGCGGGAAGTGCCGCCGTCCGATCGTGATGCCCGCGGTGTCCCGCGGCACGAGCGCGACCGTGATTCCGTAATCGGTCTTGTCGCCGCCCATCAGTTTCTCGGGGTCGAACAGGCGGAAGGCGAGGCCGATGATCGTCGCGATCGGCGCGAGCGTGATGTAGCGCTTCGAAAAGTTCAGGCGGATGCCGATCGTCTCGCGGCCCTGGTACGTGCCGCGGCAGACGATGCCGCTGTCCGGGAGCGCGCTCGCATCCGACCCGACACGCGGGCCCGTGAGGCCGAAACAGGGAATCTCCTCGCCGCGCGCGAGCCGCGGCAGCAAGCGGCTCTTCTGGTCTTCCGTGCCGTAATGCAGCAGGAGCTCCGCGGGCCCGAGCGAATTCGGGACGACGACGGTCGAGGCGACCGTGCTCGAACGGCTCGCGATCTTCACGATGACGGACGAGTGCGCGTATGCCGAGAATTCGAGCCCGCCGTACTTCCGAGGAATGATCATCGCCCAGAAGCCCTTCTTCTTGATGAAGTCCCAGACCTCGGGCGGCAGGTCGGCGCGCCGGTGCGTGATGTCGAAGTCGTCGATCATCCGGCACAGCTCTTCGCAGGGCCCGTCGATGAAATCCTGCTCCTCGGCGGTGAGCACAGGCGTCTTCGCCGACAGGAGCTTTTTCCAGTCGGGGCCGCCGGTGAATAGCTCGCCGTCCCACCAGACCGTGCCGGCCTCGAGTGCCTCACGCTCGGTCGTGGACATCGGCGGCAACATGCGCTTGAACACCAGCAGGAACCGATTGGAGATCAGCACCCGCCGCAAGGGGCGGATGTTGAGCAGGACGTGGGGCAGGTAGATCGCCCAGAGCGTGACTTTCCACCAGCCGGCGCCCGTGCCGAAGATCATGTAGTAGACGAGGAGGACGCCGAGCACGAGGGTTGCCCTGGCGAGGCTCGCGCGCTGGTAAGCGAGCCAGAGGACGAGGCTCGAGAACAGAATCAACCAGAGCGCTGTGAGCACCATCGGCTCCCGTACTTATACCGCGTTCAGCATGGGATGCGGGATTAGGCGATGCACCCTAGCAGGACCGGTATTTGCACTGCAAAAAACGCATTCTGTGTATGCTTGCGGCCGGGAGGGAATCACCATGAGCGAACTG
>DAIRVV010000047.1:0-13384 GCA_036802645.1 Steroidobacteraceae bacterium
CTGGGCGAAGCGCATGCGCGTGCCGGTTCCGTCGAACGCGCGGCCGACGTCTACGAGCGGGGAATCGCCGCCGCGCGCGCGGCCGGCGATGTCCAGGCCGCGAAAGAAATGGAAGTGTTTCTCAAGCGGCTGCGGAAGGAGCGCTAGCATGTACGAAACGAGGCGGCAGCCTCCCCTGCTCCGCGCGGCCTTTGCGCGCCGTCTGCTCGGCCATGTTGTCGCAGCCCTGCTGCTCGTGCTCGGCTCGCTCGCAATCGGCATGGCCGGCTACATGCGCTTCGAAGATCTCCCCGCGCTCGATGCCTTCCTCGACGCGAGCATGCTGCTCGGCGGCATGGGACCGGTGCATCTCCCGCGGACCGGCGCCGGCAAGCTATTTGCGGGCTTGTACGCGCTCTACGCGGGTCTCGTCTTCATCGCGACCGCGGCGCTCATTCTCGGGCCCATCATTCATCGCGTGCTGCACCGCTTCCACTGGGACAAGGAATGACGGCGGCCATCGAATGATCGGCCTGCTTCAGCGGGTCGACGGCGCGTCCGTCGAAATCGAAGGTCGCGAGACCGCGCGCATCGGCGCCGGGCTTCTGGTGCTGGTCGGCATCGAGCGCGGCGACGACGAGGCGACCGCCGGCCGCCTGCTCGAGCGCCTGGTGAGCTATCGCGTGTTCGCGGACTCGCAGGGACGCATGAATCTTTCGTTGCACGACACCGGCGGCGCACTGCTCCTGGTGCCGCAGTTCACGCTGGTCGCCGACACGGCCAGGGGCCAGAGGCCCGGCTTCAGCCTGGCCGCGGCTCCAGCCGATGCCGAGCGCCTGTTCGGCTATATGGCAAAGCGCGCCGAAATACGCCTCCCCGGCGCGCAATCGGGCCGCTTCGGCGCCCATATGCGGGTGTCGCTCATCAACGACGGCCCGGTGACGTTCTGGATCCGGGTCCCTCCTCACGAAGGCCCGCAGGCGATTGGCGTATCATGATGTGCTTGCGCCAGGCGCGCGGTCCGGAGTCATCGACATGGGAATTGGTTTTCGCGAACTGCTGATCATCCTCGCGATTGCGCTCCTGATTTTCGGGGCGAAGAAGCTGCGCAACATCGGGTCGGACCTCGGCGCCGCGGTGCGCGGATTCAAGAAATCCATGAGCGACGGCGAGACCGAGGATTCCGAGAAGAAGCTCGCGCAGGACGGCCGTCCGGACGCGGACTTCAGCGCGGGCAAAGGCGACCGCGACAGCGCCGACGCTTCCAAGAAAGCGTAAGGCCGGATGTTCGAGGTCGGCTTCACCGAGATCATCCTGATCCTCGGCATCGCGCTGTTGGTGCTGGGCCCGGAGAGACTCCCCAAGCTCGCAAACCAGGTTGGCCGCTGGGCCGGCCGCGCGCGCGCGATGGCGCGCCAGCTCAGGCAGCAGCTCGACGAGGAAGTCACGATCATCGACAAGGACGACTTCGGCCCGGCTGCGCGCCGCCCGCCCGGCACGCCTGCGGTCGGTACGCCGCCGCCCTCGACGTCAGCGCCGACGCCGGCGCAACCGGCGGCAACACCCGATCCTGAGAAGCCCGAGAACGATCCGCCGCCATGAGCGACGCGGGCGCGGGCGAGGAAAAGCTCACCGAAAGCACGCTGCTCTCGCACCTGCTGGAACTACGCGACCGCCTGCTGCGCGCGTTGATCGCGACCCTCGTGATCGCGCTGCCCTGTCTCTTCTTTGCCAACGACATTTTCACCTGGCTCTCGGAACCGCTCCGGAACCAGTTGCCCGAGGGCGCGCGTCTGATCGCGACCTCGGTCGTCGCGCCCTTTATGACGCCGTTCAAGCTCGCGCTGCTCGCGGCAATCTTCCTAGCGATGCCGGTCATCCTCTACCAGGTCTGGGCCTTTGTCGCGCCCGGCCTCTATCGTCATGAGCGGCGATTCGCCCTGCCGCTCTTCGTGTCGAGCGTGATCCTCTTCTACGCGGGATCCGCATTCGCGTACTTCGTCGTCTTCCCGGTGATTTTCGGCTTCTTCGTCAACACGACGCCGGCGGGCGTCGAGATGATGACTGACATCACGCAGTACATGGATTTCGCGGTGCTGCTCTTCTTCGCCTTCGGCCTCGCATTCGAGATTCCAGTGGCGACCGTGCTGCTGGTGCGCACCGGGCTCGTCACGCGCGAAGCGCTCTCTAAGAACCGTGGTTACGTGCTGCTCGCCATCTTCATCGTCGCGGCCTTCCTGACGCCGCCGGATCCCGTGTCGCAGACTCTCATGGCGCTGCCCATGTACGCGCTCTACGAAGGGGGCGTCCTGATGTCGCGAGTGCTCGTACGCGACAAGCCGCCCGACGCCGAGCACGATCCGGCTTGATGTTGCACCGCGAAATGGCGGAGACTCGCCCGACTTCGGTGAAGGGGACGCGCGCATGAGCCAGGACCTGAACATCCCGCAGGGCACCTTCCTCGGCCATCCGAAGGGCCTCTACCTCCTCTTCGCCACGGAGATGTGGGAGCGCTTCAGCTTCTACGGCATGCGCGCGCTGCTCGTGCTGTACGCGGCGGCCGCGACGCACGCGGTCAATCCGGGCCTCGGCTGGGCGGACGCGCAGGCGCTGAAGCTCTACGGCTGGTACCTGGGTGTCGTCTACGGCACTGCGATCTTCGGCGGCTGGATCGCCGATAACTGGCTCGGCCAGCGCAAGGCGGTAATCCTCGGCGGCCTCGTGATGGCCGCCGGACAATTCATGCTCGCCGCGCCGCTCGACACTCTGGGCACGTCGGGCGCCTTTTCCCTGCCGCTGCTCGGCATCGCTTTTCCGGATACGCCGACCAGCTTCTATCTCGGCCTCGTGCTGATGTGTGTCGGCAACGGTTTCTTCAAGCCGAACATCTCGACGATGGTGGGCGACCTGTACCCGCAGGGTGATGCGCGCCGCGACGGCGCCTTCGTCATCTTCTACATGGGAATCAACGTCGGCGCCTTCCTCGCGCCGCTCGTCTGCTCGACGCTTGGCGAGGATCCGGCCTATGGCTGGCGCGTCGGTTTTCTGTGCGCCGGCATCGGCATGCTGCTTTCCGTGATCATCCAGCTTGCTTTCGCCCAGCGTTACATCGGCGACGTCGGCAGGCAACCGGCGGCACATCGCTCGCTGGCTCTGGCCGGCGGCGTCAAGCACCCGCTGACCAGCATCGAGCGCGACCGCCTTCGTGTCATCTTCGTGATCTTTACTTTCGTCGTGATCTTCTGGGCGACATTCGAGCAGGCCGGTGGACTGATGAACCTGTTCGCCGCGAAGTACACCGACCGCCAGGCTGGGTCCTTCCTGGTCCCGACCGGCTGGTTCCAGTCGCTGAATCCGCTATTCATCGTCCTGCTCGGCATCCCTTTCTCGATGCTGTGGACCCGCCTCGGCGCGAAGGGCAGGAATCCGGCGACGCCGGTCAAGATGTATCTCGGTCTCGCGCAGGTCGCGCTCGGTTTCGTCTTCCTCGTCGTCGCGGTTTTCGAGATGCAACGCACGGGCGACATGAAGTCAAGCATGATCTGGCTCGTCCTCGCCTATCTCTTCCACACCACGGGCGAGCTCTGCATCAGCCCGGTCGGCCTCTCGATGATCACCAAGCTCGCGCCGCTGCGGTTTGCCTCTCTGATGATGGGAGTCTGGTTCCTCGTGAATCTGTTCGGCAACACGCTCGCCGGCTACATCGGCGCGTTCACCGAGAACATGGGCCAGTACCCGTGGATGGTGAGCCTCGCGGGCGATTTCAACGTTCAGCCCGAGCACGCGGGTCTGCTCGGCGTCTTCGGCGGACTTGCAGTCGTGCTGGTCGCGTTCAGCCTCACGCTGTGGGCGCTGTCGGGCCGCATTGTCGAGTGGATGCATGGCGCGGAAAAGACGACGAAGTGAGGATCCCGATGCGCCGCATTGCAGTCGTTTTGTGCCTGTCCGGAATGCTTGCCGCCTGCGGCAGCGATGGCGCCGGCGGGACAGGCAAGGACGAAACCCCGGACGAATTCGTCGCCCGCGCGAACGCCGAGCTCACGGACATCGGAACGGAGTACGCCCAGGCGAGCTGGGTGCAGCTCACCTACATCACGCCCGACACTGAGGCGCTGTCGGCGAGGGCCTATGAGCGGGTCCAGGAGACCGTCGCAAAGCTCATCGCGGAGTCCAAGGCCCACGAAGGCGAGAAAATGTCGCCCGAGTCGGCCCATGCGATCGAGCTCCTGAAGTTCAGTCTCTCCGCGCCCGCGCCGGACGATCCGGCCAAGCGCACGGAGCTCGCGGCGATCGAAACCCGCATGACCTCGATGTTCGGTGCGGGCAAGTACTGCCCGAAGGGTCCCGAGAGCTGCCAGAACATCGACGACATCTCGAAGACGCTCGCCACCAGCCGCGACTGGGACACGCAGCTCGAGGCCTGGCGGGGTTGGCATTCGATTGCGCCACCGATGCGCAAGGATTACCAGCGCTTCGTCGAGCTCGCGAACGAAGGCGCCCAGGGCCTCGGCTTCAAGGACCTGGGCGACCTCTGGCGCGCCAGCTACGACATGAGCCCGGCGGAGTTCGAGTCCGAGACCGAGCGGCTGTGGACGCAGGTGAAGCCACTCTACGATGGCCTGCATTGCTACGCGCGCGGCAAGCTGCAGCAGAAATACGGCAAGGAGCGCGTGCCGGACGGCAAGCCGATTCCCGCACATCTCTTCGGGAACATCTGGGCCCAGCAGTGGAACAACATCTACCCGTTGCTCGAACCCTATC
Source organism: Steroidobacteraceae bacterium (assembly GCA_036802645.1). Taxonomy (GTDB): domain Bacteria; phylum Pseudomonadota; class Gammaproteobacteria; order Steroidobacterales; family Steroidobacteraceae; genus SCUD01. The sequence continues at coordinate 4,741 of DAIRVV010000047.1, forward strand.
CCGGCGTGTCGAACCTGAATGTCACGTCCGCGCTCGAGAAGCAGGGTTACGACGCGGTCCGCATGACGCGGTCGGCCGAGTCGTTCTATACCTCGCTGGGTTTCGAGGAGCTGCCCGAGAGTTTCTGGGAGCGATCGATGCTGACGCGCCCGCGTGACCGCGATGTCGTCTGCCACGCGAGCGCCCACGACATGGACGGCAAGGGCGACGTCCGTATCAAGCAGTGCATTCAGCCGACCGAGGAAGATCTCTACACGATCTATCACGAGCTCGGGCACATCTTCTATTACCTGAGCTACATCAAGCAGCCTTACCTCTTCAAGGATGGCGCACACGACGGCTTCCACGAGGCCGTCGGCGACACCATCAACCTGTCGATGACCGAAGGCTATCTCTCGGGCGTCGGACTTCTGCCGAAGGGCGCGAAATCGAGCTCCGAGGCCGTGATCAATCGACAGATGAAAGTCGCGAGCGAGAAGATCGCTTTCCTGCCGTTCGGCAAGCTCGTCGACCAGTGGCGCTGGGGCGTGTTCTCGGGCGCGATTCCGCCGGAGAAGTACAACGAGGCCTGGTGGGAACTTCGCCGGAAATACCAGGGAGTAGACGCGCCGATCGCCAGATCCGAGGCCGACTTCGATCCGGGCGCGAAGTACCACGTGCCGGGCAATACGCCCTACACGCGTTACTTCCTCTCGTTCGTCGTGCAGTTCCAGTTCCACCGGGCGCTCTGCGAGAAAGCGGGATTCAAAGGCCCGCTGCATGAGTGCTCGATCTTCGGCAGCGAAGTCGCCGGCCGCGACTTCCAGGAAATGCTCGCGCTTGGGCGCAGCAAGCCCTGGCAGGACGCGCTCGAGAAGCTGACTGGCACGCGGCAGATGGACGCGACCGCGATCGTCGAGTACTTCCAGCCGCTGATGCAGTGGCTGGAGGAGCAGAATCGCGGACGCGAGTGCGGGTGGTCCACATGAGCGAGCATGACCCGGCGCAGCTGACCGTACGCGCCATCGTCCTTTCGCTGATCCTCGCGATGCTGCTCGCTGCAGCAAACGCTTACCTCGGCCTCTTCGCGGGGCTCACCGTCGCGACCGCGATCCCGGCGGCCGTCATCTCGATGGGCGTGCTGAAACTCCTAGGCCGTTCGAGCATCCTCGAGAACAACATCGTCGCCACCGGCGCTTCCGCCGCGGCTTCCATCGCGGCCGGCACGATCTTCACGATCCCGGCCCTGGTGCTGATGGGGCACTGGACCCGCTTCGACTACTGGTGGGTGCTTTCCATCGCGGGCCTCGGCGGCCTGCTCGGCGTGCTGTTCTCGGTGCCGCTGCGCCGGACGCTGATTCTTGACCAGAAGCTCCAGTTTCCGGAGGGTGTTGCGACAGCCGAGGTTCTGAAAGTCGGAGAAGATCCCGGTCATGGTCTCAAGATATTGTCGGTCGCCGCCGCGGCGGGCGCCGTCTTCAAACTCGCCACCGCGGGCCTGCGCCTGTCGCCCGAGTCGTTTGCCGTGGCACGCTTTTTCGGCGAACGGACGATCGGCTTCTTCGGCATCAACCTGTCGCCCGCCCTGCTCGGCGTAGGCTTCATCGTCGGATTCAACATCGGCTGCCTGATGCTCTCGGGCGGCGCGCTGTCCTGGTGGGTGTTCATACCGATCTACAACAATTTCATGGTCGACGGGAATCCTGCGCTCGCCGCGGAACTCGCCGGTTTGTCCGCAGCAGATGCCGCAGGACTGATCTGGACCCGGCAGATTCGATACATCGGCGTGGGAGCGATGCTGATCGGCGGTCTCTGGTCACTCTGGTCGCTGCGGAAATCCCTGTTGTCCGGCATACGGACCGGCATGACGCTGAAGGCCGGCTCCGCCGCGGGCGTCCCGCACACCGAGCGCGACCTCCCGATGAAGGTGGTCCTCGCTGGCATCGTGCTCTTCGTGCTGCCGATCTTCGCGCTCTACAATGCGGTGGTCGACAGCCTCGGCATCGCGTTCGCGATGGCCGTCATCATGGTGATCGCCGGATTCGTGTTCTCCTCGGTGAGCGGGTACATGGCGGGTCTCGTCGGTTCTTCGAACAACCCGGTGTCCGGCATCACGATCTCCACGATTCTCTTTGCCTCGCTCGTGCTGCTCGCAATGATGGGCAAGGATTCGACGGCCGGTCCCGTCGCCGCGATCATGATCGGCGCGGTGACATGCAGCGCGGCGTCGGTCGCGGGCGACAATCTCCAGGACCTCAAGGCCGGCCAGCTAGTCGGGGCGACGCCCTGGCGCCAGCAGGTGATGCTCGCCATCGGTGCGCTGGCTTGTGCAGCCGTCATGGCGCCGGTGCTCAACCTGCTGCTCGAAGCCTACGGAATCGGAACTCCGGCGCGCGAAGGCGTCCGCGCCCTCGCTGCACCGCAGGCGACGCTCATGGCGTCGGTCGCGGGCGGCATATTCCGCGGCGGCCTGCCCTGGAACATGGTGGCAATCGGCGCGGTGGTTGGCGCGCTCACGATCGTTCTCGATGAGTGGCTCAAGGCGCGCGGCGCGAGCTGGCGTGCGCCGGTACTTGGCGTGGCCATAGGCATTTACCTCCCACTCGAGCTGACCACGCCGATCTTTTTCGGCGGCCTGATTGCCGAGCTTGCGACACGCTGGCACCGCAGCCGCAATCCCGGCCGCGATCCAGAAGCCCTGAAGCAGATGGGCCTTCTGTTCTCCGCGGGACTCATCGCAGGCGAGGCCATCGTCGGCGTGCTGATCGCGATTCCGATCGTCCTGACGGAGGACGCGAATGCCCTTGCGGTTGCCACTTCAATGCAGCCGGGCCAGTGGGCCGGTCTCGTCGCGCTTGCCCTGGTCGGATGGTGGATGCATTCCGTTAGCACGAGGCAGGCGAATCGCTGATTCACGATCCGGAGTCACGCCGGACCCGGGTCGCGATCGCACTCGCGATCATCTATCTCGTCTGGGGATCGAGTTTCTTCGCAACCAAGATCATGGTGACTGACGAGCCGCCGCTCCTCGTCGCCGGGATGCGCTTCTCCGGCGCCGGGATCCTGCTGATGGCCTTCGCATGGTGGCGCAGTGGGCCACCGGTACTTTCGCGCGGGGAGATCGGCCATGTGCTCGCGATGGCTTTTCTCGCGGTCCTCTTCAGCAACGCCTGCCACGTGCTCGCCATGCAGCACGTGCAGTCGAACACGGCGGCGCTGTTGAACGCCACGCCCGCCTTGTGGATTGCCTGGCTCGGTACCGTCGGTCCGCGGCGGAAGCCCCTGTCGCGCAGCTCCCAGGCGGGCCTGCTCGTCGGGTTCGCCGGCGTCCTTCTCGTCCTCGCCCCGAAGGGCGGATTCCATCTCGCGGGCCTTGGCTGGCAGCTCCTGATCCTGCTCGGCTGCCTCGGCTGGTCCCTCGGCACCATCTACCATCGCAACTCCGGCACGACGAATCCGCCGCTGATGTTCGTCGCGATGCAGATGCTCGCCGGCGGCATCGGGTTGCTGGTTGCGGCCGCGCTCTCGGGCGAGTCGTTTGCAATCGAATGGACGACGCGCGCATTCGCCGCCTTCCTGTTCCTGACACTCATGAGTTCCTGTCTCGCCTATTCCGCATACGCCTGGCTGACGGTCCATGCCTCGCCAATCGTCGTCGGTTCCTACGGCTTTGTCTGTCCTGCCGTGGCCGCACTGGTCGGATGGCTCGCACTCGGCGAGTCGCTCTCCTGGATACAGCTTTCGGGCATGGCGGTGATACTGTTCGGCGTCGCGCTGGTGACCGGCTATCTCAGGCCGCTTCCGAGGACGACCGCACGATGAACGATCACGATCCCGCACGCCGGGAACTGCTGCGCCAGTCACTGGCCGTCGCCGGCGCTGCCGCGCTCGGCGGACCCGCGCTTGCGTCGGTCCCGGCTGAAGCGCGGGTCGCTGTATCGGGATCGGATCCCCACGCGGCGCTCGGGCGCACGCTGACACGCATCGGCTTCGGGTCCTGCGCCGACTCGGGGAAGCCGCAGCCGATTTGGGACGCCGTTCACGCGAAGAAGCCCGACCTGTTCGTGTTTCTCGGCGACAACGTCTACGGGGACACGCGCGACATGTCGGTGCTGCGCGGAAAGTATGCCGAGCTCGCGGCGCAACCCGGCTTTGCGCGGCTGCGGGCCGGGACGCCGCTTGTCGCCGTCTGGGACGACCATGATTTCGGCGAGAACGATGCTGGCAGCGAATATCCGATGAAGGACGAGTCGCGCCGGATCTTCCTCGACTTCTGGAGCGAACCCGCCGGCTCGCCGCGACGCGATCGCGATGGCGTCTATGCGTCGTATCTGTTCGGCCCGCCGGGACGGCGCGTACAGGTGATCCTGCCGGACCTGCGCTACAACCGCACGCCGCTCATCGCGCAGGAACGCGGCGGCGTCGATTTCGAAACCTGGGCCAGGGCGCGGATGGCGAAAGGACTCGATGTCCCGGGGCCGTATGCGCGAAACCCGGATCACAAGGCGACGATGCTCGGCGAGCGGCAGTGGCACTGGCTCGAGCGGCAACTCGAGGTGCCCGCGGATCTTCGACTGTTCGCGTCCAGCCTGCAGGTGCTCGCCGACTTCACCGGCTGGGAATCCTGGGCCGGGTTTGCGCGCGATCGCGAGCGCCTGTTCGAACTGATTCGGCGAAAGAAGTCGAACGGCATCCTCTTCCTGAGTGGCGATATCCACTACGCCGAGCTGTCGAAGCTCGACCTGAACGTGCCCTACACATTCTGGGACCTGACTTCGAGCGGCCTGACCGAGGAATGGCTGCTGCCGACGCCCAATTCCAATCGGGCGAGCGAAGTCCTGCCGCAGGCGAATTTCGGCTGCATCGACATCGACTGGCAGGGTTCGTCGACCCGACTCGCACTCGGCATCATTGACGCCACTGGCAAGACGCGGATGTCCTGGAACCTCGATCTCGCCAGACTCGCTCCATGACGAGGGTTCGCGCTGTGCTCTTCGATCTCGACGGCACCCTCGTCGACAGCGAGACTCAGACGGACGAAGCGATCAGTGTGGTCCTCGAGCGTCATGGCCTCCCTGGCTTCGCGCTCCCGAACTCCGAAACGCGCGGCCGCACCTGGGCCCACGTTGCCGGCGTCATCCGCGAGCATACGGGGATCGATTGCGACGCAATGGCGCTGGCCGACGAGCTGCTCATGTACTGGACGGAAGCAGTCGCGGACCCCATGCCGGTTCCCGGCGCGGTGGAAGCTGTGCGCGCGGCGGCGGCACGCGAGCTGAAGCTCGGCGTCGTGTCCGGCAGCCCACGCTCGGTGATCGATTCGTTCCTCGACAAGCTCGGCATCAGCGACTGCGTCGAGCAAAATGCCCGCATCGGCGGTGACGCGGTCAGCCGTTCCAAGCCGGACCCCGAGGGTTACCTGCTCGGAGCCAGCGCGCTCAAGACCGATTCCGCGGAAACCCTGGTATTCGAGGACAGCCAGGCGGGCCTCATGGCGGCGAAAGCGGCCGGCATGCGCTCGATATTCGTCACCTGCTGCGCCTCCGACATCCCCGGGAATACCCGGCTCGCCACTGCGAGCTGCACAAGCTACCTGACTCTGCCGCGCGGATTCTGGGACGAGCTGGCCGAGGGCCGGCTCGACCTCGCGGGCAGGTCGTTCACGTGAACGCATCGAACCCGGAACTGCTGCGGCGCTATCGCGTGCAGCTGTTCACTGCGACCTGGCTTTCCTATTGCGGTTTCTATGTCGTCCGCAAAGTTTACGCGGTCGTCAAGCTTCCGCTGAAGGAGCATTTCGGGCTCGACGACGTCCAGGTCGCCGCGCCGTGGACCATCTATCTGATCACCTACATGCTGGGCCAGTTCCTCGCGGCCTGGCTCGGCAAACGAGTCGAGAGCCGGCGCATCATCGCCTGGGGCATGTGCGTCGCGGCCGCATGCAACATCGCGCTCGGTTTCCTCGTCGACACAGAGGTCGCGAGCGCCTATCTCTGGATGTGTGTGACTATGGGAATCCACGGCCTCGCGCAGGCGACGGGCTGGCCCCACAACGTCGCCCTGTTCGCAAACTGGACGCGGCGCGCCGAGCGCGGGACTTTCTTCGGGATCTGGGGCACCTGCTACCAGTTCGGCGCGATCTTCGGCAAGGGGCTCGCCGGATTCTTGCTCGGCTGGCTGGGCCTCGCGTGGTCGTTTTTCGGATCGAGCATTCTCCTGCTCCTCTTCACCGCGTACTTCGTGCTGCGCGCACGCGAGCGGCCGCAGTCGGTCGGCCTGTCGCTGGAAGATGCATCGGAGCCGGATGTCCCCACTGCGGAATCGCGAGTGGCTTCGAGTGCGCCCGAGGCCTTGCTGCCGCGCGGCTTCGTCGTTTCCATCGTCGCGATGGGCCTCATCTATTTCGGTTTCAAGTTCCTGCGTTATGCGCTCGACAGCTGGTCGGCGCTGATCCTCGGCGAGCACTTCGGGATGACGACGTCCATCGCCGCCTACTGGTCGACGGCGTTCGACTGGATCGGTTTCCTCGGCGTGCTGGTCGCGGGCATCTGGTCCGACCGCCTGCCGGGCTCGCGCAGGACGCCCGTCATCTTCTGGATGACGACCGGCTGTTTCATGTTCACCTGTGCGATGTGGCTCGTCGGCCTGTCGTCGCCCATCCTGTTCGTCGCGCTGCTGGGCCTGATCGGATTCACCGCGATGGGTCCGGACTCATTGCTATCCGGTGCCTGCGCCATGGACGTCGGAAGCCGTCGCCAGGCCGCGCTCGCCGCCGGCGTGATCAACGGATTCGGCTCGATCGGCCCGATACTCCAGGAACCCGCAATCGGCTGGCTGAAGAAAACACAGGGCCTGGATTCAGTTTTCCTGTTGCTGGTGGGAATCGTGTTCCTCACGACCGTCGCCACCGGCCTCCTCGCCCGCTTCGAGCGGCACCGGGGCGTGTAGGCAAGACTTGCCCGCTGAAATATAGTCATTGGCATCAAGTACCGAGGGAGGGGGATTCGCATGAGCGCGACGGCTGATCCACGCGCGGGCGACGATGCCGACCTGGCCAGGTTCGGCTACAAGCAGGAGCTGGACCGCACGCTCGGCAGCTTCGCCACGTTCGCCGCCGGCATCAGCTACATTTCGATCCTCACCGGCACCTTCCAGCTGTTCTACTTCGGGTTCGCGTTCGGCGGCCCGGCCTATTGGTGGTCGTGGCCGCTCGTCTTCGCCGGGCAGCTGATGGTCGCGCTCTGCTTTGCAGAACTCGCCTCGCGCTACCCGATCGCGGGATCGATCTACAACTGGTCCAAGCGGCTCGGCACGCCACACGTCGCCTGGCTGGCGGGCTGGACGATGTTGACCGCTTCGATCGTCACAATCTCGGCGGTCGCGCTGGCGTACCAGATCACGCTGCCGCAGATCGACGCGTTATTCCAGTTCTACGGCGACGGCACCGGCAAGTACGACTACGCCGCCAACGCCGTGATCCTCGGCACGGCGCTGATCGTCTTCACCACGATCATCAACGCGATCGGCGTCAAGCTGATGGCGCGGATCAACAGCGCAGGCGTCTTGATCGAATTGATCGCCGCCGTTCTGCTCGTGCTTGCGTTTGCGGTCAACGTCAATCGCGGACCCGGCGTCGTATTCGAGACGCAGGGCCTGGGGGCCGGCTGGGAGCTCGGCTACTTCGGCGCGTTCCTGGCGGCCTCGCTCGCCTCCGCCTATGTCATGTACGGCTTCGACACCGCCAGCTCATTGGGCGAGGAGAGCCTCGATCCGCGCCGCAATGCGCCGAAGGCGATCCTTCGCGCGCTGATCGCGTCGTTCCTGATCGGCGGCGCGATCCTGCTGTTCGCGATGATGGCCGTCACGGACATCAACAGCGAGGAGCTCGGCGTCGGCGGCCTGCAGTTCATCGTCCTCGACGTGCTCGGCCGCACGGTCGGCGACATCTTCCTCTGGTCGGTGGTGATTGCCATCACCGTCTGCTGCCTGGCGGTCCACACGGCCGCGATCCGGATGATGTTCGCGATGGCGCGCGACAACAACCTGCCCGGCGGCACGCAGCTCGCGCGCGTCCACCCGAAGACGCGCACGCCGATCATCCCGTCAATCCTGATCGGCGTGCTGGCGATCGCGATCCTCGTGGTCAACATACGCCAGCCGCAGATCTTCGTGGTGATCACGAGCATCGGGGTCGTCATGATCTACATCGCCTACCTGCTGGTCACGATCCCGATGCTGCTGGCACGGCTGCGCGGGCAGTGGCGCTCCGAGGACGCCGTGCCCGGCTACTTCACGCTCGGCCGCTGGGGGCTGCCGGTGAATGCCGTTGCCGTCGCCTGGGGCCTGTTCATGGCGATCAACCTGATCTGGCCGCGCCAGTCGATCTATAACGCGACCGAGCCATTCCACTGGTACCTGAAGTGGGGCGGCCTGCTGTTCGTCGGCGTCGTCATGTTCGGCGGCTTCGCGTACTACTGGTTCGTGCAGCGACACAGGACCGGCACGCTGGCGGAGCACGCCGCTGGCGCCCAGGCCGATCGTCTCGCAGAACTGAGTTGACCGTGGCGAACGAACGCCTGGTCTCCATCAATCCCGCAACCGGCGAGCATCTTGGCGACGTGCCGATCGCGGGCCCTCCGGAAGTGGAGGCCGCGGTGCAGGCTGC
>DAIRVV010000048.1:0-13186 GCA_036802645.1 Steroidobacteraceae bacterium
CATGCGGCAGCTGCCGACAGGATGATAGATGGTGTCGGCGCGCCGGCGGATGCGCGCGATGAGCGCGTCGTCGCCATCGCCCTCGGCAAAAAGCTCGGCGCCCCGATGTGGCGCGAGCGGCTCGCTTTCCATGATGTCTTGCGCGCGCCGGATACCTGCAAGCAGCGTCGCGACATCGTCCTCCGCAGCGAGGTAGTTCGGGTCGATGCGCGGCGGCTCGCGCGGATCCGCCGATCGCAACCGGACGCTTCCCCGGCTCCTGGGCCGCAGCACCGCCACGTGGCAGGAAATGCCATAGCTGAAATGCAGCCGGCGGGCGTGATCGTCCACGAGCGCGTTGACGAAGTGCAGTTGCACGTCAGGTCGGTCGAGACCCTCGCGCGTGCGAAGGAAAGCGCCCGCCTCGGCGAAATTGGTCGTCAGGAGGCCCGTGCCGCGGAATTGCCATTGGAAGTAGCCCGGGATCGCGCGGAGTGCCGTACCCGGCGTGATGCCCATGAGCCGTCGATCCGAAGAGCGATACACAAGCGCGAGATCCACATGGTCGACGAGGTTTTCTCCAACACCGGGCAGCTCGTGCCGCAATGCGATGTCGTGGCGCTCTATCTCAGCGCGCGGGCCGATTCCGGACAGCAGCAGCAGTTGCGGCGAACCGAAGACACCGGCGGAGATCACGACTTCGCGGCATGCGCCGACGACCGAGTTTTCGCCACGGCGTTCCATTTCGACGCCGACGGCGCGCCGCCCATTGAAGGCGATGCGCATCGCATGAGTTCCGGTCAGGACCGTCAGGTTCGGCCGCCCGAGTACGGGACGCAGGAATGCGACGGCCGCGCTGCAACGGCGTCCGCGCCGCTGCGTCACCTGGTAGAGACCCGCCCCATCCTGCGTTGCCCCGTTGAAATCGCGATTCGCTGGAAGGCCGGCGCGAACTGCGGACTCGACGAAGGCATGGGAGGCCGCGACCGGACTCGCGAGATCCGAAACCGAAAGCTCGCCGCCGATGCCGTGGAAATGATCAGCGCCACGCTGCTGGTTTTCCGACCGGCGAAACAGCGGCAACACGTCGTCATAGGACCAGCCCGCGTTGCCGAGCGCCGCCCAGTCGTCGTAATCGCTGCGATGGCCGCGCATGTAGATCATCGCGTTGATCGAGCTCGAGCCGCCGAGCGTGCGCCCGCGCGGCTGGTAGCCGCGCCGCCCGCCGAGACCGGCCTGCGGCTCGGTGTGGTAGGCCCAGTTCATGTGCCGCGTCGGCAGCGTGCCCAGCAGTCCCGCCGGTATGTGGATCAGAGGCGAGCGGTCCCGCGGTCCTGCCTCGATGAGACAGACGCTGCGCGCGGGATCTGCGCTCAACCGGTTCGCAAGGACGCAGCCCGCGGAGCCCGCGCCGACAATCACGGTGTCGAACTGCACGCCGGACACTTTGCCGGGCGCCACGCCGATTGCAACCCCGCCGCGGCCATATTCGCCGCGCGGGCGACTTTAGGTTGAACCGTCTAGAGTGGCGATCGATGACGACGCTTTCCGCCGAGCTCCATCCACATCCTGCCAGTTCCTGCGACGCAATCCGGCGCTTCGCCATCGCGATCGGGCCTTCGGCACTTGTGCCGGGCTTGCGAATCAGGTTCCGGATTGAAGGCATGATCAACCTCCTCAGGCTTCCTCCGCCAGGTTCCGCGCGCCGCAGCGACGGTCTCTGGCAACATACCTGCTTCGAGGCATTTCTCCAGGCCGATGCAAGCGACAGCTACCACGAGTTCAACTTCGCACCGTCCGGGGACTGGGCGGCGTATCGCTTCTCGGGCAGGCGCAGCGAACGGTCCTTGCCCGGGATGTCTGCGCCACCAATTACATTCATACCCTCCGCGAGTGTTTGCGAATTGATCGCCGAAATTCCCATCCCAGAGCTGCCCGAGCTTGCAAACGCATCAGTCGTCCGCACGGGACTCGCGGCCGTCATCGAGTCGGAGGACGGAAGCCTCTCCTGGTGGGCGCTCGCGCATGCGGGCGATAAACCCGACTTCCACGACCCGTCGACATTCATGCTCCGCGTGACGCCGCGATGAAATTCGGCATCGATCGCCTGCTGCTCGACCGCGCGGTCCGCAAGCCCCTGGATGGCCGCCGCGTCGCGCTGCTCGCGCATCCGGCATCGGTCACCGCCGACCTCACGCATACGATCGACGCGCTCGCCGCCCACGAGGACTTCCGCCTGACGTCCGCATTCGGGCCGCAACATGGATTGCGCGGCGACAAGCAGGACAACATGGTCGAGACGGAGGATTCGACGGACCCGAGCTATGGCATCCCGATTTTCAGCCTCTATGGCAAGGTGCGCCGCCCGACGCCGGAGATGATGGAATCCTTCGACGTGTTGCTCGTCGACCTCCAGGATCTCGGCTGCCGCATCTATACGTTTGTCACGACGCTGCGCTACGTGCTCGAGAGTGCCGCGCGCCTCGGCAAGGCGGTGTGGGTGCTCGACCGCCCGAACCCGATCGGACGGCCGGTCGAGGGACTGCTCCTGAAAGATGGCTGGGAGAGTTTCGTCGGAGCGGGGCCGATGCCGATGCGACACGGGCGCACGCTCGGCGAACTCGGCGAGTGGTTCGTGCGCCACCTGAAACTCGATCTCGAGTACGTCCATGTCGCGATGGACGGCTGGCGTCCCGCACAATCGCCCGGCTACGGCTGGCCCCAGGGCGAGCGCGCCTGGATTAATCCCAGCCCGAACGCACCGAGTGTCGCGATGGCGCGCTGCTATCCCGGCACGGTGATGGTCGAAGGCACGACGCTCTCCGAGGGCCGCGGCACCACCCGGCCGCTCGAACTTTTCGGCGCACCGGACATCGATGCGGACAAGCTGCTCGCGAACATGCGAGCGCTCGCACCCGACTGGCTCGCCGGCTGCCGCCTTCGTCCCTGCTGGTTCGAGCCGACCTTTCACAAGCACGCGGGCAGGCTCTGCGCCGGAATCCAGATTCACGTCGACGATCCCGGCTACAACCATTCGAAATTCCGCCCGTGGCGCCTGATGGCGCTCGCCTTCAAGGCGATCCGAGCGATCCGCGCCGACTATCCGCTGTGGCGCGAATTTCCCTACGAGTACGAGACGACACGCCTCGCAATCGACCTGATCAACGGCGGGCCGCTGCTCCGCGAATGGGTCGACGACCCGGCGGCGACGCCCGCGGATCTCGACGAGCTCGCGCGCCGGGACGAAAACGAATGGCAATCCAAGGAGTAGTTCGATGAAGCATCCATTCCTCGCGGGCGTCCTGGCCCTCGCGCCGATCATCGCCGGTGCCGAAGTGAAGTCGGCGGCGCCCGACGCGATGCTTATCGAACTGCGCTACACGATCGCCGCGCCGGCCGCGAAAGTCTGGGAGTCGCTGGTGCATCCGGAACGCTGGTGGCCCGCAGATCACACCTGGTCCGGCAAGCGCGAGAATCTCAGCCTCGCCGCCGAGGCGGGCGGCTGCTTCTGCGAGCGCTGGAACGGCGGCAGCTCCGAGCACGGGCGTGTGATCATGGCGGTGCCTGGAAAACTGCTGCGGATGCAGGCCACACTCGGTCCTCTTCAGGAAATGGCGGTCTCCGGTGTTATCTCGGTCGCGCTCGAGGAAAAGGACAGCGCGACGAACGTCGTCGTTACGCACCGCGTGAGCGGCGATGCCTCGCACAAGCTCGATGCGCTTGCGCCGATCGTCGACAAGGTTAACAGCCTGCAATTCAGCGGAATCGCGGCCGACGCTGCGAAGCCCTGAGCGATCAGCCGCGAAGCGGCGCTACGTAATCTTTTCGCTGCGGCGCAGGCGCTCGAGTGCCATCTGTGCCTGCAGCACGGCATAGATCCGCCAGCTGACGAGGAGAATATCGCGAATCATCGCGAGACGCTGCCACAGTCCGGGCAGCAGTCCACGCTTTTTTTCCTTGATGACCTGGCTGAGGCCGTGCACGACGGTGCAGCCCATCGGCTGCCCGAGCTGCTTGGCGAAGAAATTGAGCGCGATTTCAATCTGGAAATTCCGCTTGTAATCGTGTGGCACATGGTCCCACAGTGATTTTCGCAGCGCGCGCTCACCGCCGAGCATCGGCGTGAAGTGCAGCAGCCGGTTGGCCCAGTAGGTCTTCCTGCCGCGAATCCCCACGAACATGCCGTAGCGGCCCGAGGTCACGGGCGTCACGATGCGAGTGATCACCTGCGGCGTGAGCCCGAGGATGTCGCCGTCGCAGAAAAAAACGATGTCATTGCGCGCAGCGGCGACGCCGCGTGCCATGGCCGAGGCCTTGCCGCCGTTCAAAGGCAGGGACATGACAGTCGCTCCCGCCTCCCGCGCCCGGATGACCGTGTCGTCACTCGAGCCATCGTCGACGACGATGACCTCGTCGATCAGCGGGTGACGGAGCAATGGCTCGATCACGCCGCCGATCGTGGAGCCCTCGTCGTGGGCCGGGATCACGGCGGATACACGCGGTCCTTGGACAGTGGTCGGGGGGTCCATTGACCGATCTAGCCACAGGGCCCCGGGAATCGGCTGTAGGACAAACGGCAGACGGCTAAAAGAATATCCCCCGACGTTTCCGTCGGGGTCGCATCGGGTCCGGCCGTCAATCCACGCTACAGCGGCATGGCCCGCGTCGTTGCCAGCCAGGGCCCGCGCGACCGACCGAGCGCCGCCGCCCAGTACCAGGCCGATGTGTCGGTGAAGGACTCGCCGTCCGCTCCGACGATCCGCTCGCAGACGAGGAATTGACCCCCTTCATTTTCCGCCTTGAAGCAGCGCCGCAGCCCGTGACTCCCGAGGCTCAGCTGCTCGTCGCGAATCGAATACCCGGCAGCACGAAAGCAATCGGTCGCCGGATGCAGCATCCGTGTCGGCCGGTCGACTCGCCTCAATATCCATGTTGCATCCTCGGATGCGAAGCGGCCGATGGCGCCGGGAAATCGGGCGGCGAATCGTCGCTCGATGTCGCCCATCGCGAGCGGACGCAGGCGCTCTCCCTCGACGACCAGTGGCCATTCCACGGCAGGTTCGATACCGGACGCACGCGATACGTCTTCGCGCCCACGCGGCAGGGCGGGCCACGAAATCGAGATGATCAGCAGCGTCGCCGCAAGGACCAGGGCGGATTCACGAAAGCTCACGCGCCCTCCAGAGGGTTGCGGAGCACACGATGGTGAACGCAACGATTCCGATTGCCTCGTGCCAGGCGTCGCTGAGTCCCGCCGGGCGGGATTCGAGTGCAACGAGCGCTGTATTCCTGAGGACGTTCATCGCGATGACGGCGAGACTCACGCTCGACACACACAAGAGAAAAGCGCGGGTGGGCAGTCGCAGCCATGCGCCAGCGACGCTTGCCGTGAAATATGCCGCCCACGCCATGTGGATTCCGGCGCAAGGCGCGTCGACCATGACCAGGGCACCGTCAACCATGAGGGCGCTGCCGGAGCGGATGGCTTCGAATCCCGCAGCCGACAGGAGGACTGCGCTCGCCGCGGCCGTGATCACGCGTAACGGATAACCCAGGTAGAACTGCATGGACGACAGGATCGGCAACGAGAGCAGAGCGAGCATGAGGTATGGCGGCATGCACTGGTCTGCCTTGCGCACTGCCATCAGGACTGTCGTGACGGCAAAGGACGCAAGCACACCGCGCAGCAGCGGCGGCAGCCACGGCGCCGTCACGATCGCGCCGCAAGTCAGCGCCGAGGCGACGAGGAGCCAATACGGGCGCGGCGCCACAGAGAACGATGCCCTCTCGCGCCAGAGCAGCACGCCGAGCGCCGCGATTGCGACGATTCCCCAGGGTTCGTCGGAGCCATCGCGAAACCGGGCTGCGCTCCATTTCCACACGGGCCACAGCGCAGCCAGTACGCCGATCAGCCAGGCGCCGCCGCCGAAACGCGGTCGAGTGGCCCTGGGGATCAGCGAGAATCGGGCGACGCTCAACTGGACCATGTCGATGGCGCGCGGAAGATCGCCGCCCTCCTGCGCATCAGGAGGGTCATCGACAGCAGCGCAATGATGATGAGCGCCCACATCGACGGCTCTGGCGTTCCGGGAATGACGGACTCCCCGACCGCGAGATCGGAGACGCCCTGCGGCAGGGGCAAGGGCTGATCCACGGTCCTGGAGCCGTCGGAAGGCTTCAGCCGCACGACCTTGTCGATGGCGATGAACGACGTGTACTGGGTGAGAAGATTGTATTTCAGGCCAAGCCCGAGGATGTCCTGGCGCAGCTCGCCATCCAGGGTGAGCTTCTCCTGGTCCGATAGCTCGGCGATCCGGTGCCGCGCCCACAGATATCGCAGGGCACCCGCGCCGATACTCGGGGACCTCGGATTCACGGCAAGCCGGCTCTGGTATGCACCGGCGGCCGTCGTGCCTTCGACTACGACTGCGCCCAGCGCGTCACCGCGCCACTTCCCGAATACGATCACGGGGCGGCGCGCAAAGACGTCCGGCAAGGTCGCGGGCGTCACGTCATAGGTGTCGAGGCCCTCGAATCGCACCGACACATTCGTCATGACCGGCGACTCGATCATCTCGCGGAAGCGGCGCGACTCCTCGGGAGCATGAACGGGATCGAGCACGATGAATGGCTCGCCCTGGCCCGCGCGCGCGAGTCCCTCGATCAGCGACCGGTTGACCGACGAGCCGATGCCGAAGGCGAAAAGGCTGGCCTGCGACAGATTACGCCGGACCAGGGCGAAGGCTTCCCGTTCCACCGAGACATATCCATCGGTGATAACGACAAAAACGCGAGCGCGGTCGGCGTCGCTCGGCATTGCGAGCGCCTGGCGCAGGGCCGGTAGCAGCTCGGTACCGCCACCGCCGGACTCCCGGCCCAGGATCCCGATGGCATGCGCGATGTTGGCCTGCGTTGCCGGGATCGACTGTGGGGCAAGGACCCTGTTTCCGCCGGAGAACAACAGCACGTTGAAGGTGTCGCTGGGCCGGAGCCGCGGCAGCAGGTTGCCCATCAGCGCCCGCGCGGTGTCGAGTGGAAACCCGTGCATCGAACCCGACACGTCCACGACAAACACGTATTCACGCGGGACGATGGTCGATGCCGGCACGGCCGCGGGCGGCTGCACCATGGCGAGAAAATACTTCTCGCCGGGACTTTCCGAGAGCAGCACGCCCGACTGGAATGCGTCGCCGTCGAGACGGTATTCGAGCACGAAATCACGATTGTCCAGGGGCGTCCCATCGGGCTCCAGCCCCACACGCGCCCTGCGACTGCGCTCCCCGCGAACGCTCAGCCGATGACTCGGCGAAGTGATCGAGCTCAAGGGAACCGGCGATTCGAGCTCAGCGGCGAGCGTGAATTTTGTCGCGGACGCGACGCCCTGCCTCAAGTACGGCGTCATGATCCAGGCCTCCGGGCGATGACTCTCCAGGCCCGGTGCCCCGTTGTACCGGGGGCCGACGACGGTCGGGTAGATGAACCGGTAGATGCCGTCCGTCGGGACCAGGAACTCCGTATAGGAAAGTTCCACCCGGACGTCGTCGCCCGGAAGGATGTTTCCGACGTGCATCTGGAAAACGTTTTCCCGGTGCTGCTCCAGGAGTGCCGCGGTCTTGCCTTCCTTCTTCGCGGTGTCGTACTCGGCCCGGGCGGCCTCCTTCTCCCGAATGCTGGCGGTGATGAGCCGGTCTCCGAGACGCACGTTCATCGCATGAACGGCCGCGCGCGTGGACGCGGGAAACAGGTAGCGCGCCTCGAGAGGCAGCTTTCCCTCGTTCGTGTACCGCTGGCTGACGACGACTTCCGCGATGACTCCGAGCACGCGAACCTTGACGTCCGTCGATTTCAGCGGCAGCGGGTCGACGCCAGGCTCGACATTCTCGACTGCAAAATAGGGGCTGAGCGTCCTGTCGTCGGGATCCGCGGTGCCGGCGATTGCGGCGGGGCCGTACACGGCGGACATCGCGACCAAAGCCAGGACCATCCAGGAACTTCTTCCGATGCGCTGCATGCTTTTCTCCCGTGTGCCGGTGCGACACGGGTGACAGCGTGACTCGCCATTGAGAAGGCAGTTCGAAGCGCCTGGAGGGTTTCGTGAAGTCCGCGTGAAGTTTCAGGTAGGGCGGTCGATCGGGAGACGCAATCTGGCGATCGCGCCGCCATCCGGCGCGTTGTCGAGGCTTGCGGAACCGCCGTGAAGCTCCGCAATTTCCTTCACGAAGGTCAGGCCGAGGCCGGTTCCCTTCTTCCCGTTGTGCGGCCGCGGCAGGGAATAGAACCGGTCAAAGATCCGCCCGACCGCAAAATCCGGGATTCCGGATCCATGATCATGGACCGTCACGAGCGCATCGTCGCCAATCCGTTCGACTTCCACTTCGACCATTGCACCAGCCGGCGAGAAGTCGATTGCGTTTTCGAGCAGATTCGTCAAGGCGCTTGCAAGCAGAAGCGGGTCGCCGCGGAGCGGGACTTCCTGATCCGACCTGAACAGGACGCGGACCTGCCGCTGCTGCGCCCGCGCCTCGACGGCCTGCAAGGCGTCGTCGGCGATGGAGCGAAGCGTCGTCGACTCCACCTTGTCCAGGCCGCGCCGACGCTCGAGCGATGCGAGTTCGAGCAGACGGTCCACGAGTTCCTGCGTGCGCCCTGTCTCGCGCAGGATGTTGTCTACGAACCGCCGGCGATCCGTCTCCGGCATCGGTTCCTGCAGCAGTTCCGCTGCGCCCCGGATTGCCGACAGCGGACTCTTGATCTCGTGCGTGAGCGTCTGCACGTACTCCGTCACGAACTGCCGGCCTGCGAGTGCGTCGCGCATTTCCTGGTAGGCCACCGCCATTGCGCCAAGTGCGCCGCGCCCGAGATTCGGTCGCACGGCTCCCGGCTCGCGGCGGAGGTACCGCACATAGCCGGCGACCAGCCCAACCGGGCGAACCAGCCACACCGAAACCAGGATTGCCAGGAGGAGAAACGTGAAGCCGGCAATGATACCCGCCGAAATGATCCGGGTTCGCGCAGCCTGCAGGTACTGGCCAAAAGAGACCACCGGCCGGCCGGCCGTCACGACGCCGACGATCTGGTCGGCATGCCAGATGGGAGCGCCCGCATACATGACGGCAGTGCGCGGATCTTCGGGAAGGTCGTTTGTGGTGCGCGCCCCGTACTCTCCGTCCAGCGTGCGGCTCACATCGTGCCAGAGCGAATAGTCCTTGCCTTTGGCCACGCCCAGCGAGTCATACACGACCTGGCCATTGCGGTCCGTTACATACACGCGAAGGTCGACTTTCGTTTTCTCGACCGAGTAGATCCGGGCGCTGAAGCGCCGCGAATAGAGATTGTTGAACGCCGGACCGAGGGATTCGACGTCGATCGCCCCGTCCCTGATATCGAGCTCGATCATGCTGGCGAGCAGGTGCGCGGTCTCGATCAGGCCGTCTTCCGCTGGCTCCCGGTAGCGTGGATCGAGGTCGATCGCGATCCGGTATGTCAGGAAAGCGAATGCCAGGATGAAGATTCCAACCAAACCGAGGAAGACCCGGTTGCGCGGTGTCACGGGATTTTCAGGTCCTCGGCGAGCGCATAGCCCGAGCCGCGATGCGTCAGTATCGGGTCGAGCCCGGGCGCGGCGGCGCGGAGCTTAGCCCGCAGGGTCTTGATGTGAGCGTCGACCGTGCGGTCAATGCTCTCCGTCGAATCGCCCCACACCCTGGCGAGCAGCTCGTCGCGGGAAAAGACCCGGCCGGGCCGCGCGACGAGCGTCCTCAGCAGTTCGTATTCGTAGCGCGTGAGCTCGAGGGGGTGACCGCAGAAGCTGATCCGCCGGCGTTCTTCGTCGACCTTGAATGCGCCCGCGGGAACGGCGGCAGTCGAGGCGCCGTGCACGGCGGACTGCGGTGCCATCCGGCGCAACACCGTGCGCACGCGCGCGACGAGCTCGCGCGGCGAGAATGGCTTGGCGACGTAGTCGTCAGCACCGAGCTCGAGCCCGACGACGCGGTCGACCTCTTCGGCGCGCGCAGTCACGAAGATGACCGGGAGCTCGCTGCAGGCGCGGATCTGCCGGAACAGGTCGAATCCATTGGTGTCCGGCAGGCTGACATCGAGGATCGCGAGCGCAAATTCGCCGCCGTCGAGCGCACGCATCGCGTCGCCGCCGAGCGCACAGACATGCGGATCGAAACCGTCCGTGGCAAGCGCATAGCGAATCGTGTCCGCGATGCCCGGCTCGTCTTCGACGACGAGAATCCGGCGGCGCTTCGGCAGGGGCTCGGCGGGCATCGTGGCAACGCCAAGACTATCAGTTAGACCGCACGCCCGGCGGATCCGGGAGATTCCGGTCATCGGTTATATTGCACGATGCGTCCCGACACTCGCTATGCGAAATCCGCCGACGGCTATGTCGGCTACCAGGTCTTCGGCGACGCGACGCGCGACATCCTGTTCGTTCCGAGCTGGGCGACCAATCTCGATGCGATGTGGGACGATCCCTCCTGCGCCCACTATTTCGAGCGTCTGTCGCGGATCGGGCGGGTAATCTGCTTTGACAAGCGCGGATCGGGCATTTCCGACCCGGTGGCGCTCGATTCGCTGCCGACGCTCGAGGAGTGGATGGACGACGCCCTGCTAGCGCTCGACGCCGCCGGTTCGCGCGAGACTGTCATCGTCGGCGACACCGAAGGCGGCCCGATGGCGATGCTGCTTGCCGCCACATACCCCGATCGCGCGCGGGCGTTGATCCTCGTCAACAGCTTCGCGCGCTGGCGCCGCGCTGCCGATTACCCGATCGGCATGCCCGACGCCTCATATGAAAAGCTCGTGGCAAGCTACGAAGAACACTGGGGCCAGGATCCGGCCATGCTCGCGGTGACCGCGCCTTCCATCGCCGCAGATCAACGGATGCGCCAGTGGTTCACGCGCAATCAGCGGCTCGCTATGCCGCCGGGCGCGGCCGCGCGCATGTACCGCTGGGTGCTGAACGTGGACGTACGCTCGATCCTGCCCTCAATCTCGGTGCCGACCCGGATCCTGCATCGTCGCTCGAACAGTCATTACCGGCTCGCCTCCGGCCAGTATCTGGCGAAGCACATTCCCGGCGCAACGCTGGTCGAGCTGCCTGGCGCCGACTGCTATCCGTTTCACACGCCGCAGTGCGACGTCGTGCTGGACGAGATCCAGGAATTCGTAACGGGCGTGCGCGTGGACACGCCGGCCGAGCGTGAACTCGCGACGGTCGTGTTTACGGATATTGTCGGCTCGACGGACGTGGCCGCGAAGATCGGCGATTCACGCTGGCTCGCCGTGCGCACTGCGCACGATGCGCTGGTCCGCCGTAACCTCGCCGCCTTCCGCGGGCGCGAGATCGAGCGGACTGGCGACGGATTTCTCGCCACCTTCGATGGCCCGGTTCGTGCCGTGAATTTTGCAAGCCGCATCCGGAACGAAGTGCGCGCGCTCGGCCTTGAGATCCGCGCGGGCGTGCATACGGGCGAAATTGAGCGGCGACCGACCGAAATCGGCGGCATCGCCGTCAGCCTCGCCTCACGTGTGCTCGCGCTGGCGGCGCCAGGCGAGATCCTCGTGACCGGCACGGTTACCGATCTCGTAGTCGGAGCCGACATCCCGTTCGAGGATCGTGGAATTCAGGCGCTGAAAGGCATCCCGGGCACCTGGCGGCTCTGCGCCGTCGGCGGCATCGTCGCGGCCTGACTGTGTCAAACTTCGACGGCCCGCGCATCCGCGTTCTCGCGCACGGCGTTCCGCAGAAGGTTTTCCGGACTGAGAGCCAGCGCGACCGTCAGGGTCAGGAGCGCCGCAACCGTCGTCATCACCAGGCCCGAGACCAGGACCCTGCAGCGTTCGGTGAACTGGAAATTCATAGTCGTTTCTCCGGTCGGCCATCGATTCGGAGTCGATAGTGACTGGGGCGGCCGCCTGCTTCTGTCAGGTACGCGACACTGATGGAGATAAAGAAAAACCCCCCGACGTTTCCGTCGGGGGGTCGCATGGGATCCTGGCAGTGACCTACTCTCGCCTGGCCTACGGCCAAACTACCATCGGCGCAGAGCGTTTTCACTTCCGAGTTCGGAATGGGATCGGGTGGTTCCCGCCCGCTATGACCGCCAGGAAAACTGTCGCCCGCGCCGCTTGATCGCCGCCGCGCAGGCCTGTCCGAAATGTGGAGAAACACTGATGTGTCGCACTCACGGAGCCTCAGGCTCCTTGGGTGTTATATGGTCAAGCCTCACGGGCAATTAGTACTGGTTAGCTGAACGCATTACTGCGCTTACACACCCAGCCTATCAACGTCGTAGTCTCCGACGGCCCTTCAGGAGGATCAAGTCCTCAGGGAGATCTCATCTTGGGGGGGGCTTCCCGCTTAGATGCTTTCAGCGGTTATCCCGTCCGCGCATAGCTACCCGGCAGTGCCATTGGCATGACAACCGGAACACCAGAGGCGCGTCCACTCCGGTCCTCTCGTACTAGGAGCAGCTCACCCTCAAATCTCCAACGCCCACGGAAGATAGGGACCGAACTGTCTCACGACGTTCTGAACCCAGCTCGCGTACCACTTTAATCGGCGAACAGCCGAACCCTTGGGACCTGCTACAGCCCCAGGATGTGATGAGCCGACATCGAGGTGCCAAACTCCTCCGTCGATGTGGACTCTTGGGAGGAATAAGCCTGTTATCCCCGGAGTACCTTTTATCCGTTAAGCGATGGCCCTTCCATACAGAACCACCGGATCACTATGACCTGCTTTCGCACCTGCTCGACATGTTCGTCTCACAGTTAAGCACCCTTATGCCATTGCACTCTATGCGCGATGACCGACCGCGCTGAGGGTACCATTGCACTCCTCCGTTACTCTTTAGGAGGAGACCGCCCCAGTCAAACTGCCCACCATACGCGGTCCCCGACCCGGATAACGGGTCTAGGTTAGAACTCCGAACGCACCAGGCTGGTATTTCACCGTTGTCTCCACCAAGGCTAGCGCCTCGGCTTCATAGACTCCCAGCTATGCTACACAGGCAAATTCAAAGTTCAGCGTAAAGCTACAGTAAAGGTTCACGGGGTCTTTCCGTCTTTCCGCGGGAACGCCGCATCTTCACAGCGATTTCAACTTCACTGAGTCTCGGGTCGAGACAGTGGGGCCAGCGTTACGCCATTCGTGCAGGTCGGAACTTACCCGACAAGGAATTTCGCTACCTTA
>DAIRVV010000049.1:0-13158 GCA_036802645.1 Steroidobacteraceae bacterium
TGCGAGGTCGCGGGCGGGCGGGCAGGCCGGCATCGTGAAGCCGTAGAGGCCGAGGAGTACCGCGGCGCCCGCGCTGATGTAGAGCTGTCCCTTCAGGAGCGTCGAGCCCGTGAGGTCGGTGATCCACATCGCGATGATAAAACCGATCGTTCCCCACACGCGGATCGGCGGAAACTTTTCTATGAAGTTGAGACCCTGCTGCTCCAGCACCTTGTACGAGATCGTGTTGTTCAGCGCGATCGTCGGCATGTAGACCATCGCATTCGCGAGCATGATGTAGTAGAGGGTGTCGTAATCGCGCACCGTCGACGCCCAGACGAGAAGCGCCGCTCCCGTCAGGTGCAGGATTCCGTACAGCCGCTCCGCGTTGAGCCAGCGGTCCGCAATGATGCCCATGAGGCCCGGCATGAAGAGCGAGGCGACGCCCATCGCCCCGTAGATGCTGCCGATCTGGAGCCCGGAGAACCCGAGAAATTTGCTCATGTAGGCGCCGAGGGAGATGAGCCAGGCGCCCCAGACGAAGAACTGCAGGAAGTTCATCACGATGAGGCGTAACTGGATGCTCATTGGAACCTGTTGTTGCGCCTGGCTACGGCGCGGGAAGGATTGCTAGTCCTTGGCCGGCTTGAAGAGCGCCGCGCCGATCCAGCTCACGACGCTGACGATGATGGCGGCCCAGAACGCCGGCCAGAATCCGCTGATCGTGAATCCCGGCAGGAAGGCCGCGACGAGGCCGAGCATCGCCGCGTTGACGACAAGCAGGAACAGGCCGAGCGTCAGGAGGGTCGCCGGCAGCGTCAGCAGGATGACGACCGGCCGCACGATCGCGTTGACAACGCCGAGGAGGAGCGCGGCGAGAATCAAGGTCATCGCGGTCGAGACCGTGATGCCGGAGACGATCTCCGTCGCGAGCCAGAGGCCGAGCGCGGCGATCAACACCCTGAGGATGAAGTAGGCCACGGGCTGATTATGGCCCGGATGGCTTTTCGGCGTGCCGGAATACGCCCGTCTGCATCATTGCGTATTCATCCGGACGGAAAATGACCCGGTTCCTACCCTGCCGCTTCGCTGCGTACAGGTTCTCATCGGCGATCTGCAATGCGCCCGGGGCGCTTCGTCCGGGCAGGGGCACGATGCAGGCGCCGCCGATGCTGACCGTCACGCACCCGATGTCCGGTGCGCCGGAATGCGGAATCCCGAGTGCTTCGACCGCGCGGCGCAGCCGCCCGGCGAGTGCCTCGGCCTCGTGCTCGCCGAGTCCCGTCGCGAGAAGCGCCATCTCCTCGCCGCCGAAGCGCGCGACGACGTGCTTGCCGGAGCTTTCCGAACGCAGCGCCTGCGCAACCTTGCGAAGCGTCTCGTCACCCGCCTGGTGGCCGTAATTGTCATTGAACGCCTTGAAATGATCGACGTCGACCAGCATTAGCGTGAGCGGCTTCTTCGCATCGGCGCATGATTTCCAGAGCGCGGCGAGACGCGAGTCGAAATGCCGCCGGTTCACGAGGCCCGTCAGCGCATCGAGCGTCGCGTCGGCGCGCGTCATGCCGTGCTCGAGGAAAGCGACGCGCGCGGCGCGCTGCACGTCCCAGGCGACGAACGTGGCGAGGCCGAAGACGAGCAGCAGCGATGTAACCGAATACGCGGCCACCGCTGTGGCAACCCCGAATTCGCTGAGCGCGCCGGCAAATGCCAGCATCATGACGACCGCCGCCGGGATCGCCTGGCGCAGCAGCAGCCCGGAAAAGAACAGGAGGCCGAACATGTTGATCGTAAGCACCGCGGTCCCGCTGCCGCCCATATCGACCATGAAGCCGACGACGACGGCGGTCGCCGCCGCCCGGAATGGCGTCAGGATGGCCGCGAGCCGGAGATACGAACGCACATAGGCGCCGCCGAATACCGTCGCGACGAGGATCGAGGACACGGCGAGGTGAGCCGCGACGCAGCCAATGAGCAGCGCGAATGTCTCGTCGCGGGGGGCGCTTTCCCGGATCACGTTGAGGCCGAAGAATCCCATCGCAAGCTGCAGCAACTGCCAGAATCGCGCCTGCCAGCGCACCCGAAGCAGGTGCGAGTGCCTGAATTCCGCTTCCACCTGCGGACCGAACCGCAGCCAGGCCACGCCTCTTTCGAGCGCGCGCGCATAGTCCGCTGCGGTCGCCTGTGCCTCGCTCATTGCTTTAGCGTACGCGACGGCCCTTCTGGATCACAATGTCCACCGACTGCAGCAGTCCGGGATTCCGAAGCACGTCACCCCGCACGGCAATGATGTCGGCGACCTTGCCGGGAGAGATCGCGCCCGATTCGTGCCCCACGCCCATCGCGGTCGCGGCGTCGTGGGTCGCTGCGCGTATCGCGCGAACCGCGGGCAGGCCGCAGTGCCGGACCCAGAAATCGATCTCCTGCCAGGTCGCGCGCGAGTGCAGGTGGCCCGGCTGGCCGGCGCCAGAACCGAGCAGCAGGAGCACCTTCGCTTCATCGAGCTGCCGGAGTTTTTCGCAGAGTGCCGGCGCTTGCGCCGCCGGCATCTCCGTCGCCGCCACGCGGTCAAGGTTTGCAAGCGAGCCCTTGACGTCCGCGGCGACGAGTTCCGGCAACTGTTCGGTCGCGCGCGGGTCGTCGAGCGGCTCGTGGTCGACTTTCAATGATTCGAGGTTGAGCAGCGCCGAAATCGCGGGTGTCCATGCGAGAGGGCGTGCGCCAGCCTGAGTGAGCCGGCCCGTGATCGCCTGGGTCACCTCGGCCGGGAACGGCGCCGTTCCCATGCTCGTGCCGAGGAAACCGTCGAACTGCGCCGCCGCGCCGCGCACGACATCGGCCGGGCGGTCGGCGAAGGCGTGCACCGGAAGGCCGCGAATGCGCGCTTCGGAAACGACCGCCTCGAGTTCCTCCGCCGTCCACATCTCGACGTCGGCGAGCAGCAGGTAATCAACTCCCGCATTCGCGAGCCGCTGCACTTCCGCCCGCGCGTCGGGCCCGCCCTCAATCTCCCACTGCCATGACTCCGTACCTGCCGGCGCGAGCTTTCGGAGCGCCGGGCCGGAAACGTAAAGGGTCGGGCCCTCGATGAGCCGCTCGCGGACACGGCCGCGCACCCGGATCGCAGCCTCGAGCGGCGATGCCGTGTCTCGCGCGCTCGTGACGCCCGCCTGCAGCAGTTGACGTGCGGCGATCGGCATGACGACGCGTTCGGCGAGCGGGCCGTAGGTCTCGTTCCAGCGCGCGGAGTCGCCGTGGCCTAGGCGCATCAGCCCGACCTGCATGTCCCAGAGTCCCGGCAGCACCGTCATGCCTTCGGTCGAGACGACCTCGGCGCCTTCCGGTATGACCACCTGTCCGACGCCACCGACCGCGAGGATGCGCTCGCCGTCAATGACGACGATCCCATCCGGGATTGGCGCGTTGCCGTAGCCGTCGACGACGGTTCCGCCCGACAGCACGAGCGCCGCGCCGGCCACGATCAGCGCGAGCATCAGCGCGCCGCCTCGCCGATCCCGCCGTCGCGCAGCCGCATCTGCAGCTGGGCAAAGGCGAGGGCCCAGCCGGTCCGCAGGCGGACGAGCATCTTCGCCCACTCCTCCTCCGGAGGAATTCCGGAACCCATCACGCGGAGCATTCTCTGTCCCTTGCGCTCGTCGATGATGAAATCTTCGACCAGGGCGCTGTCGGGCAACGGAGGCCAGTCGTCATTCGACTCGTAGAGCAGCTGCAGGCGGGCGCCGGCATCGAAGCGCTCGATCCTCGCTTCGCGCTGGCCGAAGAGCCGGGATGTCGTCGCGTAGCGCCCGCCCACCACGGGCTCGACGATCGCCTCGGTCGCATACCAGGCGCGCACGAGCTCCGGTTCGGTGAGTGCGCGCCACAGCGTTGCCGCGCTCGCGGCGGTTTCGAAACCCTGCATGTAACCGCGACTCTGCCGCTTCATTCCACCGGCTCGGCCGTTTGCCGCAGCTCGCGGTCGCGCTTCGTCCGGACGGCCGCCGCGGAAACGATGTCCTCCGCCTGCCCGCCATCGCGCGGGTAGTTCGCGGACCCGACGCTCACCGTCATGCGCTGCAGCCGCTCACCCACCGGAAACAGGCTCCGGTAAACGTGATTGCGCACGCGCTGGGCGACGGTTTCCGCGACCTCGGGCGTCGCCTCCGGCAGGAAGATCACGAATTCATCGCCGCCATAGCGCGCTGCCATGTCGGAGCTCCTGATCGCGCGCTGGATCGCGCTCGCGACGGCGGTGATCGCGCGGTTTCCCGCCTGATGCCCGTGCTCGTCGTTGAGCGTCTTGAGGTCGTCCATGTCGACCAGCAGGATCGCATAGCTGCCCCGGCCGCCGCGCGAGCGCAGGCCGTGTTCGCGGCCGAGCATCGTCTTGAAGCTGCGCAGGTTCAGCATGCCGGTCAGGCTGTCGCGCTCGGCCATCTCCTCGATGCGCTGGCGCGCCGCAAGTATCGTTTCCGCGAGCGCCTGGGTGACGTATGCGACGAGCGCAAATGGTCCGAGCTCGCCGAACAGCCTCGTCAGGAGCTCGCCCGCGGGCGGTGTCACCTCTTCGCCCGCAACCAGCGAAAGCCAGGCGAGCAGCACGCCCGCGAAGACCACAATGGCCCCGCGCCGTCCGAGCGTCATCGCCACGACGACGATTGGCAGCAGATAGAGGTTCACCATCGGGCTTGCCGACCCGCCGGTCCGCATCGCGACGATCGTGATGAAGGCGACCATGGCCGCCGCGCCAAGCGCGATGCGTGAGCCGGTCTCGCGCACGGGGAACCCCCGCCAGCGGAATGCGACGACGAAAAGCGTGTACACCGCGAGCGCGGCATACAGGAGCCGCGACGACTCTTCCGGCGCGCGCTGCATGAGCGTGTAGAGCGCGATGACGAGGAGCAGCAGCCAGTCCACGCGCGTGAGACTCTGCACGATGCTCGCGTGCTCATCCTCCCGGACGTTCACGCCGCGCCCGCCTTTTCGCGCTCGAGGCGCGACTCGGTCGTCTGGCGTGCGGCGGGTCCCGCGAGCACTTCCACGAGCGTGAGCGCAAAATCGAGCGCCGTACCCGGGCCGCGGGAGGTGATGACGCCGCGGTCGATGACCACGGCATCGCCGACGACGGTGGTCTTCGCGGCGTCGCCGAGGAATCCCGGAAAACTCGTCGCACGCCGCCCGTCGAGGACGCCCGCGGACGCGAGGACCATCGGTGCGGCGCAGATCGCGGCAACGGGCCTGCCATTCCCATGCAGGCGCCGGACGATTCCGGCAATGCGCGCGTCTTTTTTCAGGTGCTCGGCGCCCGGCATGCCGCCGGGCAGCGCGATCATGTCGAATTCCTGCTCGACAAGCGCGGCGAGCGGCGTGTCGGCCACGATGCGGATGCCGTGTGAGCCCGTCACCGGGCTGCCGCCGAGCGATGCGACGACGACCTCGAGCCCGGCGCGGCGCAGCACGTCGATGATGGTCACCGCTTCGAGCTCTTCGAAGCCCTCGGCGAGCGGGACGAGCACGCGCTTCATTGCGTGGATACGAGCTGGGTTTTTCCGGTCTTCAGCCAGGCGAGCGCCGCGCGGATCTCCTCGCTGCCATCACCGGCTGGCTCGGGCAGCCTGAGGTCAGGCTCGAGTCCGCGATGGTGGATCGACACGCCGGATGGCGTGTAGTAAAGCGAAGTCGTCAGCTTGAGCGCCTGGCCGTCCTCGAGCGGCATGACGGTCTGGACCGAGCCCTTGCCGAATGTCTTCTGGCCGAGTAGTTTCGCGCGGCCATTGTCCCTGAGCGCTCCCGCGACGATCTCCGCTGCCGAGGCCGAGCCTTCGTTCACGAGCACAGCGATCGGCGTTCCGCGCGAGAGATCGCCGCTCATCGCTTCCATGCGGAAGCGCGATTCCTCGGAGCGGCCTTCGGCGGAAACGATCGTGCCCTCATCGAGGAGGGCATCCGACACTTCGACCGCCGCATCGAGCACGCCGCCCGGATTGTTGCGCAGGTCCAGGACCAGGCCGCGGAGGCGTCCGCCAGCTTGCTTCGCGAGCGCCCGTATCGCCGCCTGGGCATCGGGTCCGGTCGTCTCGCTGAACTGCGAAATGCGCAGGTACCCGAAACCCGGCTCCAGCATCTCATAGCGGACCGAATGCACGGACACGATCGCGCGCTCGATCGTGAGCTCGAGCGGCTGCGGCACATCTTCGCGGCCGATGCCGAGCTTAACCGTCGTGCCCGGCTCGCCGCGGATGCTCTCGATCGCCTCGGGAAGCGGCTCGTTCCTGAGCTGGCGCCCGTCGATCGAGAGGATCGCATCGCCCGGGCGGATGCCCGCGCGCGCCGCGGGTGAGTCGTCGAGCGGCGCAATGACCGTCAGCACGTTCGCTTCGTCGATCGTCACCTCGACGCCAATGCCGGAATAGTTGCCTTCGGTCGCGATGCGCAGGTCCTCGAATTCCTCCGCGTCCATGAAGGCGGAATGCGGGTCGAGCTTGCCGACCATGCCGCGGATCGCATTCGACATCAGCTCGTGATTGTCGGTCTTGTCGACATAATCCTCGTGGATCAGGCCGATCACCTCGGCCATGAGGCGCGCGTCCCCGGTCGGTATCCCGGCGGCTTCGCGGCCCTGGCGGGAGAACCACAGGGTCGCGGCTGCGAGCGCGACGCCCGCGAGGCAGCCGATCAGACCCGCCAGAAGGGTGCGATTGGATTGACTCATGCGGTAATGGTACCGCCTCTTCAGTCGGCCGCGGTTTCCTGCTGGGCCATCGCTTCGTAAAGGGCGAGATCCCCGAGTACCTGGTCGATCGGCACCGGGCGGCCGATCGCGAAGCCCTGGCCGTAGTCGACACCGAGGCCCGCCATGCGCGTGCGCAGCTCGTCCGTCTCGACGTACTCGGCGACGGTTTCCATGCCCATCGTACGGGCGAGCTGGGCGATCGCGCGCACCATCGATTCCGTGCGCTGGTTTGTGCCGGCATCCCTCACGAACGCGCCGTCGATCTTGAGAACCGAGACCGGCAGCGATTTCAGGTAGACCAGCGACGAGAGTCCCGTTCCGAAATCGTCGAGCGCGAAGGTGCAGCCGAGCTTGCGCAGGCGCTGCATCAGGTGATCGGCGCGAGCCAGGTTCGAGACCGCCGACGTCTCCGTCAGCTCGAAGCACAGGATCTCGGGCGGCACGCCCGAGTCGCGGATCGAGCTCTCGATGAACTCGAGGAACTCCTCCGATGCAATCGAGGCGCCGGAGATGTTGATCGAGAACCGCATTTTCCGGCCACGCAGCGAGGACGCGTGCTGCGCGAGTATTGCCAGTGAATTCTTGATCACCCAGCGGTCGATCGCCGGCAGGAGCTGGTAGCGCTCCGCCGCGGAGAGGAATTTCTCGGGCGGCAGGAGCTCGCTGTTCTCGTTGACCATCCGGAGCAGGAACTCGAACCGCGGCTCCGTGTGATCGGCGCCCAGCGGGAGGATCGGCTGCGCGAACAGCGCGAATCGGTCCGCCGCAAGCGCCTCGTGCAACGCCTGCACGACGACGATGTCGGTGCTGCGGCGCATGATGCTCTGGTCCGCGTCCTGGAAGATCTCGACGCGGTCGCGGCCCCGATCCTTTGCCGCCTTGCAGGCGATCTCCGCGTTTGCGAGGCCGTGCGCGAGCCGGTGCCGCGACTCCGCGGGAAGCTCGGCCGCGCCAACGCTGACTGACACCTGGACCGTTCCATCGCCGCGCGCATAGGTGAGTTCCGCGCACTGGCGGCGCAGCATCTCGCCGATCTGTTGCGCGAACTCGAGCGTGCAATCCGGCAGGAAGATCGCGAAGCGGTCGCCGGCGATGCGCGCGGCAAGCGCGCCCGGGCGCACCTTCTTGCGCAGCACCTCGGCGACCTTGTTGATCAGCTCGTCGCCGACGTGCATGCCGAAGTTGTCGTTGACGACGTGCATCCGGTCGATGTCCATGTAGAGCACGCACTCCGGGGCCGGCTGGCGGCGCGCGGCGAGCTGTGCACGCACCTGGGTCTCGAAGGCCGAGCGCGTGAGGAGCGACGTCATGGCGTCGAAGTTGGTCTGAAGCGTCGTGGTGGTCTTGCGCGAAAGCAGCTCGACGAGCCGTTCCGTGCGCGGCTCGAAATTCGGCGCCGTCTCCTCGCGGAACATCACGAGAAAACCGATGACGCGCCCGGAGGCGTGGCGTACCGGCGTGCAGAGGATCTTGTAAGGCGGCAGCTCGATCGGGCGCAACTTGATCTTGTTGATCACGAGGTTGCGGCGCTGCAGTTGCGCCCAGTTGAGCAGGTGCCGGTGGATCTTCGTGAGGATCTCGACCTGCGGCCGCTCGCCGCGCGGCGCCTTGCAGACCGCAACGCCGCGCTCCGGCACGACCAGCGCGCCAAGGAGGCAGCCGAGGTGATCCACGCAGGTCTGCACGAGCACGCCGAGCTCGTCTCCCTGCATCGGGCTGTCCGGATCGTCCGGAGCCATCTTGAGAAGCAGCTCGAGGTCGTCGTCGCGTGAGCGCAGGTCACGCGTCAGGACATCGACGCTCGTCCGAGCCTCGATTTCGCGCTGCAGGCACTCGAGTGCCGGCTGCACCATCGATTGCACGAAGGAATAGGGGCGGTCCTCGCCATCGCGTGTCAGCAGCGTGGCAACCGCAATGACATTTCCTTCGTTGTCGCGGAGCCTGAACACGTAAGCGGGCGCGCCCTCGTGATCCTGCATGAATCCGTCGATGCGGCCGGTGGTCGCGGGCGGCACGCTTGCGAGCGCCGCCGACACGAGCGGCGCCGGTTCAGGGCCGTCGTAGCCATCCGCGACCCAGAGCGGTGCGCCATTCGCATCGTAGAAGCCGATCCCAAGCGCACGGGGCATCAGCATCCGCAGGAGTTGGCCGTACGGCTCGAGATTCGGCTTCACACCTAAAAGGTGCACAGGGAGATCGATTGGCGCGGTCGAAGCCATGGCACAGCCTCGCCGAAGGGGCACGGGGGGTCTTTGACGTAATCCGCAGTTCGCAGGACTACAGTCCCGGCATCAGGGGGAAGGCCGCCGAAACCAGGGGACGGGGTCTATCGCCTTGGCCCCACGGCGAATTTCGAGATACAGGCCCGGCTGGCTTCGCCCGCCCGTATCGCCAACGGTAGAGATCGCCTCCCCGCCCTCGACGCGGTCGCCCACGGCCTTATAGAGCTGCTCGTTGTGGGCGTAGAGACTCATGTAGCCGCCGTGATCCACGATCAGGAGGAGCCCCATCCCCGGCAGCCAGTCCGCGTATGCGACGCGGCCATCGTATAGCGAGTGCACCGCCGTGCCCCGGGGCGCCTCGATCATCACGCCGTTCCATTTCAATCCGCCGCCTCTCGCCTGGCCGAAACGCGCCGTGAGCTTCCCGGCCACGGGCCAGGCGAGCCGGCCGCGGACCTTGTCGAAGGCCTGTCCGCCCGTCGGTGGCAATTCGCTCATCGCCTTACGCAGGTCCGCAATCAGCTTTTCGAGCGAGGCGGCCTCGCGCTTCAGCTTCGCGATCGAGTCATTGCGCGTCCGGATCTTCGCATTCATCGCGCGGACCGCGCGGCTGCGCTCCTCGCGCGCGGCGTCGACCGCGGAAAGTTCCTTGCGGCTCTCGGCCTCGAGCGCTGCAAGGCGTTCGCGCTCCACCGTTTCCGCCTGCTCGGCTTCATTGAGCTTCTCGACCATCACCTGGATCTCGGCGATCTTTGCCGCGCGCGCGCGGCCGAAGTAGGAGTAATAGACGAGCATGCGGCCAAGGGTCGCGGGATCCTCCTGGGAGAGCAGGAGCTTGAACTGCTCCTGCCGGCCGCCGACGTAGGCGGTCCGCAATTCGGCGGCCAGCACGTCGCGCTCCTCCTCGAGCGCGCGCTCGCTGCGCTCGCGGTCGGCCACGATCGACTTCAGCTGCGCGTCGCTTTCGGCCAGGCGCTTGCGAACGTCGCTGAGGCGCTCGCGGGCGCTCTTCGCGTTCTGCTCGGCGTCACGCAGCTGCCCGGAAAGCGCGTCGCGGCGGTCCGTGTCGCGGCGCATCGAGCGTTGCAGTTCCTCGATGCGCTCGCGCACCTCGCGAAGCTCCTTCTCCGCGTCGGTCTCGCCGGCCACCGCTTGCGCCGTGAGGGCGAGCAGCAGGCCCGCCGCAAGGACAACTAACTGATTTATCGGGAAATCCCCCGCTCATATATAATGCGCGGCCCCTATGGACCGACTGCTCGATTATTCCATCAATCATCCGTTCCTTGCCGGCGGACTGCTGCTGATGACCCTCGTCGTGCTCGGCTATGAAATCCGCCAGCGCGGCGCGATGGCTTCGGCGGTGGCGCCCAATGAGGCGATCCGGCTGATGAATTCCGGCGCCGTGCTCGTGGACCTGCGCTCGGCGAACCAGTTCAAGGACGGCCACATCGCGGGCGCGCGGAACCTCCCGGGCGACCAGCTCACCGCGGATCCAAAGGCGATCGAGAAGTTCGCCTCCAGGCAGGTCGTGCTCTATTGCGACGACGGCGCCACCACCGGCGCCGCGCAACGCACCCTCGCGCGCGCAGGTGCGAAGAACGTGTTCAGCCTGCGCGGCGGTCTTTCCGCCTGGAAGCAGGAGAATCTTCCGGTTGTTAAGGGCTAAGATGGAAGTGAGGAATTAAAGATGGCTGATCAAAATACGACGCCGGCGGGCGCGGGTGAAGGGGCGACCAATGGCCAGGGGCCGGCGGTCGCGCTGCAGACGGTCTATATCAAGGACCTCTCGTTCGAGGCGCCAAAGGGGCCGTTCCTGCCTGCGCAGGTGCAGGACCCGAAGATTTCGCTGAACCTCAGCACGCAATCGAACAGCGTCGGCCAGGACGCGCACGAAGTCGTCCTGACGGTGACGCTCGAGGCAAAGAACGGCGATATCGCCGTCTACCTTGCCGAGGTCAAGCAGGCAGGCGTCTTCCTCGTGCGCGGTTTCGGCGTCGACGAGACGCGGCGCATCCTGGGCTCGTTCGCGCCGAATATCCTGTTTCCGTACATCCGCCAGACCGTATCCGATGTCGTCACCAAGGGCGGCTTTCCACCGTTCCTGCTGCCGCACGTGAACTTCGACGCGCTGTTCGAGCGCTCGCTGCAGGAACAGGCGGCACGGCAGGGACAGCCGGCACCCGAACAGGCGAACTGAGCGGACGCGATGCGTCCGATCGTCGTGCTGGGCGCCGGTTCCTGGGGAACGGCGCTCGCCATCCAGTTCGCGCGCGGCGGCGGCCCGACCGTCCTCTGGGGCCGCGCCGAGGACCGCCCCGAGGAACTCGCGCGCGCCAGGACGAATGAACAGTACCTGCCGGGCGCCGAATTTCCGCCATCGCTCGCCATCGAGCCGGATCTCAGGAAAGCCATCGCTGCCGGCGACGATGTCGTGCTCGTCGTGCCGTCGAATGCGCTCCGCCCAGTGCTCACGCAGATCAAGCCGATGCTCGGGACGCGGGCCCGCATCGCCTGGGCGAGCAAGGGCTTCGAGCTCGAGACCGGAAAGCTTCCGCACCAGGTCGCCCGCGAGGTGCTGGGACCGGAAGTCCCGATCGCCGTGCTGTCCGGCCCCACCTTCGCGAAGGAAGTCGGCATGGGACTTCCGACCGCGATCGCGGTCGCATCCCCGGACGAAGCCTTCGCGCTGTCGCTCGCGGAACGGATTTCCTCGGGCGGCTTTCGCGCTTATACGCAGCCCGACATCGTGGGCGTCGAAATCGGTGGTGCGGTCAAGAACGTGCTCGCGATCGCGACCGGCTGTTCCGACGGGCTCGGCTACGGATCGAACAGCCGCGTGTTCCTGATCACCCGCGGCCTCGCCGAGCTCGTGCGGCTCGGGGTCGCGCTCGGCGCGAAGCCGGAAACCCTCATGGGCCTCGCGGGACTCGGCGATCTCGTGCTCACCTGCACCGACGACCAGTCACGCAACCGCCGCTTTGGCCGCGCGCTCGCCGCAGGCAGGCCCGTCGCCGAGGCGATCGCGGAAATAGGCCAGGTGGTCGAGGGCTATCACGCGGCGAAGGCGGTTCATCTCGTCGCCGGAAAGCACGGCGTCGACATGCCGATCTGCAGGCATGTCTATGAGGTACTTCACCTCGGCGTACCGCTGAAGGAAGTGGTCGAGACGATGCTCCAGCGCGAAGTGACGCCAGAGAATTGACCCAGTACAGCTTCGGTCCGTTCCGGTTCGACGCCGAGGGCCGGCTGCTCTTTCGCGGACAACAGGATCTCGGGCTGCCGCCCAAGGCAGCGGCCGTGCTGTTGCTGCTGCTCACGCGGGCCGGAAGCGTGGTCGACAAGTCCGCATTGCTCGATTCCGTCTGGGCCGGCAGGGTCGTCGGCGAAGGCAGTCTCACCCGCACGATCTCCATCCTGCGCAAGGCGCTCGGTGGCGACGATGCGAGCCGCGCCTACATCGCGACCGTGTCGCGGCGCGGCTATCGCTTCGTCGCGCCGATCGATGCGCGCGCAGCCGGCGTGCCCACGCGCGAGCGCGTCATGCTCGCCGTGCTCCCGTTCGCGAATGCGGGAAGCCGCCGCGGGCATGATTTCTTCACCGACGGCCTGACGGAGGAGATGATCGCCCAGCTCGCCACCCTGAACCCGGAGCGGCTGGGCGTGATCGCGCGGACCTCGAGCCTCGTGTTCAAGGGCTCGCACAGGCGCGTCGCGGACATCGGCCGCGAGCTCGGCGTGCATTACGTGCTCGAGGGCAGCGTGCGCCGCTCGCGCGGGCGCGTTCGCATCGCGACGCGCCTGATCCAGGTGTCCGACGAGACGCAGGTCTGGGCCGGCAACTACGAGCGCACCGCCGGCGACGTGCTGCGACTCCAGGCCGAGGTCGCGCAGGCCGTGGCGGCCGGCATCCGGGTCCAGCTCGCACCGCGCGGCGTGCGCCGAATCGATGCCGTGCGCGACCTGCCCCCGGACGCGTTCGAGGCGCTGTTGAAGGGGCGGCATCACCTCAATCAGCGCACCGAGGTGGCGATGCGACGGAGCATCGCGCAGTTCGAGGCCGTGCTGGAGCGCTGCCCGGATTGCGCGGCGGCTTACGCAGGCATTGCGGATGCCAATGTCATGCTCGCCTGCCGCGGCATGGTTCCCGCGAAGGAGACATTCCGCAAGTCGGCGGCCGCGGCGGGCCGCGAGCCCGAGCTCGACGGCGAGCTCGGCGACGCGCAC
>DAIRVV010000050.1:0-13085 GCA_036802645.1 Steroidobacteraceae bacterium
ATGGCAGTTCGACGGCGAGGGCCGAGGTGCGACCGGCATCGCGGCCGGCGGCGAGGACCGAATAGCCGTCGCCGGCGAGTCGGCGTGCGATGGCGGCGCCGATGCCGGAACTGGCCCCGGTGACGAGTGCGACCTTGCCCTGCATGCGTCGCATTGTACGGGCCGCCCCAGTGCTGTGGCAGACTTGCGGCCATTGGCCAGTGGAGTACTCAATCGATGCGGCGCTTGACCCGTCGAACATTCGTGGCGGGCGGCACGGCGACCGCGATCGCATTCGCGCTCCAGAAAGCTGCAATTGCAGATGCGAAGCCGGTCTATCGTAGTTCGATCGTCATCGACGGCCTGGGCGGCCTCGGAAATTCCTCGGAACCGCCGGGGGCGAAACTCACCGATGCCTTCGTCCAGGACGTCCGCGCATCGGGCATTACCTGCGTGCACATGACGATACTTCCGGTCGGCTCGACGCCTCCGGACAGCGCTTTCACGGAAGCCGTCATCGGCATCGGCGCGACGGAAAGCGAGATCGACCGCCACGCCGAGGTCTTGTGCCGGATCAGAAGCGTCGCGGACATCGTGGAGGCGAAGAAGACCCGCCGGACGGGACTCATTTACGGATTCCAGGACGGAGTCGCGTTCGAAACGGATCTCAGCCGGCTCGACGTGCTGTACCGGCTCGGGCTGCGCATCGTTCAGCCGACCTACAATCGCCGGAATCTCCTGGGCGACGGCTGCCTCGAGTCCGCGAATGCCGGCCTCAGCAAGGCGGGCTTCGAGGCCGTGGAGCGGATGAACGAGCTCGGCATCCTTGTGGACCTCAGCCATTGCGGCCGCCGGACCGCGGCGGATGCGATCCAGCATTCGAAGAAGCCGATTGCATTTACGCACACGGGCAGCGCTGCGCAAAACGACCATCCGCGCAACCGGACCGACGAAGAGCTGCGCGCGATGGCGGCCAGGGGCGGCGTGGCGGGCATCTATTTCATGCCCTTCCTCAGCGACGGGAAGCAGCCGACGGCGGCCGACATCATTCGCCACCTGGAGCACATGATCAAAGTCGCAGGCGAAGACCATGTCTCGATCGGCACCGACGGCAGTGTCTCAGCCGAAGTGGTCAATCAGGAGTTCAAGGACAATTTTGCGGGATTTGTCCGCAGAAGGCGGGAGGCGGGCATCGCGGCGCCCGGAGAATCGGAGGAGGGTTACCTGTTCGCGAACGAGCTGAACACACCCCGCAAGCTCGAGACGCTCGCGGACATGCTCTCAGCCCGTGGGCACGGCGACGCGCGCATCGAGAAGATCCTCGGCAAGAACCTGCTGAGGGTGTTCTCGGAAACCTGGAGAGCCTGACGGCTCATTCGCTGAGGCGTTTGATGCGCGCCGTGCGCGTGCCGTCGAATTCCTCGCTTGCCCGCTGCAACAGGAGCCGGGCCTCGCACGCAGGCAGCGCCCGGCTCAGCAGGAATCCCTGCGCCTGTCCGCAATGGTGATCCTGCAGGAAGCGCAGCTGCGCGAATGATTCGACGCCTTCGGCGACGACGCCGACCTTGAGAGCCTTGGCCACTGAAATGATTGCCGCCGCGATCGCGCCATCGTCAGGGCCCTCGCTGAGATTGTGCACGAACGACCGGTCCATCTTCAGCCGGTCGATGGCCAGATGCTGAAGGCGCTGGAAATTCGAGTAGCCGGTTCCGAAATCGTCGATCGCAACCGACACGCCAATGGCGCGCAGTTCCGCGAGCAGCTTTTCCGAACGCTTTTCGTCGGTCATCACCATCGACTCGGTGATCTCGAGCTCGAGCATCCCTGGATCCAGGCCCGTCTCCGAGAGGATGGCCTCGACCAGCGCGACGAAGTCGGGCATGGCGAACTGTTGACCGGCGACATTGACTGCCATTCGCGACACGGCCAGTCCCTCGTCATGCCATTTCCGCGCCTGGGTGCAGGCCGTGCGCAGCACCCATTCCCCGATCGGGATGATGAGCCCGGTGGCCTCGGCGATCGGGACAAAATCCATTGGCGGCACGACGCCGAGCTCGTCATTGGTCCAACGGAGCAGTGCTTCCATTCCCGCGATCTTCCCGGTCGCCATGTCGATCTGTGGCTGATAGTGCAGTGACAGCTCGCCACGCTCGAGCGCGCCGCGCAGCTTGCCCTCGATCGTGTAGCGTTGCAGCATGCCTTCGTTCATCGAGGCGTCGAAGAATGCGTACGATCCGGGCCAGCGGCGCTTCGCGAAGTACATCGCGAGATCGCCATGGCGCAGCAGCGATGCGGCATCGGAGCCGTCGGTCGGAGCAATTGCGATGCCGACGCTGGGCGTAATGACTACCGTGTTGTTCGATAGCTGCATCGGCTGCTGAATCGCGGCAATCAGGCGCTCGGCTACGAGGCTGGCATCGTCCGAGCTCGCGATTTCCGGCAGGATGATCAGGAACTCGTCGCCGCCCAGCCGGCCGAGATCTCCGGGCCTTTCGACCGCCAGCTCGTCAGTGGCGCGGTCGCCTCCACGCCGCAGCGAGCCGCGCAACCGTTCGGCAGCGACCTTCAGTACCTCGTCCCCGACCGAGTGACCGAGCGTATCGTTGATGCGCTTGAAATTGTCCAGGTCGATGTACATCACGGCCAGCATCTTGCCCTGTTGCCGTGTCGTCTCGAGCGCAGCGCGCAGGCGCGTGTGCACCTGCTCGCGATTCGGCAAGCCAGTCAACGCGTCGAAGTAGGCGAGGCGCACCACGTTCCGCTCCGCGCGCCACTTGCTCGCGAGCGCGATCGTCATCTGTCGCACTTCGTGCGGATGAAACGGCTTCTGCAGATACGACAACTTGTCCTCGGGCGGCACGCGCCCGCCGATATCGCAGGGATCCACATCGGAATAGGCGGTGCATACCGCAATCTCGATGGCAGGGTCGAGCTCGCGGATACGGGCCGCGGCCCAGGTGCCGTCCGGTCCGGGGGGCATACGCATGTCGAGAAATGCCACGGCAAACGGTAGATTCGCCTCGATCGCTGCTTTTACGGCGGCAACGGCGGATTCCGCGCCGTCGCAGAACTGCGCGTCGAAATTCATCGCCGCTGGCGATGGACGGTCCTGTTGCCTGGGTGCATCGCGGCCAAAGAGCTTCGCGCCCAGCGACCGGCGTGCGGAGTTCTGCGCACCCTCGTCGGGTGAGCTGAATATCTGGCGGTAGGCATCCCTGATCTCCGGCTCGTCGTCGACGACGAGGACT
This sequence comes from Steroidobacteraceae bacterium, assembly GCA_036802645.1. GTDB lineage: Bacteria > Pseudomonadota > Gammaproteobacteria > Steroidobacterales > Steroidobacteraceae > SCUD01. The sequence goes on from DAIRVV010000050.1 coordinate 3,228, forward strand.
CGAATCGGGGCTCGGATTGACTCTGCCATGCTAGACCTCAGGCGGCCCGAAAAGCGGCCGTGTTTGCCGGCGGGGGAACCGGAATGACGAGATGAAACGTGGCGCCCCGGTCATGACCATCGCTGGTCGCCCAGATGCGGCCACCGAGCGCCATCACGGCCGTCGCGCACCAGTGGAGCCCGATTCCGAGATTGCCGTTCTCGCGCTTGGTCGAATAGCCCTTCTCGAATACGCGCTCCAGATTTTCGGCGGTGATGCCGATTCCGGTGTCGGCGCACTCGAGCTGGAGCTTGTGTTGGTCGTCGTCGCGGACCAGGCGTGCTGAAAAGCGGAGCCTGCCTCGTTCGCGTCCTGCCGCTCGTACCGCCTCGGATGCGTTGATGATCAGATTCTGCAACACCATGCGAAGTACGGTGCGCGCCACAGAGACGGTGCCGACCGCCCGCACGGACGGGTCCAGCTCTATGCTGACGCGCTCGCGGCAGCTGTCCGGCACGACCTCGAGGCTCTGCTCGATGACCGCCGGAAGTTCTGCCGCCTCGATCACGGTGGGTGCGCGCGACGACCGGGACTGCTCCGCGAGTGCGCCCTGGACGGTCGCCACTTGCCGCGTGATTACATCCACGTCCTCTGCCGCCGCGCCGATCTGTCCGGCCAGCTCGCCGCTTGCGAGGCGCAGGAACTCGTCGAGATCCGCCTGCCGCTCCGAACCATCCGGCTCCCGGCCGCGCTCCTCCAGTGCCTGACTCACGTCGGCCACAGGCGCGCTCTGCAGGCGCTCGCGCAGCTTGGCCAGTCGGACGCCCAGTGGCGTCATCGCGTTGCCGATGTTGTGCAGCACGCCGCGGGAGATTTCTCCCATGCCCGCCTGGAAACTGTTGTCGATGTGTTGCCGCCTCGATTCCGCAACTTTCGCAACCATGCGGTCGAATTCGGCGGCCAGCACGCCAATTTCGTCGGTCCTGCCGAGATTGAGCCGGGTCGTCAGGTCATCGCCGGCGCCGATATCGACGGCATGGCGGGTGACCCGCGCCAGCGGCGTCAGCACGGTGCGGTCCAGCGTGATCAAGAGGATGAGGAGCGCCACCACGGCTGCGCCGATGGTGAATGCGAGCACATAGGCCACCGTCGTCTCGGCGCCGGCGCTGATCGTCCGCGCGACCTCGACGCGCAAGGTCATGACCGGCATCCTGTTGACGTCGGTGAAAACGCGAAAGACGCTGATCGTCTCGTCGTCGATCTCGACGTTCTCGTTCGCGACTGTCTCTCCATCGAGCCGCATCAGGGACTGGTCGTCTCCAGCGGCGCCGCGCGCTGCCACCAGCTCCACGTCGGTCTGGGCTCGCGCACCGATCCCGGCGATCTCCGCGTCAGTCAGCAGGCGCCCCATCAACACCATGCCGCGTGACGGGCCGTGTCCGAATCCGTCCAGGATCGGTGCTACTGCGGCGAGCAGGACGCCGCCATCGGTCGCAAGCAGGCCATGCGCCGGCCGGCCGCTTTTCAGGTTCTCGCGCCAGACGAAATCGCCGGGCAGGGAGTCTCGCGGGAACAGGTCGCGCGACGTGAAGGCGCCTGAAGCGGAATCCATGGACTTCGACAGCACGATCGCGCCGGTAAGGTCCGTAAAGGCCAGCGTCGTCAGGCGGAGCTGCTTCATGGCTGATTCGTTCAGGTTGTCCTGCTCGAACTGCAAATTGCGGTCGTGGATGAATTCGTACGTGTCTTTCCAGTTGCCCCAGTCGGTCGCGGATACTTCGATTTCCGTCAGCGCCTGCTGGACGCCGAATTCGATGCGCTTCATCGCCGTTCGCGCATTGTCGATTTCGATTTGCTGGAAGCGCGGCAACAACAAAGCCTGCCCGACGACCCACTCGACGAGCGTGAGGGCCAGGAACACTGCTGCGAGCAGCGCAACGACTTTGCCGCGTATCTTCATGATAACCGGCCAGAATATGACGCACGCCGCACCGTCCGGAATGTGACGTAACCGAGATGCGCCCAAACCGGCAGCGGGCGGTGCGCGGGCCGTGATGCATGTCACAGAGCCCAAAGGGGACGCGCCCATTTAAAGGGGACCTAAAGGGGACAGACACTTTTGCAGTTGTAGCGCTGCTCGCAAAAGTGTCTGTCCCCTTTAGGTCCCCTTTAGAGGGGACGGAGGCTTTCAGGTGTCGATCAGCGTCAGCACGCTCTCGGGCGGCCGGCCGATGGCGGCGCGACTGCCGGCGACGACGATCGGGCGCTCGATGAGGATCGGGTCCCTAACCATCGCCTCGATCCACTGGGCGTCGGTCAGCGTCTTGCCGGCGTACTTCCCCTTGTAGATTGGCTCGCCTTTGCGGACGAGTTGCCCGGGCTTGATGCCGAGCAGGCCGATGATCGCCCGCAGCTCCGCGGCTGTGGGCGGCGTCTTCAGGTATTCGATGATGCGCGGCCCGACACCGCGGCTCTGCAAGAGCGCAAGCGTCTCGCGGCTCTTGCTGCACTTCGGGTTGTGATAGATCGTGACGCTCACGACCCCGGCATCAGGGCGTGTACCAGATCGGCGAGGTGTAGCCGCGCTCCTGGTGAATGCCCGAATCGCCCTTGACGAGCGGCACGCCATAACGGTACGAGTCGTACGCAGTCCAGCGCGGCGTCGGGATTTCGAGTACGCGCAGGTAGTAGAACGCACGCTCCGCCGGGTCGAAGTCCGGATCCGTCCAGGCCGTGAGGAGCTCCGAGGCGCCGATCGAGTTCGTGTAGGTGGCCCGGGCGACGTCCACGGTGTTGCCGACGGCCGGCAGCTTGCCGTCCGCGCCCGCCTTGCGTCCGCCCGACCAGGAGACGTCATACACCTTCTCTTGCAGCGCGCCTTTCGCATCCATCCAGCCCTTGACGACCTGGATGCGGTCGAGATTCGCGCCGATGGGATCCTTCAACGCGGCAATCAGGAATGTGGCCGATTTTCCGGCGGGCGCCTTCTTCAGGTCGCCGCCCATGGGCACGCCTTTGGCGTAGCCCACCTTGGCCGGCTGCCGGTCCTTCAGATCCGCGCTGCTAAAATCCCAGCCGCCGAAAAAGCGCACCGTCATGCGCGGCCCGGTCGTTCCGTAGACTTCCTTGCGCTGCATCGCGTCGAACAGCGCAGCGCGAGTGTTCTCCTTCGCCCAGACCGCGATGTAGCCGGAAGCCAGCGTTTCCCAGTTGTAGATCGCAAGGTCGCCGAATTTCGCGAACGCGTGTTCCATGCGCTTCGGGCTCGGCTCCGCGCCCGCGTGCTTGCCGAAGTAATTGTCGTCATCCGCCGTCGTCATGCCGGTGTGGCTGTCCGTCGAGCCGATCTGGCCGAACTTGTACGGATTCGTGCCGAGCTTCGTTTCGTGAGCCAGGCCGAGCTTCAGGGCGCTTCGCGCATACTCGAATTCCAGCATCTCTTTCTTCTTGAGCTCGCTCAGGTTGAGATTACCCTTGTCCCAGGTGCCGAAATCCGCGAACTCGTCGTTGGGAGACAGAAACGGGTGCGCCTCGCCATCACCCTTGATCTGCGTCGTTTCGTACAGCGGTTCCCAGCGGGCTCGTGTCTCTGCGTACGCCTTCGTGATCGGCTGCTTCGTGACGTGATTGACTCCGGGAAACATCAACCCGTTCGACAGGTTCCCGTTGTGCGGAATCGCCAGTACCTTCCCGCCCGTCTTGTTCTCGTACGCCTGGAGGAATTTCCAGAGGTATTCCGGGTCCGTGCTGCCGTGCGGCGGGTAGGTCGTCGCGGGCACGCCCTGGCTCGCCTTGTCGGCGCCGTCCCTGTAGATGACCACCCTATGCAGGTTTTGCCCCGGCGGTACCTGCGATGTCCACTCGTAACCGATGAATGCCGTGAATCGACCCGGGTCGTTGTATTTCTCCGCTGCGGCGATCGTCTTGGCCCAGGCGTCCTTGTAGTTCTGGGAATCCGGCCAGTACATCAGCTTCTCGGGAAACTTCCCGCGCGAGAACGCATCGATGATCTGGCTGGCGGCCTTGATGCCGCTTTCGCCGCCGGCCTTTGCCAGGTCGTACCACTGCTTGCCAGTCGGGTCGGCGAGCAGGTCGGGCTTGCCCGCGAACAGGTCCGGGAAGAAGCCCATATTGTCCGAGTGGTCGGCGACCACGAGGAAATCGAGCGGCCGGGCGAGCCTGGCGCGCCCCGCAGTCGCCGAATCCACTTCTTCGCCGCGCGCGAACTGGTAAGCGTCCTCGGGGCCCATCCGCGCGCCGAATGCGCCGGCATCCATGGAAAACGCGGTGTGCAGGTGCGTGTCGCCCCAGTACACCTTGGTCGGTGCGCTGCCCGTCGCATAGGGCGAGTAGGGCAGTTCCGGATCGGCCTTCAACGGCGCGACCGCTGGAACCTGGCCTGCGTCCTGCGCCGACGACGATGTCGCCAGCAAGACAGTCAGGATTGCGCAGTGCAATGTGACAACGACGTTCTTCATGATCTAGCCCCCCGGTAGAACGGGCACCTAATCACAGTGCGGACCAATCTTGCAATGGGACTTTGGTTCCCCGGCGCGGCGTCCGGCTCCACGGTGCCGAGGCCTTGACGCTAGAATTCAGCAATGCCTTTCGTCACCCCCGACACCCTCGGCGAGTACGACGTGATCGTCGTCGGATCGGGCGCGGCAGGCGGGCAGACGGCGTATACGCTCGCGATGGAAGGCGCCCGCGTGCTGATGCTCGAGGCGGGGCGCAACTACGTGCCGGAATCCGAGACACCGATGTTTCACCTGCCCGGGCAGGCGCCGCTGCGCGGTACCTCGACGACCGACAAGCCATTCGGGTTCTACGACGCAACGGTCGACGGCGGCTGGCAGGTTCCGGGAGAGCCCTATGTCAACACCGCTGACGACGACGCGGGGCGGTTCGACTGGTGGCGCGCCCGCATGCTGGGGGGACGCACCAACCACTGGGGCCGCTACTCGTTTCGAAACGGCCCCTACGATTTCAAGCCGAAGAGCCGTGACGGACTGGGATTCGACTGGCCCATTTCTTACGAAGAACTGGCGCCCTACTACGACCGCGTCGAAATGCTGATCGGCGTCTATGGCGCGAGCGACGGCCTCGAGAACACGCCGGACTCGCCGGCGGGCTGCCTGCTGCCGCCGCCGAAGGCGCGCGTCACCGACCTGCTCGTCGCGGAGCACGGGAAGCGCCTCGGCATCCCCGTCGTCGCCGGCCATCGCGCGGTGCTCACGCGGGCGCTCGACCATCGTGCATTGCCGTCGAAATTGCATCCCGGCAATCCGAAAGCGCAGAAGATCCTGGCATCGCAGATGCAATCCCGGGCAGCCTGCTTCTGGGCGACGCCCTGCGGGCGGGGCTGCTCGATCCGCGCCAACTACCAATCGACGACCGTGCACCTGCCGCCCGCCCTGGACACAGGCAATCTCGACATCCTCGTGAATGCGATGGTGCGTGAAGTCACGCTCGGCAAGGACGGCCGGGCGAACGGCGTCGCGTTCGTCGACCGGACCAGTGGACAAGCGCGGGAAGCCAGGGCGCGCGCCGTGTGTCTCGCCGCGAGCGCCTGCGAGACCGTCCGCATCCTGCTCAATTCGAAATCCGCGCGACATCCGCAAGGGCTCGCAAACTCGAGCGGCAAGCTCGGCCGGTATCTCATGGATACGGTCGGCAGCACGGTATCCGGCCAGATACCGCTCCTCGAGGGCCTGCCACCGCACAACGAAGATGGCGCGGACGGCGGGCACCGTTACGCTCCCTGGTGGCTGTACAAGGATCAGCTCGCCGGCAAGCTCGGATTCGCCCGCGGATATCACATCGAGTTCGGCGGCGGTCGCCGCATGCCGTCGCTCACGACGCTCGCCGGCATCGAATGGGTCACCGGCGGCAGCTATGGCCGCAAACTGAAGGAAGATGCGCGCCGCTACTACGGATCGTTCATCTACTTCGACGGACGCGGCGAGATGATCCCGAACGAGGAGTCGTTTTGCGAGATCGACCCCGACGTTAAGGATCGCTTCGGCATACCGGTGCTGCGCTTTCACTGGAAGTGGTCCGGGCACGAGACGCGCCAGGCCGCGCACATGCAGAAAACCTTTGGCGAGCTCATTACCGCGATGGGCGGTCGCGTGCGAGGCGAGCTCAAGACCGACGGTGCGAAGGCGATCGCGCCGGGCGGCTCGATCATTCATGAGGTGGGCGGCGCCATCATGGGGACCGATCGCGGGAATTCGGTCACCAATCGCTGGGGCCAGGCCTGGGACGTCGGCAATCTCTTTATCACGGACGGCGCGGTGTTTCCTTCCAATGCGGACAAGAATCCGACGCTCACGATCATGGCGCTCGCCTGGCGGACCGCGGATCATGTGCTCGAGCGGATGCGCAGAAAGGAACTATGAAATGAGCGGGCCCATCCGTATCGACCGGCGAACGACGATCAAGTGGATGCTCGCTGCCACGGCGGCGCTGCCTGACCTTCAAAGGCGCGCGTTCGCGGCAGTGGCACTGCCGCCTGCCAAGGCTTACGGCACCGATCCCGACCTGCTCAGGATCTATGCACCGGGCGATCTCTGGCCACTCACCTTCACGGAACACGAAAGGCGCACTGCGACAGCGCTGTGCGACGCGATCATTCCAGCGGATGGCGCATCGCCGAGTGCCTCCGCAGTCGGCGTCGTCGACTTCCTGGACGAATGGATCAGCGCGCCCTATGTGCCGCAGCAGCAGGACCGGAAGCTGGTCCTCGCCGGCCTCGAATGGCTCGATGAGGAAGCTGCGCGGCGCTTCGGGCGCGGTTTCGCCGAATGCAGCGAGTCGCAGCAGTCCGCAATTTGCGATGCGATCTATTGCTTGCCGAAGGCTGAGCCTCGACTTGCCGAGGCTGCCGGATTCTTCGCCCGATTCCGCGACCTGACAGTCGGCGGGTTCTACACCACGCCGGAAGGAATGCGGGACATCGGGTACGTCGGCAATGTCGCACTCGCGCAGTTCGACGGGCCGCCGCCGGAGATTCTGGAAAAAGTCGGGCTGCTGGAGAAGTCGTCGTGACCGCGCCCGGAAAACGCCTGGGCGTCGGCCTGATCGGCAGCGGTTTCAATGCCGGATTCCACTTGCGGGCATTTCGCGCTGTGCGCGATGCCGATGTGCTGGGCATCTGGAGCCCGACCGCCCGGAACGCAGCCGCCGCCGCGGACATGGCCCGCAGGCTCGATGTCGGTGAGACAAGGCGATTTGCCAGCATTGGCGCAATGGTTGCCGATCCCGCGATCGATGCGCTCTGGCTGACGGGTCCGAACCATCGTCGCGTCGAGAACATCGAGGAAATCGTCGATTCCGTCGAGCGCGGCGCGGGCTCGCTTTGCGGCATCGCCTGCGAGAAACCGCTGGCGCGGACGGTCGCGGAAGCGGAGCGCATCCTGGCGCTGGTTCAGCGCGCGGGACTCGCCCACGGCTACCTGGAAAACCAGGTATTCGCGCCACAGGTGCAAGTCGGCCATGCCCTGGCCTGGGGTCGCGGAGCCGCGTCGACTGGCCGGCCCTATCTCGCGCGCGCCGCGGAAGAACACAGTGGCCCGCATGCACCCTGGTTCTGGCGCGGCGAACTGCAGGGCGGCGGCGTTCTGAATGACATGATGTGCCATTCGGCACTCCTGGTTCGGCACCTGCTGACACAGCCCGGCGCTCCCCGCAGCTCGCTGCGCCCGGTGCGGGTCACCGCCCACATCGCAAGCCTCAAATGGGGACGTTCGCCTTATGCCGAGCAACTGCGGCGAACGCACGGAATGGAGATAGATTACGCGCGCCACCCTTCGGAGGACTTTGCGAGCCTGGTCGTCGAATTTGAAACCGATGAAAGCCAGACGGTCATCGGCGAAGCCACGACGTCCTGGAGTTTCGTGGGTGCGGGGCTCCGGCTGTCGGCGGAATTGCTGGGCCCGGAATACTCGATGTCCTGGAACACGCTCGACAGCGGTCTCAAGCTGTTCTTCTCGCGCGCCGTGCAGGCACCGGCCGGCGAGGACCTCATCGAAAAGCAGAATGCGGAAACAGGCTTGATGCCGGTCGTCGCCAACGAAGCGGCCGCCTACGGCTACGAAAACGAGAACCGCCATTTCGTCCGTGCGTTCCTCGGAAAGGAAACGCCGCAGCTGACCTTCGACGATGGGCTCGAAGTGGTCAAGCTGCTGATGGCAGCGTATCAAAGCGCCGAGGAAGGCCGGACGCTCGAGTTTCCGCCGCCTGGCCTCGATCGATTCATTCCCGCCGTCGCGAAAGGCACGTGGCGGCCGTCGTGACCGCACGGAAAAGGAGCTCACATGAAAACGCTGGCGTTGTCTGTCATTGCGTGCTTCCTCGCTACTGCCTGCGCCTGGGACGCTGCCCGGGTGTCTGAATGGCGGTCGATTTCCGGCAATGATGCCGAGACGTTCTGGCGCGGCTGGAAGACGGACGGGTTGCCCGACGGCTGGCGGGTCGCCGGAGACACGTTGTCCAAGGAGGGTGAAGTCGAAGACCTCGTCAGCCGCGAAAGCTTCGGCAACTTTGAACTGGAATGGGAATGGCAAGTCAGCGACGGCGGAAACGCCGGCCTCTTTTATCGCGGAACACGCGAATACGACTACATCTACTGGAGCGCGCCCGAGTATCAGCTGCTCGATGACGCGCGCCACCCCGACGGTGGCAATCGCCTGACTTCCGCTGCCGCGGCCTATGGCCTCTATGCGGCGCCGGCCGGGGTCGTCAAGCCGGCGGGCGAGTGGAATGCCGCGCGCATCATTGTCGACGGAACAAAGGTCGAGCACTGGCTGAATGGCCAGAAAGTCGTGACCTACGAATTGTGGAGCCCGGACTGGAAGGCAAAAGTCGCGGCCAGCAAGTTTGCGGACTATCCGAACTATGGGCTTGCGAAGAAAGGGATTCTCGGCATCCAGGGCGACCACGCCGGAAACCTGACCCTGCGCCGCATGCGAATCCGCGCTTTGCGCTGATCAGCGCGTGCCGCGCTCCGATCTCAGGCGTTCCAGGTAACGGTCCCGCAGTTCCGTCTGGCGTGAGCGCATCGTAACCGGCTTGCCCGCGATCCAGACTTGCTCGGCGACTGTCGTGACCTCGAGCGGGTCGCCGCTCCAGAGTACGAGATCTGCGGCCTGGCCCTTGGCGATCCGGCCGTGGTCGGCGCCGATGCCGAAGATGTCGGCAGGACTTGCCGTGAGCGCGGCGAGCGCAGCATCCCATGGGAGTCCGTGCGCCACGGCATTGCCGGCGAGCTGGCGGTTCTTGCGCACGTTGTGGCTTTCGTTCCAGTTGAATGAGATCCGCACGCCGGCCTCGTTCAGGAGCTTTGCATTGTCAAGCCGCGCTCCGAGCCGGTCGAAGTCGTCCGGCAGATTGTTGAGCGCATTCAGGATCACCGGCACGTCCGCCGCGGCGAGTTCCTTCGCGACGATCCAGGCTTCGTCGCCGCCCGCGATGACGGGTTTCATGCCGCGATCGGCGGCAAAGCGCATGACCTGGCGGATGTCCGACGCGCGCTCCACGAAGAAAACGACGCGGCCCCCCGCGAGGTAGGCCTTCAGCGCGCTCCGTCCCTCCGGCAGCAGCAACGCAGCTTCGCCGGCGGTCTGCGGATGCTTCACCTCGCGGATCGCCTGGTCGAAGAGCATGTACTGGGCCGCGCGGCTGCCGCCGGACGCACTGTGCGCCGCGCTGCCCCAGTTGACGAACAGCGACTTGCTGCCATCGAAGGCCGCATTGAAGCGGCCATCGAGCGTGACGGCCGAGCCCTGGCCGACGATGAGGCTGTCGGCGGCGAGGGGTGCGAGCGTCGCCCAGGTGATTCCTTCGATCCGCGCAACGGGCAGGACCGCGGAGCGTGCA
>DAIRVV010000051.1:0-13006 GCA_036802645.1 Steroidobacteraceae bacterium
TCCGCGGACGTCACCGCGCCGCTGTCGAGCTCCGCCGCCCGCGATGCCCTGATGGGTGTCGCACACGCGCGCGCGACGCTCGACGCGGGTTTCACGACGGTGCGCGACGTCGGGACCTACCGGGCTTTCGTCGACGTCGCGCTTCGGAACGCAATCAACGCAGGCCAGGTCGAGGGACCGCGCATGTATGTCGCGGGCGCCTACGTCACGGTCACGAACGGAGGCGGCGAAGTCACCGGCCTGCAGGAGGGCGTGACCATACCCGACGAGATGCGGCGCGGCATCGCCAACAACGAGGCCGAAGTGCGCCAGCGCGTGCGCGAGCTGCTCGCGGGCGGCGCCGACCTCATCAAGGTGATCGCGACGGGCGCCGTGTTCACCGCCGGCACGACGCCGTCGAAGCCGGAGTACACCGAGGCGGAGATTCGCGCGGCCGTAGAAGAGGCCGCGAAGCGCGGAACCTTTGTCGCGGCCCATGCCCACGGCGCGGAGGGCATCAAGAACGCGATCCGCGCGGGCGTACGAACTGTCGAGCACGGCTCATATCTCGACGACGAGGGCATCGAGCTCATGGTCAAGCATGGCACCTGGCTGGTCGCCGACGTCTACAACGGCGACTACACCGAGGAAGTCGGCACCCGCGACGGATGGTCGGCCGAGATCCTGCGCAAGAACCGCGAGACCACGGATATCCAGCGGGCCGGCTTTGCCAAGGCAGTCAAGGCGGGCGTCCGCATCGGCTTTGGCACGGATTCGGGCATCTACCCGCACGGGGACAACGCACGGCAGTTCGCTTACATGGTCAAATACGGCATGACGCCGCTCGACGCGATCCGCTCGGCGACCCTGAGTGCGGCTGCCTCATTGGGCCGCTCGCAGGAACTCGGTTCAATCGCGACCGGCAAGTTCGCCGACCTGATCGCCATCAACGGCGACCCGCTCGAGGACATCGATCGCATGCGGAACGTGGCCGGCGTCATCAAGCAAGGGCTTTTGATCCACCAGGGGGGCGCCCGATGAACACGCGCGAGCTTGGCCTCACGATGTGCACGGCGCTCGTGGTCGGCAACATGATCGGCATGGGCATATTCATGCAGCCGGCGGCGCTTGCGCCTTACGGCCTCAATGCCCTGACCGGCTGGGTGGCGGTCATCCTGGGCTGCGCCTGCCTCGCGATCACTTTTGCGGTTCTCTCTCGCAAGCTGCCGCAAGCCGATGGGCCCTTCGATTACGTCCGCTCGACCCTCGGCGAGCCGGTCGCATTCGCCGCAATGTGGTGCTACTGGATCTCGACGGTCGTCACCAATTCCGCGCTTTCCGTCGCGGTCGTCGGCTATTTCATCTCCGCCTTTCCAACTTCAACCGTGATTCCGCCTCCTATCCTGACGGTTGTGTTCATGTGGCTGTTCGTCGGCGTCAATCTGCTCGGAGTCAAGAGCGGGGGGCGCGTGCAGGTCATCACTTCGCTCCTCAAGGTCGTTCCGCTCGTGCTGGTCATGGTCCTCGGCAGCGCGGCGATCATCATGCAGCCCGCGGCCTACACCGCAAACCTGCCCACGACACCGCCGATAGGGCTGCAGCCTTCCATGGCTGCCGCGACGATCGCGCTCTACGCCATGCTCGGCTTCGAGTCGGCGACCGTCGCCGCGGGCCGCGCCCGCGACCCGGAGCGCACGATTCCGCGCGCCACGCTGATCGGCACGCTGTTCGTCGCGATCGTCTACGTCTCGATCGTCGCCATCGGAATGTTGCTGGTACCGCAGGCAACGCTTGCGGCATCGGATGCGCCCTTCGTCACGATCCTCGACAGCCTGCTCGGCGCCGGAAACGGGCGCTGGCTCGCGCTCTTCGTCGTCATCAGCGGCCTCGGCTGCCTGAATGGCTGGACACTCCTCGTCGGCGAGCTCGCCCGCACGCTCGCGATCAAGAAGCTCATGCCGGAGGTGATGGCCCATACCAACCGCTTCGGAGCGCCCTGGGTGGCGCTCATCGTCACGGGAGCGCTAGCCACCTTCATCGCGCTGATGAATTACAGCGATTCCCTGGTCGCGGGATTCACATTCCTGTCGATCGTCGTGACGGCGGCGAACCTCCCGCTGTACCTCTGCTGCGCGCTGGCTCTCTTCATGCTGTGGCGCGGTGTTCCCGGCGGGTTGCCGCCTGGACTCTGGGTCGCCGGAATCGGCGGCATCGCGTTTTCGGTTTTCGCGTTTGTCGGTGTCGGAAAGGAGCCGCTGCTGTGGGCGCTTGCGCTCGCACTCGCCGGCCTGCCTGTCTATTTCTGGATGCGCTCGCGACATCCCGTTGCACGGGCGCCCGCGCCTTCGGCATGAAGACGCCCAAGCGCACATCGCTCGAAGTTGCACAGCTCGCCCAGGTCTCGCAGGCCACGGTATCGCGCGCTCTTCGCGACAGCCCGCTCGTCAAGCCCGAGACTCGGGCGCGCATCCAGGAAATCGCGCGCGAGATGCATTACCGCACGGACCGCAATGCCGCGGGACTTCGCACTCGCCGCAGCCGGACGCTCGCGCTCCTGCTATTCGAGGAATCCCCGGACGAGGCCCAGATCAACCCGTTCTTCCTCTCGATGCTCGGCCATATCGCGCGCGCGGCGGCAAGGCGCAGCTTCGACCTCCTGATGTCCTTCCAGCAGCTCTCCGAGGACTGGCACACGGACTACGAGCTCTCGAACCGCGCGGACGGGATGATCCTGCTCGGCTACGGCGACTACCTGAAGTATGCGGAGCGGTTGCGCCACCTCGAGGAAACCGACTCGCATTTCGTGATCTGGGGCCCTGTCGTCGAGAAACTGCCGGGACACTACCTTTGTTGCGACAACGCAGAGGGTGCGCGGCTTGCGACTGACCATCTCGTGAAACGGGGCCGGCGGCGCATTGCGTTCGTCGGCGGATCCTCCGCCGGCTCGCCGGAATTCCAGCTGCGTCACCGCGGCTTTGTCGAAGTGCTCTCCGCCGCCGGCCTCGGGCCCGACCCGCGGCTGCATTCCGAGGCGCAAAGCCTCGAGGCCGATGGCTATCGCTCAGGGTCAGCGCTGCTCGATTCCGGAATTCCCTTCGATGCCGTGTTCGCCGCCAGCGATCTGATCGCGATGGGCGTGATCCACGCGCTCCAGGACCGCGGCGTTTCGGTGCCGCAGGACGTCGCCGTGGTCGGCTTCGACGACATCGGCTCGGCCGCCGATTTCAATCCGCCGCTCACCACCGTCCGTCAGGACACTCGCCTCGCCGGTGAGCTGCTCGTCGAGAATCTCATCAGCCTGATCGACGGCAAGCCGGTGGAGCCGGCGCTGATTGCGCCCCAGCTCGTCGTGCGCGCCTCCTGCGGCGCGCGCTCCTAGTCATCGACTCGCAGCGTCGCGAGCCCGGCAAGGATCATCAGCACGCCACCGGCCGCGAGTGCATAGATGCTCTCGCCGTCGAACAGCACGCGCACGAGCACTCCGAGGACGCTCGCCGCCATGATCTGCGGGATGACGATGAAGAAATTGAAGATGCCCATGTAAATGCCCATCTTCGCGGCTGGCACTGCGCCCGAAAGCATCGCGTAGGGCAGCGACAGGATCGAGGCCCAGGCGATCCCGATCCCGGCCATCGCGACGAGCAGCATGCGCGGGTCGTCGATGAACAGGAATGAGATCAGGCCGGCCCCGCCGAGCGACAGGTTGACGAGGTGTGCTCGTCTTCGCCCGATCTTCGACGCGACGAATGGAATGAGGATGGCTGCGAATGCCGCGAAGCCGTTGTAGGCGGCAAACAGCACGCCAACCCAGTTTGCGCCCTCGTTAAAGGCTTCAGAAGCCGTATCCGTCGTGCCGTAGTGGCGGCTCGTGACCGCGGAGGTCGTGTAGATCCACATCGCAAAGAGGCCGAACCACGAGAGGAACTGCACGAGCGCGAGCTGGCGCATCGCGCGCGGCATGTGAAACAGGTCGTTCATGATGCAATAGAGCGCATCCGCAGTCCGTCCCCAGGACTTCAGCCAGGCGGCGACGAGCTGCAGCAGGCCGAAAGCCGCACCGCCGATGCCGAGGACGTGGAGCTGGCGATCCCAGCCGAACACCGCGACCGCGACGCTGAAGAAGCTGCCGGCCAGCAGCCACGCCGTCCCCGATGCGCGAAACTGGCGGGCGCTGCGGTCGTCGACCGGTTGCTGTGACTTACCGTCGGCATGTGATTCGCTGAACCCGGCGAGCTCCTCCGGCGAGTACTCGCGCGTCCTGGCGACCGTCCAGGTCACCGCGATGATGAATGCGATGGCGCCGAGGTAGAACGCCCACTTGACCGAATCCGGAAGTTCGCCCTCCGCCGCCACGTTGCTGACGCCGGCCCAGTTGGTGAGGAGCCACGGCAATGCCGAGGCGATGACGGCGCCGACGCCGATGAAAAGGCTCTGCAGCGCGAATCCGAATGCACGCTGGCGGTTCGGCAGCATGTCGCCGACGAGCGCGCGGAACGGCTCCATCGTGATGTTGATGGACGCATCGAGAATCCACAGGGTCCCCGCCGCGACCCAGAGCCAGGGGCTGTTCGGCATCACGAACAACGCCAACGTCGAGAGGATCGCGCCGTAAAGAAAGTACGGCCTGCGACGCCCGAGACGGCCCCAGGTGCGATCGCTCATGTAGCCGATGACCGGCTGGACGAGGAGCCCGGTCACGGGCGCCGCGAGCCATAGCACGGGAAGGTCGTCGATCGAGGCGCCGAGCGACTGGAAGATCCGGCTGACGTTTGCGTTCTGCAGCGCGAAGCCGAACTGGATGCCGAGGAATCCGAAACACATGTTCCAGATCTGCCAGAAGCGCAGTGCCGGCTTTTCGCGCATCCTCCCCCCGTTTTTGCAGTCTCGGGCCGTGCCCCGGCCCGCACAATCGGATGCAATCGTATTCAGTCGACCGGGCCGCGGCCAATCGAAAAGAATTGAACATGCTGCAGACAGAGGAGCGGAGCGAGTCTCTGCCGTCGCCATCCGCGGCGCCGCTTTCCGCCGTCGACCTGGACTGGTGGCGCGGCGCCGTCATCTACCAGGTGTATCCACGCAGCTTCGCCGACACCACCGGCAACGGCATCGGCGATCTCCCCGGCGTGATCTCGAAACTCGACTACGTCGCCGGGCTCGGCGTCGATGCGATCTGGCTTTCGCCATTCTTCAAGTCGCCGATGAAAGATTTCGGGTACGACGTCAGCGCCTACCGCCAGGTGGACCCGCTGTTCGGGACGCTCGAGGATTTTGACCGTCTGATCGAGGCGGCGCACGCGCGCGGCCTTCGCATCATCATCGACCAGGTGCTGAATCACACGTCCGATGAGCACGCCTGGTTCCAGGCGAGCCGGCAGGGGCGTGACAACGAGAAATCAGACTGGTATGTGTGGGCCGATCCGAAGCCGGATGGAACGCCGCCCAATAACTGGCTCTCGATCTTCGGCGGCTCGGCCTGGCAGTGGGAGCCGCGCCGCGGCCAGTACTACCTGCACAATTTCCTGGTCAGCCAGCCGGACCTCAACTACCACAATCCCGCCGTCGCCGCGCAGATGCTGGAGGAAGCGGAGTTCTGGCTCGCGCGTGGAGTCGACGGGTTCCGGCTCGACGCGATCAACTTCTGCTTCCACGATCCGCTCCTGCGGGACAACCCGTCGAAGCCGATGGCGGAGCGCAAGGGCCGCGGTTTCCGCACGGACAATCCCTACGCATATCAGGTCCACCTCTACGACAACACGCAGCCGCAGAATCACGCATTCCTGGAAGCGCTGCGGCGGCTGATGGACAAGTACGCGCCCGCGGTCGCGCTCGGCGAGGTGTCCGCGGAGGATGCGGTCGAGACGATCGTCCAGTACACGTCGGGCGCAAAGCGCCTGCACATGGCGTACAACTTCGAGCTGCTGGTCGACGAATTCTCGACCGACCATATCCGGCAATCCGTCGAGACGCTCGTGGCGCGCTGTCAGGATTGCTGGCCGTGCTGGGCGATCGGCAACCACGACGTGGCGCGCGTCGCCTCGCGCTGGTCGGATGGCAAGGAAATCGCGACCAGGGCAAAACTCTTCAATGCGCTCCTGCTTTCGCTGCGCGGCAGCGCCTGCGTCTACCAGGGCGAGGAGCTCGGCCTGCCCCAGGCGGAACTGCCTGACGCGTTGCTGCAGGACCCGTATGGCCTCGCGTTCTGGCCGTCGTTCAAGGGAAGGGACGGATGCAGGACGCCGATGCCCTGGAATGATTGGGAGACGGAGTGCGGCTTCACAAGCGGGCGGCCGTGGCTTCCGATCCCGGCAGAACACCGCGCAATCACCGTCAGCCGCCAGGACGCAACGACGGAATCCGTGCTCAGCGCCTTCCGCACCTTCGTGCGCTGGCGGCGTGGCATGCCGGCCATTCGCAGCGGCAGCGTGCGGCTCTTCGACTCGCCGCCCGGCACGCTTTGCTTCCTTCGCGAGCGGGACGGTTTGTCGGTGCTCGCCTGTTTCAACTTCAATGGGCGGGCGGGTGAAATCCGATTGCCGGTGCCCGGAAAAATCGAGCCGCTCGCAGGCCACGGCTTTGAGCCTTGCGCCGTCGGGCGCGGCGGCGTCACCGTGCCGGCAAATAGCGCATTCTTCGCGAGCCTGCCCGGCGCTTGAGAATAGGCATGCGCCGTTGGCTCCTGTCGGTCGTGCTGTGTCTGCTGTCAGCGGCCGCGCTCGCGGCCCCGCAGCGCATCGAGCGCGTGGAACCCACGTCCTGGTGGGTCGGTATGAAGAACAGCCGGCTGCAGCTTCTCGTGCATGGCGAGGACATCGCCGCACTCGAGCCGGCGATCCAGGATCCGAGGGCCAAGATCGCGCGTGTCACGCGCACGTCGAACCCGAACTACCTGTTCGTCGATCTCGCGATCAGCGACGGCGCGAGTCCCGGCACGCTCGACATCGGTTTCAAGCGCGGCGCAAAGACCGTCCTGCAGCACGCGTATGAATTGAATGCACGCGAGGCCGGTTCCGCGGAGCGCAAGGGATTCGGACCCGCGGACACCATTTATCTCGTGACGCCGGACCGGTTCGCGAACGGCAATCCCGGAAATGACAGCGTGCCCGGCTATCGCGAGCGCTCCAAGCGCACAGATCCCGACGGCCGGCACGGCGGCGACCTCGAGGGCCTGCGATCCCGGCTCGACTACATCGCATCGATGGGATTCACACAGCTTTGGCTCAACCCGGTGCAGCAGAACGATCAGCCGCGCGTGTCCTACCACGGCTACGCGATCACCGACTTCTACCGGATCGACGACCGCCTCGGCGACAACGCGCTCTACCGCAGGCTCGGCATGGAAGCCCGCAGCAAGGGCATCGGCCTGATCATGGACGTGATCCTCAACCACTGCGGCTCGGAGCACTGGTGGATGAAGGACCTGCCCGATCCGGACTGGATCAATCACGGTGGGACATTCGCCGCCACCACGCACCGGCGTGAAACGCTCCAGGACCCGCACTTCGCGCGCGCGGACCGCGACGCATTCACCGACGGATGGTTCGTGCCGACGATGCCGGATCTCAACCAGCGTCATCCGCTGCTCGTGACCTATCTCATCCAGAACACGATCTGGTGGATCGAGTACGCGGGCCTTTCGGGCATCAGAGTGGACACACTTTCTTATTCGGACCGCGAATTCCTCGGGCACTGGTACGCCCGCGTGCTCGAGGAATATCCCGCGTTGACTGTCGTCGGCGAGGAGTGGAACCTCGATCCCGCGATCGTCTCGCGCTGGCAGTCAAAACCGCCGCAGGGCGCACCCGGCGCCGAACTGCCTCCGGCTGCCTTGATGGATTTCCCATTGCAGAACGCCGTCATTCGCGGCCTGCTCGAGCCGGAGGAACACGAAACAGGACTCCTGCGCATCTACGAATCGCTCACCCGCGACTTCCTGTACGCGGACCCGATGCGCCTCGTGGTCTTCCCCGACAACCACGACATGAGCCGTCTCTATACGCAGCTCGGCGAACGGCTGGATCTCTACCGGATGGCGATGGTCCTCTTCGCGACGACCCGCGGCACGCCGCAATTCTTCTATGGCTCGGAAATCCTGATGACGAATCCCCTGCCCAAGGCGGACGGGATCCTCCGCAGGGATTTCCCGGGCGGATGGGCCGGGGATGCGACAAACGCCTTCAAAGGCGACGGCCTGACGCCCGATCAGAAGGCCGCGCAGGACTTCACGCGCCGCCTGCTCAACTGGCGCAAGGGCGCCGGCGCGATCCACGGCGGCGCGCTCACTCAATACGTGCCGCAGGACGGAGTGTATGTCTATTTCCGCCAGGACAATCGCCAGACAATCATGGTCGCGCTCAACAAGAACGACGCTGAGCGCCGCGTGGAACTCACGCGCTTCGCGGAGTCCATCCGCGGAAACACAAGCGCGCACGATGTTTTGGGCGAAAAGAAGTTCGCCCTCGATGCCGGGCTCATGCTGCCGCCACGAAGCGCCGCGATTTTCGAGCTCAGCGGCGCTCCGCCGGTGCCGCCGGGCGTCACCGGCACCCTGCGCACGCACGAAAGCGTGCCCTCGAAGTTCGTGGACGCAAGGCGCGTCGACGTCTGGCTGCCGCCCGGTTACGGGAAGGATCCGTCACAGCGCTTTCCCGTGCTCTACATGCACGACGGCCAGAATCTCTTCGATCCCGCCCTCTCCTACATCGGCGTCGACTGGGGCATGGACGAGGCGATGACGCGGCTCGCTGCCGAGGGCAAGGTCCGCGAGGCGATCATCGTCGGCGTCTGGAACACGCCGAAGCGATTCGAGGAGTACATGCCGGCGAAAGCGGTCAGCGAATCGGAACTGCCCGACGACTGGCCGGGACTCACGTGGATGCGAAAGTCGAACATCGCCTCCGATGCCTACCTTCGCTTCCTCGTCGAAGAGCTGAAGCCCTTCATCGACTCGAGCTACCGCACGCTGCCGGGCCGCGACGACACCTTCATGATGGGCTCGAGCATGGGAGCGTTCATCTCGCTGTATGCGGTCACGGAGTATCCGGACGTCTTCGGCGGCGCGGGCTGCGTGTCCATCCACTGGCCGATCGGCGACGGGATCCTGATCGACTACCTCGCCCGTCACCTGCCGGAACGCGGCGTGAATCGCATCTATTTCGACTTCGGAACCGCGACCCTGGACGCCAGCTACGAGTCGTATCAGCGGCGCGCGGATGCGTTGCTGCGCGCCGCAGGCTGGCGCGAAGGCACGGACTTCCTGACGCGGAAGTACCCGGGCGCCGAGCACTCCGAGCGCGCCTGGCGGACGCGCGTCGGAGTGCCGCTCGAGTTCCTGCTCGGCTCGCCCCGCGATCAGAAGCGGTAGTTCGCCCCGAGCAGGTACTGCCTGCCGTACTCCTGGTAGTCAATCAGCCGGGACTTGTTCACCGAATAGGCGATGTAGGGCTCGTTGGTCAGGTTGTTGACCTGCGCCAGAAGCTGCAATCCTTCGAGCACTCCGTCACCGAAGGTATAGCTGAGCTGCGCGTCGGTGATCATGTCGGCGTCCACGTAGCGCAGCCCGCGCTCGTTCGCGAAGTTCGTCACCTCGCCGATGTACTCGGAGCGGTAGCGCGTCGCGACGCGGGCGCCGAAGCCGTATTTCTCGTAGTACAACGTCGCGTTCCATACATCCTCGGAGAGGCCTGGCAGCGGGATGTTCTCGTCCGGCACCGAGCTGATGGCGCCCGGGATCGTGATGTCGCTCTCGGTGAACGAGTAGCTCAGGATGGCGCCGAAGCCTTCCAGCGCATCCGACCACATGTCGAATGGCACAGAGGCTGTGAATTCGAGACCCCACAAGTAGCCACCGCTGCCATTCTCCGGGCGCGTGAAGTCTCCCGTCGTCTGTGGCGTTATGCCGTCCGGGAAGAGCTCAGGCGGTGTCGCGGCCAGCAGGTTCGAGTAGTCGTGATTCGGATCGGTCTGCCGAAAAATGTAAGTCTCGAGGTCCTTGTAGAATCCCGCGACTGACACGTAACCGCTGCGCTGCCCGAAGTATTTCTCGTAGGAGACGTCGAAAGCATTGGCGCGCCAGGGGTCGAGCTGTGCGTTACCGCCGCTGCCGCTCGGAAGGCCAGTGTTGAAATCGTACCCGCTCTCTTCGGTGGCCTTCAGCTCGTCCATGCGCGGCCGGGCCATTTCCCGTGCCAGGCCGATACGCACCGCCTGGTCATTCTGCAGCAGGAAGGCGAAATTGAGCTGCGGCAGGACGTCTTCGTAGGACTTCCCGTCCTCGTTGGGCAGGACACTCTGCCCCCCATTTGCGATGAAGAAGGAAGTCGAGCTCTGGTCCGTGCCGATGATTTGCAAGCCGACGTTGCCCGTCAACGTGACGGTGTCGGAGATGTCGTGGCTGAGGTCGCCGCGCACGTAGGCCGTCCAGGTCTCCTCTTTCACTCCCCAGAACTTGCCGGCGAGATATGTCAACGTCGTCGGATCGCCGTAAACGATCGGGTTGAAGTACTCGCCGAGCACGCCAGGGACATTGAGCGCGAGCGCTTCACCGGCGTCCGCATAGCCGAGGTCGGTCGGGTTCAACAAAAATTCGTCGGCAATCTGGTAGGCGAGACCGTCAATGGTGCTGAGGTTGGATTCCGGCGAGGACTTGTCCTTCGTGCGATCGCTGTAGTTGACCCCGAAAGCCGTGCCCACGAACCAGCCCATGTCGGCATTCCGCAACGCGTCCAGCCGGAAGGACGTCAATTCGTCTTCGATATGCGGCTTCTTCGTGTAGCCAGATCCATAGATGGTCGGCCCCACCAGCACCTGGGCCGGATCCGTGTAGTCGAGCAGGAATGACAGCGACGGCATGGAATTGTTGCCGCGGAGCTGGAACGTTCCTGTGTCCCCCACGAGCCCCGGCCCAAGCTGTGCGTTGATCTCCGGCTGGAGCTGGTCGCGCTCTGCTTTCGAATAGCTGATGTCCGCCACCAGCGACCAGATGTCGCTCAAATGGAATTCGTTGCGCCAGCCTCCCGCCATGATCTCGTCTTTGGTCGTGAACAGGAAGTTGCGCACGAGCGGCACGACGATGTTCAGCGTACCGGCAACGGCCATGCCGCCTTCGATCGTCGTGTCGGAGTAGCCAAAAACGGTGCCGTCCGGGAATGGGCCAGGCACGCAGCAAGGCGCCGGATAGCCGCCAAGGTTCACCT
The DNA here is from genome assembly GCA_036802645.1 of Steroidobacteraceae bacterium. Lineage (GTDB taxonomy): Bacteria > Pseudomonadota > Gammaproteobacteria > Steroidobacterales > Steroidobacteraceae > SCUD01. Next base: position 11,172 of record DAIRVV010000051.1, read on the forward strand.
CGAGACTGCGCGCGTTGTCAGTCTGCTCCATCGTCGAGTAGTACAAGTCGACGGTCGACGAGAAACTCTCGCCCGGCTCGAATTGCAACGTCGTCATGAAACCGTCGCGGACGGTCGAGCCCATGTCGGCCCGAACTTTCATGCCGTTAGTCGCGATGTTGCCCGGCGCAATGCCCGGATTGTTCTGGCAGGCATCCACATTTCCGCCAGGGCAGTCAAATAGGAGGTCGCCGCCGGTCTCTGACGGGTTCAAGGGCTCGTAGGTCCCGAAACCCCGCGTCGCCAGCGGCGAGTCGAGGTGCGCATAGCCGAAGGCGATGCCGAAGCGGCCATCCATGAACTGGTCGATGAACGAGAAGCTCGCTCGGTACCCGTTGTCGTCCAGGTTCGCGCCGAGGTCGTCGTTCGAGTTCTGCTCGCCGCGAATGTTCAGCACCATCGCGTCGCCGGCGTACTGCAATGGCCGCACCGTGCGGAGATCAATCGTGCCCGCGAGGCCCTGGGCCGCGAGCTGAGAATCCGGTGTCTTGTAGACGACGACAGAGCTCAGGAGCTCGGAAGGATACTGGTCGAACTCGACGCTGCGGTTGTCACCGGTCGTGACCTGCTCGCGTCCGTTCAGGAGCGCGGTCGTGAATCCGGGATCGGTGCCGCGCAAACTGATGGCTGATGCTCGACCCTCCGCACGCTGCGACGTCAGGCCCGGCAGCCGCGAGATGGATTCGGCGATGCTGGTGTCGGGGAGCTTGCCGATGTCCTCGGCGGAGACCGCCTCGACGATGCTGGTCGCCTGGCGCTTGGTCTGGATCGCGTTTTCGATGCCGACCCGGATGCCCGTGACGGTGACGCCCTCGAGCTGTTGAGGCGGTGGTTGTGGCTGCGTCTGCGCCAGTGCCGGCATGGCGGTGGTCGCGGGCAGCGCGGCGGCGATCGCCATGCGCAGGAGATTCCGTGAAAGTCCCTTGAATTCCATGATTTGCGTCCCCCGTAAGCGAATGCCGCCGAGCCCGTTAGACGCGTCGATCCTAGTGGGCGCCCGCCGCCGCCCGCAATGAATGTATACGATTGCAAAGTATGAAAACGTTTGCAGCCGCCTGCCGGTTTGTGGCTACCTGCTAGCCTCCGGTATTGCCATGAAAATCGCGCCCGCAGTTTTCCTCTCGGCGCTCCTCGCGCCCGTTGCCTGCCCCGCGCGCGCGGAGGTGGTCGCGACGCTCGACTCGCCTAATGGCGAGCTCACGATCGAGGTCACGATCGAACCGGAGGGCCGGCCGGGCTATTCGATCACCTGCCGCGGTAAGGTCTTGATTGCAGAGTCGCGGCTCGGCTTCATCCTGGCGGATGCGCCAAAGCTCGAGCGCGGCTTCCGCCTCGCGGGCAAGGAACAACGAAGCGCGGACGAGACGTGGGAACAGCCCTGGGGCGAGCGGCGATTCGTCCGCGACCGCTACAACGAGCTCCGAGTCCGCCTCGTCGAGAAATTGCCGCCGGCGCGGCGCCTCGACGTCGTCTTCCGAGCCCATGACGACGGCGTCGGGTTCCGCTATGAGTTTCCGGAGCAGGCGGCGCTCGCCGAGGTGGCAATCGTCGACGAGCTGACTGAATTCACGGTCGCCGAGCCCGCGACCGCCTGGTGGATCCCGGCCGGCGACTGGAACCGCTACGAATACCTCTACCAGAAGACGCCGCTCGCCGAAGTCGGCCAGGCCCACACGCCGATGACGATCCGCACGGCGAGCGGGCTGCACGTCGCGTTTCACGAGGCGGCGCTCGTCGACTACTCCGCGATGTGGCTCAGGCGAAGCGGCGCGGGGCAAAGGCTCAAGGCGACGCTC
>DAIRVV010000052.1:0-12703 GCA_036802645.1 Steroidobacteraceae bacterium
CCTCGCGCTTGCGCTTCTCCATCGCAGCGGCCTGGTCGAAGTCTATTGCGCGGCTCTGGCGCTCGGAGGTTCGCGTCACGAGCATCTCTTCGATCACGGTGGTGAGGTCCGCGGCTTGCGACAGCAACGCGCCGGAGAGCGGATAGCAGCCGAGGCTGCGGAACCGCACGGTCTCCATGCGCGGCTTCTCGCCGTCCTTCAGCGGCATGCGGTCGTCATCCACCATGATCAGCATCCCGTCACGGTCGACGACCGGTCGCTTCTTCGCGAAGTAGAGCGGCACCACGGGAATCTTCTCGATGTGGACATAGAGCCAGACGTCGAGCTCGGTCCAGTTCGAGAGCGGGAAGACGCGGATGCTTTCGCCGTTGCGGATGCGGCCGTTGTAGATGCTCCACAGCTCGGGTCGCTGGTTCTTCGGGTCCCAGCGATGCTGGTTGTCGCGGAACGAGAACACGCGCTCCTTGGCGCGGGACTTCTCCTCGTCGCGGCGCGCTCCGCCGAATGCGGCGTCGAACTTGTGCTTGGAGAGCGCGGCCTTGAGCGCCTCCGTCTTCATGACGTCGGTATAGCGGGAACCATGGGTGAATGGCGTCACGCCCGCCTTTGCCGCCTCGACGTTCGTATGGACGATCAGGTCGAAGCCGAGCTCGCGCGCCATGCGATCGCGGAACTCGATCATCTCCCGGAATTTCCAGGTCGTGTCGATGTGCATCAGGGGGAACGGCAGCTTTCCCGGATGAAATGCCTTGCGGGCCAGGTGCAACAGCACCGAACTGTCCTTGCCGATTGAGTACAGCATGACCGGATTGTCGAACTCGGCCGCCACCTCGCGGATGATGAAGATGCTCTCCGCCTCGAGGCGCTGGAGCTGCGACATGTGCTGGGTCAGGTCAGTCACTCAAACGTTCTCCCCTGCCGATTGCGAAATAGCGGATTCCCTGCCGCGCCATCAGGGACGGCTCGTAAAGGTTTCGACCGTCGAAAACGACCGGCTGCTTCAGCGCGGTCTTGAAGCGCCCGAAGTCCGGGCTCCTGAATTCCTGCCACTCGGTGCAGATGGCGAGCGCGTCCGCGCCGTCGAGCGCTTCCGCCGCACTCGCGCAAAGCGCGAAATCGGGCCGCACGCCATAGATCCGCCGCGCCTCGGGCATGGCGACCGGATCGTATGCGCGCACTTTCGCGCCGGCCTTCCAGAGTGCTTCCATCAGCACGCGCGCCGGCGCTTCGCGCAGGTCGTCGGTGTTCGGCTTGAATGCCAGCCCCCAGACCGCGATCGTGCGCCCCGCGACCTTGCCACCGAAGAAGCGCGAGATCTTCTCGAACAGGACGTGCTTCTGGCGCTCGTTGACGGATTCGACGGCTCCGAGCACGCGCGCGTCAAAGCCGGCGTCGCGCGCCGAGCGCTGCAGCGCCTTGACGTCCTTCGGAAAGCAGGAGCCACCATAGCCTGCGCCCGGGTAGATGAACGAGTAGCCGATGCGCGGATCCGAGCCGATGCCCGTGCGGATCATCTCGATGTCGGCGCCGAGCCGCTCGGCGATATTCGCAAGCTCATTCATGAAGCTGATCTTCGTCGCAAGCATGGCGTTCGCCGCGTACTTCGTGAGCTCGGCGGAGCGCAGGTCCATGATGATCATGCGCTGGTGGTTGCGCGTGAAGGGATCATAGAGCACCTTCAGGAGTTCCGCCGTGCGCGGGTTGTCCGTGCCGACGACGACGCGATCCGGCTTCATGAAGTCCGCGATCGCCGCGCCCTCCTTCAGGAATTCCGGGTTCGACACGACGTCGAAGTCCACGCTCGCACCGCGCGCGATCAGGGTGGCGCCGACCGTCGCTTTGACCTTGTCCGACGTGCCGACCGGCACCGTCGACTTCGTGATGACGATCTTGTACTCGTCCATGTGCTCGCCGATCGTGCGCGCGACGGCGAGCACGTGGCGCAGGTCCGCCGAGCCGTCCTCTTCCGGCGGTGTGCCGACCGCGATGATCTGGAACAGGCCGTGGGCGACGGCGGCCTTGGCGTCCGTCGTGAACGAGAGCCGGCCCTTGCCCCGGTTCAGCGCGATCAGCTCGTCGAGCCCCGGTTCGTGGATCGGCACCTCTCCGGCGTTCAGTCGAGCGATCCTGGCCGCATCGATGTCGACGCAGACCACATCGTTTCCGGCATCCGCCAGGCAGGCGCCGGTGACCAACCCGACGTAACCTCCGCCAAAGATGGTAATCCGCAAGATATATCCCTGATTTTCTTCGGAAAAGCGACGCGCAGACTACCCAATAGTGGCGCTATGGTAAAGCGCCAGCCGCACCCACCGTGAGACAAGTCTCAGGCGGGACCTTGGGCCTCGCCGGGCGGGAGCTTCTGCGCGCGGTGCGCGGTCAGGACCGTGACCTTGGGGTCGGGTTGCTGCGGGGTGTCTAGCGCCGGGCGACGCTGGCCGAATACCAGGTCGTGAATGACCGGAGAGCTGCGGTATTCCCTGACCGCCTTTTCGAGAACCCTCATCGCATGCCGGCAATCGATGCGGTTCACCGCGATCGCGAGCTCCGAGAGGAGTTCACGCGTCTCCTCCCAGGTCGGTGACGGCTCGATCGCCCGCATGATCATCGCGTGCTCGGTGCCGGTCACGTTGCTGCCGATGAGGAGCTCCTCGAAAAGCTTTTCGCCGGGCCGGAGGCCCGAGTACTCGATCTCGATGTCGCCATCGGGGTTGGACGTGTCGCGCACCGTGAGGCCGGTCAGCTTGATCATTCGCCGCGCGAGCTCGTCGATCTCTACGGCCTGACCCATGTCGAGAACGAATACGTCGCCCCCCGTGCCCATGGAGCCCGCCTGCAGTACGAGCTGCGCCGCTTCCGGAATCGTCATGAAATAACGCCGCACGTCCCGGTGCGTGACGGTCACCGGCCCGCCGCGCCGGATCTGTTCCTGGAACAGTGGCACCACCGAGCCCGATGAGCCCAGCACGTTTCCGAATCGCACGATGCAGAAGCGCGTGCGCGTCGTCTGGGTCTGGAGCGCCTGGAGCACAATTTCCGACAGGCGCTTCGTCGCACCCATCACGTTCGTCGGATTGACCGCCTTGTCGGTCGAGACCAGCACGAAGGTCTCGACACCGACCTCGAGCGCGGCCTCCGCCGCGTGCCAGGTACTGAACACATTGTTGTGCACGCCTTCGACCAGGTTCTGTTCCACGATCGGCACGTGCTTGTACGCAGCGGCGTGATAGACCGTCTGCACCTGGAACGCCTGCATCACGTCGCGTACGCGGTACTTGTGATGCGCATTGCCTAGCACGGCGTGAATCTTCACATCCAGCTTCCGGCTCTCGACGATCGCGTGCAGTTCGCGGTCGATGTTGTAGAGTGCGAACTCGGAATTCTCGAAAAGAATCAACTGCTTGGGGTCGAGCAGGACGATCTGGCGGCAGAGTTCCGAGCCGATCGATCCGCCGGCGCCGGAAACCATCACGGACTTGCCGCGGATCGAGGCGTCGAGCAGCGCGCGGTTAGGCAGGATCGGGTCGCGTCCCAGCAGATCCTCGATCGCGATGTCGCGCAGGTCGTCGACGCGGGAGCTGCCGTTGAGGACGTCACCGAGGTCCGGCACCGACTGCACGTGGACATTGAGCGGCTCGAGCCGCCGCAGGATCTCCGCCTTGCGGCGCCGTGACGCCGAGGGCACCGCGAGCAGGATCCGGTCGACCCGATAGTGGGCGGTGAACTCAGCGAGCTCGCCGGGCGGAATGACCGGAACGCCGTTCAGCAGCGTGCCTTGCAGCGCCTGTTTCTCGTCGACGTGTGCGAGCAGTACGAACTGCCGCCCCGGGGCGAGCGCCATCGCAAGCCTGACGCCGGCGTCCCCCGCGCCGTAAATCACGACGCGGGTTCCGTCGATGTCGAACGGCGTCAGCAGCCAGCGGGCGAACACCCGCGTCGCGGTCACCCAGCAGAGTGCAATCAGCCAGTAGATCGCGACCACTGAGGCCGGAATCGCCTCGATGAATGGCAGCGTCACGCTGAGGAACCACAGCATGACTGCCGAGCCGGTGACACCGGCGAGAATCGAGATCAGTACGCGCGGACCGATGAAGCGGACGACGGCACGATACAGCCCGCTGCCGGCGAAGATCAGCGTCCCGGTCGCCGCGACGCCAACGTAGAACAGGAAACTCTGGTTGAATCCCATCGAGAGCGAATCGAACTTGAGGGCGAATGCGGTCCAGAGCGCAGCCGGGACGACGACGACGTCTGCGAGCAACATCAGCAGGCGCTTGGTCTGGCGCGGCCAGCCGAGCACGTGGCTCGCAAAGCGGTTGCGCGAGGACTTCACTCCGCGCTTTACGTCGGATCGTTGCATTCCATGCTTTCCTTCCTGCCGAGGCGCCACGGAGTCTACGCCTAGCGTTTCCATGCAGACAAATCGACCGCGAGAAGTTCCTCCAGTTCACACACATGAGGAGAAAAATGCTCGACAAGCCGGGCGCGAGTCGCCTGCTCCATCGACGGAAGGCCTCCACGGGCCGACAGGCGGCGCTTGAGGCTCGCCCGCAAGCTCTCGGGCAGTAAGTGGCGCAGTCGCATCAAACCCGTCGATTGCGCCAGTCTGAGGAGTCTCATGGCCCCGTGTCCCACCGCCTCATTGGCCGATCCGACCTCTGATACCGGGGCGCCTTCTGCCACGCCGATGTGCCTCCATACCTGCCTCATCGTGGCGGCGCCGTCCCGGCGCAGGTCGTCGCTGAACACGACAAGCAGCCGGTCCCGCGGGAATAACTCAAGGAAGCGGCGCAACTGTCGCGCGTAATAGCCGCTGTCCAGATAGGTACGAATGCGAAGCGCGTCGCCGCGTGCGAGGGCGTCAACGTGAAGCGCCCAGGCCCGGCGCGACGAGTCATCGTCGATGATCGGCGCCAGCGCGAGACGCCGCTCGTTCGCGGCGATCGCCTCCTCGAACGAGAGACCGTCCATACCGCGGGCGTGAAACATCCACCAGGATGAATAGGCACGCTCGACAGGATGCCGCAGGATCGCCACGAAGCGCGCATGTGGCAGCGTCTCCGCGATGCGACGCGGCACCCAGGGCAGCGCCAGGTAGCTCGGCGTCGCCTCACAAAGCACGCTCCGCGTCGGTAATCCCGTGAAATGGTCCTGCAGGTAGGCTCGCAGTCCTTTTTCGAATCCGGCATCAAAGAAATGCGGCTCCTTCGGACGCGACAACAGTACGTCTGGATGTGCGGCCGCGGCTTCCGCGAGCGCCGTCGTGCCGCATTTCGGCGCGCCGATGATGAGGAACGCCGGCGGCAGTGCGCCGTGATCCGCAGCCGTCATTCGGTGCGTTGCCGCCCTTCCTGCTCCATGCGGATCATGAGCCTGACGAGGACGACAAGAAGGGCGATGAAGCCGCCAATCACCGTTCCGATCGCGACGAGCAGCGTGCGATGTGGAAAGGACCGCAGATCCGGCACGACGGCCGGGTCAACGACCGAGAAAGCGTAATCGCTTCTTACCTTGGCGAGCATGATGGTCTGCATCTCGGTTTCGACGAGGCTGTAGAGAACCTGCTGCAGGCCGACGATGTTGGTCCTCAGGATTTCAGTTTTGAGGTACTCCACGCTCTTCTCGGCATCGCGCAAGTCGCGGCTGCGGACGATCTGGTTCGCAAGCGCGACGAGCCCGTTCGCCCAGGAAGCCGCGACTCGAGGATCGTCCCACTCAACCGTCAGCGTGATGACGCCGGTGGTGGCGTCTTCCTCGATGCTGAGCACGTCCTCGAGGAATTCCTTCGCGCCAAGCCATCGCGTCGGCGTCTTGTCGGGATCGGTTGTCCAGCGACCCGAGCTGGCATCCCAATCCTCGGCGAACAACACCGGCAGCAGGTTGTTGCGGGAAATGAACTCCTCGACGAGCATCCGCGAATTCAGCACGGCACGCGCACTGCTCGTCCCTTGCGTGAGACCCGAGAGGTCGAATCCCGCGAGGCCGGCGAGTCCTGCGTACTGCCCCAGCATCGTGGTCGAAACGCCGCCCGATCGCGCCTGTTCCGCATCCACCACCGCGACCACGCCCTCGTACTTCTCCGGTATGACGAACGCAATCGCAACCGCAATAAGTGCCGCGGACAGGGTGATCACAGCTGCCAGTCGAAATTCGCGGCGCACGGCACGGGTGTACTCCAGGATCGTGATGTCGTCGGCAACGCCTGCCATGCTCGCGCTCCCCGGACGCCTGAACCGACCGACAGTATAAGAGGCGCGCGAAATCCACGCAGACCTCCGGTACCGCGGCCTGGCGCTCTGCAATTCGGGGTCGTTCCCACTATGATTGAATGGTGCGAGGCGACCGCATTTTCGGGCTCATCGGCGTCGGCGCATTCACGAGCCTGACGCTCACATTTTTCCATCCGGCCTTCTGGCTGGCAGTCGGCGCACTGGTCGGTGTCGCCACCCTCCTCATCGCGTTGCAGGCTGGATCAGGTAGCCGGCGCGAGCCGCCTGCGTTCTACATCGCGGTCGCCTGGACAGCGACGACAGTGCTGATCGCTATCTGCTATGGCGCGAGCCAGGACTTCTACAACTTCCGGCAAATCGCCTTCCTGGCGTGTGGAACCATGCTCGGGTATCTCGTCAGCGTTTCCCGGGCGCCGGCATTCCTGGCCTGGGCGCCATTCTGCATGTTCGCACTCTACTTTACGGCCCTGTGCCTACTCGGTCGTGACCCCGCCAGCGCCTTTCCGCGAAATTCCGAGAACTACGTGTCCGTCGTTCTTCTCGCCCTTTACGCCTCCGCTTTGCTGATCAGCCGCCCTCCCCGCATCCAGCGCCATCAATTGCTGACCGCGGTCTGGGTGCTCGCGCTCTCCATCTGGAGCGGAGGGCGAGCCGGTGTGCTCGCGTCGCTGCTGCTGACGGTCGGTCTCGTGATCGGCATGATCCTGCGCGAGCGCAGAGGCATGGCGAAGTCCGTACTCGCCGTATTCATTGTCGCGGGGATAGGTTCCGCTATCTGGTACGGAACGGAATTTCTCCTGAGCCGCGGCTATCTCGAGAGCTTCGCTGCCCGCGGAGTGAGTGACGCACCGCGCCTCGCAATACTGATGAACTACTTCTCAGGTATCGACATCGAGGAGCTGTTGCTCGGACGAAACTACTATCACGATCGCTTCATGTCGAGATGGGAGTTCAACCTGCACAACTCCTATCTCTCAGCCTGGGCACACCTGGGACTCGCATATCTCGCACTCATCCTCGTTACCTTGATCGCGACGGCGCGCGGATTCCGGCAATCGCCCGTAATCGGGCTGGCGGTCCTCGCATTCGCGCTTCGCGCTTTGACGGATACGCACATGCTGGGCGGGCAGTACGACTACATCCTGTTAGCCGCATTGTTCCTTCAGATGCGTGCGCGGGACGCTGCAACCATCACGCCGTCGCCTGTCTCATCACCGACCTGAGGACGTCGCAGAGCTTTCCGAGCGCGGACTCCGGAAGTGTCGGATGCACGAGAAACGCAATGCTGGTTTCGCCGAGCTCGCGCGCTACTGCGAGCCGCTCTCGTGGGCGCCAAGGCGTGCCATCGAACGCCCGTTCGAGGTAAACCTCGGAACACGATCCGGGCTGGCAAGGTATGCCCGCAGCCTTGATTTCTGAGATGACCCGGTCCCGGCTCCAGCCTGCCTGGAGGTCCCGAGGTTCGGCATAGACGTAGCAACGGTAGGCCGCGTGCTCGACCCGCGGCGGTGGCTCGGCAACGCGCAGTCCCGGCAGCCGTTTTGCGCAATCCCAGATCGCCTTCGCGTTCGCAAGCCTGCGGCGATGCCAGTCGTCCACTCGCTCAAGCTGAAACCGTCCGATCGCGGCTTGTACTTCGAGCATCCGCCAGTTCGTTCCGAACGCTTCGTGGACCCACCGGAAGCCCGGTGGATGCGACCTCTCATAGACGGCTTCCCACGACTTTCCATGGTCCTTGTACGACCACATGCGCGACCACAATTCGGCATCGTCGGTCGTCACCATGCCGCCCTCACCGCCGGTCGTGATGATCTTGTCCTGGCAGAACGACCATGCGCTGACGCTGCCGAAAGTTCCGACCTTCCGGCCGTCGATGCGAGCGCCATGGGCCTGCGCGCAGTCTTCGATCACGGCGATGCCTGTCTGCCCGGCGAGAGCCATTATTTCCGGCATTTCGCAGGGCCATCCACCCAGGTGCACGCACACGATCGCCCGCGTACGCGGGGTCAGTACAGATGCAATCGTGTCGGCAGTCAGGTTGCCGCTGTCGCGATCCACATCAGCAAATACCGGCGTGGCTCCCACCGACACGACGCATGAAACGGATGCCAGGAATGTTCGAGGCGTCACGACCACCTCGTCGCCTGTGCCGATACCGTGGGCGCGCAGCGCCAGCTCGAGCGCAACCGTGCCGTTCATGAGCGCAACGGCATGCTTGCTGCCGCACCATTGCCCGAATTCGCGCTCGAAAGTCCGGCAAATATCGCCGGTCCAGTAGTTCACGCGATTGGACCGCATGACGTCGCCTGCGGCTCGGGCTTCCTCCTCGGTAAAGGAAGGCCATTGCCATGCCGGGTCAGGCTGCATGATCCACGACATCGAACAAGTCGTTCAACGAGCGCTCCAGCGTGACGACGGAAGTCCACCCAAGGCCTGCAATCTTGCCGCAGTCGAGCCCGCAATGCTCGTCGGCACCGTCGTCCGTCACTGAAGTGCGAAGCCCCCTCGCGAAGCGCTCGCCGCATATCCTGTCCGCGAGGGCGACGAAATCTGCGACCGTCACGGGCCTGCCGGATCCGACGTTGAACACATCGCCGCGGAACCGGCGCTCCAGGGTATCGACAAAAAATCCGATCGCGCCCACAGCGTCCCGTACGTCAAGGAGATCCAGGACGGTCGCGGCATGACGAATTTGCGTCTGGCGCCCACGAACGGCATCACACACCAGCCGATGCGGGAATTCGTCCTCGCGAAATCCGGCACTCGGCCCGAACAGCCGGGCCATCCTGAGGGAGACTGCTGCCGTGGACGGCTTGCGGCGTGAGATGCCGCGGATGCTTTCCTCGATCGAGATCTTGGAGAACGCGTATGGGCTCGAACCGTCGAGCGGCGCCGTTTCGGCCTTGTCCGCGGCGCCCTGCGGGTAAACGGACTGCGAAGACACGTTCACGATGAACGGGACCTCGCAGTTTTCCGCGATATCGAGCAGGCGCATCTGGTGAAGATGCGCATCTACAATGCCCTGGGGCCCGTGCGGCGGTCGAGCCGATGCGCAATTGACCACGACGTCGGAGGCGGCCACGCAATCCGCGAGTTCGCCCGATCCCGAATCGAGGATCTCCACGTTCGCGAGGTCCCGGTACATGGATTTCGCCGCCTCGATCGAGGCATTTCGACAGATGGCCGTCACGAAATCTCCCCTGCGGGCGCGTTCCGCGACCAGGCTGCGAGCGAGCCAGCTCGTGCCGCCCAGGACGACGATGGATAGCGTGCCGCGGCTCTGTGCTGCAATGCCGCCAAAAGTGAATCGTTCCCGCGGCCACGTTCTGCACGCAACCTGGCGGACGCCCACCTTCGACCGGCCGATCCTCAAGGGCCGTCTGGCGCCGGTCGTGAAATTGTCGACCAGCAACGCGACTTCGTTGAAGCCGAACAGCGACCGGTTGCCCGTTATACCGGTGAAGCGCGGGTTCATCTCGAAGAACACGACGCCGTCGTCGGTGATGCGCCCCTGAAGATTGATCGGTCCTCGCGGCGCGAAATCGGCGAGAACCGAGCAGATTTCGTCAACAGCCGACCAGACTAGACCGGAGTCAACCGGAAGAAATTCGACGGGGACGCCCGCCTTCAGCCGATTGCGCGAGGCGAAGCGTCCAAGCAGCACGCCATCACGCGAATAGACGAGCTGAACGGAGATTTCCGACACCTGCACGACGCGCCCTGCCGCGACGGCCGCACGAACCGATGGGCCATCCGGGTCATCGCGCGCCGGAAACAGAAACGGCTGAACGATGTATTCATCGCCGAGTCCATCGGCATCCTCCAGGCTCCGCAGGATGCGGAGCCCGGCCGAGGCGGAGCCGCCGGCGGGCTTTGCGATCGCCGGGAACGGAAACCTGTCGTCCTGACCGGCGCGTCGGAACTCCTCGACCGTGCACGCCGGCACAACGTGCGTCGTCCGAGTGCCGAATTCGGCGGACCACGCGCGCTTGTCGCGCAGCAGCGCGACGAGCCGTTCGCTCGCGACGATGGGCTGGGTGCCAGACTTCTCGAATCGCCGTCGGTGGCGCGCCCACAGCGTGAGTTCGAGATCGTGGCCCGGGATCGCGGCATCGATTTCTCGCTCCACGCACGTCTGCAGCAACGCGTCGATATATTCGGCATTGTCGATGGGCGGCAGCGCCGCGAAATCGTCGCAGTCCGGCACTCCGTATGAATGAATGTTCCGGTCGCTGCCGACGAGCCGGTATTCGTCCTTGCGGTGCTTGAGCGAATCGACTACGGACTGGCCGATTCCGCTGCCCACGCAGGTGATCAGGACATTCCGGGGTTTTCGCATGCGTTGGTCCGGCTTAGCGCGTGGCGCGAAAGCGGTCGATCGTCGATCGACCCGGAGGGGCGATGCCGTGCCGCGTGAAGATCTGGACCAACGTCCGCGCCAGGATCTTGAAGTCCAGCCAAAACGTCCTGTTATCCACGTACCACACATCCATCTCGAAACGCTCTTCCCAAGGGACCAGATTTCGCCCATTGACCTGCGCCCAGCCCGTGATGCCGGGTCGAACTTCGTGCCGGCGCGACTGCCGTGGCGTGTACATCGACAGGTATTCCATCAGCAGGGGACGCGGTCCCACCAGGCTCATGTCGCCCTTGAGCACGTTCCACAGCTCCGGCAGCTCGTCGAGGCTCGTGGACCGGAGGCAGCGTCCGAAACGCGTGAGCCTCAGCGAATTGTCGAGCGGCCGACCTTCCGCATCGGTCAGGGCCAGCATGGTACGAAACTTCAGCATCTGGAATGGTTGACCACCACGTCCCGGCCGCTCCTGGCGAAACAACACCGGCAATCCGACGTCGATCAGGACGAGCAGCGCAATCACCGCCATCAATGGTATGAGGACCAGTATCAACACCGCCGCCAGCGCGAGGTCCATGAAGCGCTTGCTCACCGGATCACATCCTTCAGAACGCGTTCGTCGAATGCCGCGAAGAACGGGTTTCCGTCCAGCGACTCGTCCGCACGGACGGATTCCAGCATCCGGTCAAAATCGGACGGCTGGCGATATTCGTAGAAATTGTATCGACCGGCAATCGCGATTGCCTCGCTGGGATTCGTACCATCGCCGTTAAGCAGGCAGACTTTGAGGCCGAAGAATGACGCCTCGTACAGTGCGGTGGACCCGTATCCAACCGCGGCCTCGCAGCGTCCGAACAGGTCGTAGAGGTCTGCCGCCGGATCGTCGATAACCACGACGTTCGCTGCGCCTGCAAGCGGGTAGCGCGTCTGCCAGCCGTCGATGTCCTGCGGGTGCAGCTTGAGCATGAAAGTCCTCTCCGGATGACGCACGACGATTTCTGCGAACGGACCGGCGAGCTTCTGCCAGCAGCCCGGCTCGGAAACCAGCATGACCTCTCCGCGAAGCGGCCGCCCCGAACGACGCACCTGGTCGCGCCGCTGCCACAGATAGCGATAGCCCAGAACCTTGATCATGTCCCGCGGAACGCCCCAGTCGAAGCGGGTCCACGCTTCTCCGAACGTCAGGAACCCGTGTGGGTCGATCCGTTCGTCGTACCGCGTGCCCTGCTTGTAGCCTTCGACGTGCATGACTCCGTGCTGAATCTCGTGGATTCTGACTCCGTGTTCCCGGCATGCCGCGATCAGGGCGAAGTTGATCCCGCGATTGACGAGCAGCAGCAACTTCGGCGAGATGCGGCGAACGATGTACCTCGCGCATTGCCGCTCGATCGTGAACTCAGCATAGGCACGGCAGATCGAACGTCGCAAGGACGCGGCCGGCACGCCAAGTCTCCCTGCAATCTTGCCGGCCAGCGCCTCGACACCTGGATGCGCACGCCATGCGACGAATCTGCCATAGACCGACCCGGCAATCGCCGTCACGATCTTTACCCAGTCGTAGTACAGCAAATGAGGCGTGCGGGCTGGACGGAAGTGGCGCCCTCCAAAAGGGCGCTCGATGCACAGGCAGGCATCCTCGTCCAGCAGCTCGATGAGTGGATCGGAAAACGTGTCGACCCATGCCTGCCCGTCGTTGCGCCTCCTCGCAAAGCCGACGACCAGGTTAGGGAAACTGCGCAATCGAAAAGTGTGGACGGCCGAGTGCACGATACCCACGAGCATATGCAGCAGACTCGTGAAACGCGGGCGGTTGTAATTGTCCCTGCCACGATTTTCCGCCCGGCTCAGATAGCCGCTGATCTGCGCCGACCGGACCAGCCGCCAGAGCGGAACGCCGTCCAGCTCGTAGTCGAATAACCCGGCTTCGCGCTCCCAGGCCGCCAGTTCCTGTACCGGTCCCGCCATTGGCGTGGCCATGCGGCTCGCGTCGATCGGGACCATTGTCATCGGGGAACGCGCGCGTGAACCGGGTTGCCGGCAAATCCACTCAAGTTTATCGACAGCATGCTCGCATAGGCAACGCAAAGCGCGATGAGCACGCCGGTCGCGCCCGCGACCG
>DAIRVV010000053.1:0-12675 GCA_036802645.1 Steroidobacteraceae bacterium
GCACGGGGCCGAACCCCTGCCCGGGCGCGGGGGCGGAGCGGTGGGAAGCCGACGTCAGCGAATGGTGCGCGGCCCTCAAGGGCGCGGCCGAAACGCTGGGCGGGAACCAGGTCGGCGCGATGGTCGGCGCCCGCGCCTGCGTCGAGAACATTGCGCCGGGTGAATATCTCGTGACCGTCGCCTGGCAGGGCATGGGGCCGATCGAGGCGCCGCCCGCGGGCGTCCCCTGTGGGGCGAATGAATATGACGGCCCGGCGGGCTCGCCGTGCGAAAACGACGTGTGTCGGCGCGTCGTAACAACCCTCGTGCGAATCGCGACACTCACATGAACCGCGCACGCGATCATTGGTCGGCGTTCTTCCGGTCCGGACGGCCGGTCCGGCGGCAGGCTGGCCTGAGCCTTGTCGAGCTGATGGTCGCGATGACGATCAGCCTCGTCATCCTGGCCGCGCTCGTCGCCTTGTTCACCAACACGAGCCGCAGCAACCGGGAATTTGCCCGGGCGAACAGCATGATCGAGAGCGGGCGGCTCGCGGTCCAGGTGCTCGAAGCCGATCTCCAGCACGCCGGCTATTGGGGCACCTACGTCGCGGGCTTCGATGATCAGACCTCGGGCGCGGCGCCGGACGACGCGCCGAACCTCGTGCCGGATCCCTGCCTGGACTATGCCACGCCGTGGAGCCTTGACTATGTCGAAAGTCTGATCGGCATCCCGGTCCAGGCCTACGACGATGCCACTGTCTGCCCCGGAATCATCACCGACCGGGTGCCCGATACGGATGTGCTCGTCGTGCGTCATGCCGAGAACTGTGTGCCGCTCGGATCGCCGAACTGCGACGACGTTGTCGCGGGTCGTCTGTACTTCCAGGCATCGCGGTGCACCACCGACGTCGATGCCTACATTCTAGACACGGCCGGATTCACGCTGCAGCAGCGCGACTGCGCGACGCTGGCGGAGATTCGCCGCTTCATGTCGACCATGTATTACGTGCGCAATTTCGCCGTCACCGCGGGCGACGGGATTCCGACGCTGATGCGTTCGCAGTTCGATTTTTCGGGCGGCGTGCTGGATCACCAGGCGGCCGTGCCGCTGATCGAAGGCGTTGCCGGCTTTCGGGTGGAGCTCGGCGTGGACGACTTTAGCGAGACCGGCGGAGCCGTGGACTACACCGCCGCGATTGCCTGGGTGGACCCGGATACGCGCACGGACGCCAGCAACCGGGGTGACGGCGTTCCGGACGACACGTTCGTCCATTGCACGACCGCGGCGCCGTGCACCGTCGGCGAGCTGACCAACGTCACGGCGGTGAGGCTGCACATCCTCGCGCGGAGCCGCGAACCCTCGCAGGGTCTGACCGACACCAAGACCTACACGCTCGGGGATCTGGTCGTCGGACCGTTCAACGATTCATTTCAGCGTCATGCCTTCACGACGACGGTGCGGCTACCGAACATTTCCGGTCGGAGGATCACGCCATGACCGGTCGATTCGCGGGATCGCAGCAGGGCGCGGTGCTGGTCGTCGGCATGATCATGCTGGTGCTCATCACGCTGATGCTGATCACCGCGCTGAACGTCGGCACGACCAACTTCCGCGCGACGACCAACATGCAGTTCCGCAGCGAAGCGATCGCCGCAGCCGACAAGGCAATCGAGCAGGTCATCGGCACGCCTTTCACGGCGGCACCGGCCGAGGAAGACATCGAAGTCGACATCGACAACGACGACGCGACCGATTACGTCGTGCACATGGCCGAGCCGGAGTGTCTTTATGCGGCCGAGGCTTCGAGCGCCGATCCGAGCAGCCTGTCGCTGCCAGTCTCGATGTCTGCGGCGTCCACCTGGAACACGGTCTGGGATGTGGACGCTGCGGTCGACGGCGCCGAGAACGCCGGCGGTGCTTCGGTTCGGGTCAGGGCCGGCGTGCGCGTGCTGCTGTCCGAATTCGAAAAGAACGCGGTTTGCCCATGACACACGTATTCAACAGGGACACTTCCATGACAAGCAGATTTGTTTCAGGCGCGATGCTGGCGGTCAGCTTGTTGACCGGTCACGGACGTGCCCTGGCGGAAGACACCGACCTGTTCGTCCAGCCGGCGCCTGCCGCCAACGGCGCACCGAACGTGTTGATCCTGCTCGACAACACGGCGAACTGGAATACCGCGTTCACCAACGAAATCGCGGCACTGGTTGAAACCGTGAACAGCCTGCCCGCCGAAGCGGACAGCCCGGCCCGGTTCCGCATCGGCTTGATGCTGTTTACGGAAACCGGTGCCCCGAACAACAACGTCGATGGCGCATACGTGCGCGCTGCGATGCGCGACCTCACGCCCGCCTATAAGACCAAGTTCATGAATTTGCTCAACAGCCTCCACAAGACCAACGACAAGTCGAATGGCGGCAAGGCCGGCAAGACGTTTTCCGAGGTGTACCAGTACTACAAGGGCTTGGCGCCTTTCTCGGGCAACCGCAAAGTCAAGACCGACTATGACAACAACCTCATCGGAACGCTGCAATCCCTTGCCATCTATGCCGAACCCGAAAACGCGCTCGATTCATTCACGGATAATTCCTACAACAGCCCGCTGATCGACGGCAGCTGCGGCAAAAACTACGTCATTTACATCAGTAACGGCGCGGCCCAGGACAACACGTCCGACAACTCGACTGCCATGACCCGGCTCGCGGCGGCCGCGGCCGCGGAGGGCATTTCCGGCGCGACGACTCCCATTCCGATTTCGCCGAGCGGGTCGCAGGCCAACGTCGCCGACGAGTGGAGCCGATTCCTGTTCAACAGCAGCCTCGGCGTCATCACCTTCACCCTGGATGTCGACAAGGTGTCGACCGGTCAGGGCCCGGGTTGGACAAGGCTGCTGCAGAGCATCGCGGCCGCCGGCGAGGCCCCAGAGGAAGAACACTACTGGGATGTCAGTTCTGGCAACTCCGGCGAGGAGATCAAGGCAGCACTCGGCCGCATCTTCTCCCAGATCCAGGCCGTCAACAGCGTGTTCGCGTCGGTCAGCTTGCCCGTCAGCGTGAATACGCAGGGCACCTTCCTCAATCAGGTGTACGTCGGCATGTTCCGACCGAACCAGGATGCACTGCCGCGCTGGCCCGGCAACCTGAAGCAATACAAGCTCGGCATCGTGTCCGGCCAGCTGCGGACCCTCGACGCCGACGACAGCTCCGCAATCAATTCCGAAACGGGTTTCATCTCGGAATGCGCGCGCAGCTTCTGGACGCCCACCACCGTGGATACGTACTGGACCAATCTCCAGCAAGGCGACTGCCTGGTGGTCGCCAATTCCAAGGCGTCCAA
Organism: Steroidobacteraceae bacterium; assembly: GCA_036802645.1. Lineage (GTDB taxonomy): Bacteria > Pseudomonadota > Gammaproteobacteria > Steroidobacterales > Steroidobacteraceae > SCUD01. Next base: position 3,320 of record DAIRVV010000053.1, read on the forward strand.
TACACCGGACGGGAATATCGTCGAGAAGGGCGGACAGGCCTATCGGCTGCGCAGCACGACGACGCGTCTGGTCAAGACCTGCGATCCGGACTTTGCGTCGTGCTCCGGTCTGACCGACTTCGAGGTCGGGAATGCGGCCATCACCGATACCCTGCTGGGCGCCGCCACCGACGCCGAGCGCGATGCGCTCATCGATTGGCAGCGGGGCATCAATGTCGACGGCGAACTTGGCAAACCGAACAGCGTGATGCGCCCGTCCGTGCACGGCGACGTGCTGCATTCGCGGCCGGTGGCCATCAACTACGGCACCGCCGAGGCACCCGAAGTCGTCGTGTTCTACGGCGGCAACGACGGGGTGTTGCGCGCAATCAATGGCGCCCGGACAGCGGACATCGACGGTACTGCCGCAGGCAGCGAGTTCTGGTCGTTCATGGCACCCGAGTTCTACCCCCACATCAAGCGCCTGCGCGACAACTCGCCGTCGATCACCTTCGAGGGCGCGGCGCCCGCCACGCCGGCCCGCGAGCCGAAGCCATACGGCTTCGACGGCCCGATCGCGGCGTATCAGGACACGGACAGCAAATGGATCTTCCCTGCCATGCGCCGGGGTGGACGGTTCCTGTACGGATTCGATGTGACCGAGATGGCGACCAATCCAGGCAACGTTTCGCTGCTGTGGAAGCTGGGCTGCCCCAACCTGGACAACGATTCGGATTGCACGACCGACTATGTCGACATTGGCCAGACCTGGTCGACGCCGCGGAACATCAAGACCAATGGCTATACCGACATCGTCGGGCCGAAGCCGATGCTGATCATGGGCGGCGGCTACGAAAGCTGCGAGGATTCGGATCCACACTCCTGCGATTCGACGTCGAAGGGCCGCTCTGTCTACCTGCTGGATGCCGAGACCGGAGCTCTCCAGCGCCAGTTCGCGACCGACCGGCCGGTGGTGGCCGATGTCTTCGTCGTGCCGGACGGCAACACGGGACGCGCAAAATACGCCTACGTCGCGGATCTGGGCGGCAATATCTACCGCATCTCCGGCGCCAGCGAAAACCTCCCGTTCGAGTCGACTGTGCCTGCCAGCTGGACGATCACCAAGATTGCCTCGCTCGGCTGCGACAATGTCTCGACCTGCGCGACGAACCGCAAGTTCATGTTCGCGCCGGACATCGTTGAAAAGAGCGGCGTCTATCACCTCCTGATCGGCTCCGGCGATCGGGAGAAGCCACTGATGGCATTCGATGACGCCTATGGCACCGAGAATCACTTCTTCATGGTCAAGGACAATCCCACGGATCCGCTCTGGCTGACCAACGAGGCCGGCACTTGCGGACCTGCGGTCATCTGCCTGGATTCGCTGGTGGAGATCACGAGCGGCGGCTCCGATCCCGATCCGGCCGATCTGGCAGCGATGAAGGGCTGGTATCTCAACATGCGCGATCACGAACAGGTCGTGACGTCGTCCATCACCGTGTTCGGCACGACGACCTTCAGCACGCATACGCCGACCATTCCGGCGGCGGGCTCCTGCGCGTCGAACCTCGGCACGGCGCGGGTCTATAGCGTCCGCTTCTCCAACGCCGGGGCGGCGAACGGTGCCAACAACCGCGATGAGCAGATCTCGGGCGGGGGCCTGCCGCCGTCGCCGGTCGCGGGCATGGTCGAGCTCGACGACGGCACGACCGTGCCGTTCGTAATCGGAGCGGACCCCGACTCGCCGCTCGAGAGCACACTGCCGAGCTCGCCGAGCAGCGGCACGCAGCCGAAGAGCCTCACATACTGGATCAACGAGAAATAGGAGGGGCGCCATGCGCGGCTTCACGCTGATCGAGCTCATGGTCACGATCACCGTGGCCGCCCTCCTGCTCGCGATCGGGGTGCCGACGTTTCGCGACGTAGCCCTGGGCAGCCGGCTCTCCGCGACGGCCAACGATCTGCTTGCGAGCGTGCAGCTCGCCCGCAGCGAGGCCATCAAGCGCAACATCAGGGTCACGGTCTGCCCTTCCACGGACGGCGCCGATTGCGACGGTGGCGCCGACTGGGACCAGGGGTGGGTCGTGAGAGATGCGGCGGGCGTGATTCAGCGCCAGGCGGAATTGCCGGCCGGCTATCGCATGACGCAGGACGGCGGCACGCTGCAGCTTGATTTCGATCCGATCGGCATCGGGGCGACGCCGGCAACGATCACCGCCTGCCGTGAGTCGCCTGCGGGCACGCAGGAGCGCGTCGTGAACGTGAGCGCGATGGGCTCCGTCCACATCGAAACGACGATGGCCGGCACCTGCCCCTGAGGAATTCTCCGGCCGCCGCGGCGGCCGTTGCGGCTGCCGTTGGCCCGCTCGGCCACGTGCGGTAAGCTGCTATCCCGTCGTGAGCGATCCCAGACCGGCACCCGCCGGCCATTCCCATTGGATCGTACGCAGGACGTGATGCGGCGAGGTGCCGAGTGACGCGATTCGTGTTCGTGACCGGTGGCGTCGTTTCCTCGTTGGGGAAGGGCCTCGCTTCGGCGAGCCTCGGCGCGATTCTCGAGGGCCGCGGGCTCAAGGTCCGCATGGTCAAGCTCGACCCCTATATCAATGTGGACCCGGGCACGATGAGCCCGTTCCAGCATGGGGAAGTGTTCGTCACGGAAGACGGCACCGAGACAGACCTCGACCTCGGCCATTACGAGCGCTTCGTGCGCACGACCACCGGGCGCAACAGCAATTTCACGACCGGCCGTATCTACGAGCGGGTGATCGCGCGCGAGCGCCGCGGCGACTATCTCGGCGCGACCGTCCAGGTCATTCCGCACATCACGGACGAGATCATCCGCAGCATCCGCCTCGGCGCCGGCGACGCCGATGTCTGCATGGTCGAGATCGGTGGCACGGTCGGCGACATCGAGTCGCTGCCCTTCCTGGAAGCCATCCGCCAGATGGGCTTCGAGCAGGGCCGCGGCAACTGCGTCTATATGCACCTGACTCTCGTCCCGGTCGTCGGCGGCTCCGGTGAGATCAAGACCAAGCCCACGCAGCATTCGGTCAAGGAGCTGCGGGGCATCGGTATCCAGCCGGACGTGCTCCTGTGCCGCTGTCGCGATTCCCTGCCGGAGGAGCAGCGGCGCAAGATCGCCCTCTTCACGAATGTCGAGGAGCGTGCCGTCATTTCCGCCGTCGACGCCGACGACATCTACCGGATCCCCATCCTCCTGCATGAGCAGCACCTGGACGCGATCGTCTGCGACAAGCTCGGCATCGAGGCGCCGCCCACAGATCTTCGCGAATGGCAGCAGGTCGTCGCGGCGCGCCAGCAGCATGACGCGACGGTCAACATTGCGATGGTCGGAAAGTACGTCCAGATCCGCGATTCCTATATCTCACTGAACGAGGCGCTGCGTCACGCAGGCCTGAAAACACGTACACGTGTGCAGCTGCATTACGTCGAGTCGACTGACCTCGAAAGCGCAGGCACGGCGAGCCTCACCGGCATGGACGCGATCCTCGTGCCCGGCGGATTTGGCGAGAGAGGAATCGAGGGCAAGATCGCCGCGGTCCGGCATGCGCGCGAGCACGGCGTGCCCTATCTCGGGATCTGCCTCGGCATGCAGGTCGCGGTCATCGAGTTCGCGCGAGGTGTCCTCGGCCTTGCCGGCGCCAACTCGACCGAGTTCGAGCGTGGCGCCGCAGACCCGGTCATCGCGCTCATCACCGAATGGCGAGACCGCTCCGGCGAGACGCTGCACCGCACCGATCGTTCGGAACTCGGCGGCACCATGCGGCTCGGGGCCCAGGAATCCCGGATCCTGACGGGGACGCTCGCCCGCAAGGTGTACGGACGCGACGTCATCCATGAGCGGCACCGGCATCGCTACGAATTCAACAACAACTACCTCGAACACATGCAGAAAGCAGGCTTCGCGATATCGGCGTTCTCCGAGGACGGCCTCGTGGAGATCATCGAGCTGCCCTCGCATCCCTGGTTCATCGGCGTGCAGTTTCACCCGGAGTTCACTTCGAATCCGCGCGACGGGCATCCGCTCTTCGCGAGTTTCGTGCGCGCCGCGCGCGAGCACGCAGTCGGCAGGCTCCCGCAGGTGGCGAGCGCGTGAAGCTTGCGGGCAAGGAGATCGGAACCGATCGTCCGTTCTTCTTGATCGCGGGACCTTGCGTGGTCGAGAGCCCGGGCCTCACGCAGGAGATCGCGGGCACGCTCAAGGAGATCACGGGCGCGCTCGGCATTCCCTTCGTGTTCAAGGCGTCCTACGACAAGGCGAACCGCTCCTCGCGTGCCTCGTTTCGCGGGCCTGGAATCGAGCAGGGATTGAAGGTGCTGGAGGACGTGCGCCGGCAGCACGGCGTGCCGGTCCTGACCGACGTGCACGAGGACACGCCGCTCGGTGAAGTTGCTTCGGTGGTCGACGTGTTGCAGACACCGGCGTTCCTGTGCCGGCAGACGAACTTCATCGTCAATGTCTGCTCGCAGGGCAAGCCGGTGAACATCAAGAAAGGGCAGTTCCTGAGTCCCTGGGAGATGGGGAACGTCGTCGAGAAGGCGCGCTCCACCGGCAACGAATCCATATTGGTCTGCGAGCGCGGTTTCAGCTTCGGCTACAACAACCTGGTTTCGGACATGCGTGCCCTGTCGGTCATGCGCGAGTTCGGGGCGCCCGTCGTGTTCGACGCGACGCATTCCGTGCAACTCCCCGGGGGCAAGGGCACGTCCTCGGGTGGACAGCGAGAGTTCGTGCCGGTCCTCGCGCGCGCAGCCGTCGCGGCCGGGGTCGCGGGCATCTTCATGGAGACGCATCCGGATCCGGCCAAGGCGCTTTCGGACGGCCCGAATGCCTGGCCGCTGCCGCGCATGCGCGAATTGCTGACGCTCCTCGTCGAGCTCGACCGCGCGGTCAAGTCGCGCCCATTCGCGGAGTCGACTCTCTGATGCGGATCGTCGACATACGCGGCCGCGAGATCATCGACTCCCGCGGCAATCCGACCGTTGAGGCCGACGTCGAGCTTGATGATGGAACTGTCGGCCGCGCCGCGGTGCCTTCGGGCGCCTCCACTGGCAGCCGCGAGGCGGTTGAGCTGCGCGACTCTGATGCCGCACGCTACCTGGGCAAGGGCGTGCTGAACGCCGTCCAGCACGTGAATGCCGCGCTTCGCGATTCGCTTGTCGGCCGCGATCCCGCCGACCAGGCAGGCATCGATCGCCACATGCGCGAGCTCGACGGCTCCGAAAACAAATCGCACCTCGGGGCGAACGCCATCCTCGCCGTGTCGCTCGCGACGGCGCGGGCCGCCGCGGCAGCCCAGAAGCTGCCGCTGTTCCGGTATCTCGGCGGCGACGACGCGGTGGTGCTGCCGGTGCCGATGATGAATATCATCAATGGCGGCGCCCACGCCGACAACAGCCTCGACATCCAGGAGTTCATGATCGTTCCCGCGGGGCTGCCGAGCTACCGGGAAGCCTTGCGCGCCGGCGCGGAGATATTCCACCGGCTCAAGAAGATCCTGCTGGATCGCGGCCTATCCACCGCAGTCGGCGATGAGGGCGGCTTCGCCCCGGACCTGACGTCCAACGAGGCCGCGCTCGGCGTGATCATCGAGGCCATCGAGAAGGCGGGCTATCACCCGGGTCAGGACATCTGGCTCGGTCTCGACGTCGCGAGCACGGAGTTCTACGAGAACGGCAGCTATCACCTGGAGTCCGAGGGCCGCAAGTTCACCGCAGCGCAGTTCGCGGATTACCTGTGGGAACTCGCTCAGCGCTACCCTATCCTCACGATCGAGGACGGCATGGCGGAAGCGGATTGGGAAGGCTGGGGCACGCTGACGCAGCGCCTGGGCAAGAAAGTGCAGCTCGTCGGCGACGACCTGTTCGTGACGAATACCGAGATCCTGTCGCGCGGCATCGCGGATGGCGTCGCAAACGCGATCCTGATCAAGCCGAACCAGATTGGAACGCTGACGGAAACGCTCGCTGCGATCGACATGGCGACCCGCGCAGGCTATGCGTCGGTGGTGTCCCACCGCTCGGGTGAAACCGAGGATTCGACGATTGCCGACATCGCGGTCGGTACGCCGGCGACCCAGATCAAGACCGGCTCGCTGTCGCGTTCCGACCGCATGGCAAAGTACAACCAGCTCCTGCGGATCGAGGAGCAGCTTGGTGCGCGGGCGCGCTATGCCGGCCGCGACGCTTTTCTGTTCAAGCGGCGATGAGCATCGTGAACTGCCGAATGCCCGAACGTGCTACTCTCCCGACCCCATGAAGCTCGTCATCGCTGCGCTCCTTGCCGCGCTCGTGATGCTCCAGGTGCGCCTGTGGGTCTCTGACGAGGGCATGCGCGAGGTCTGGCAGCTCGCGAAGGCGGTGGAAAGCCAGCGCGACGAGAATGCGGTGCTGGTGGAGCGCAATGCCCAGATCAAGGCCGAAGTCGCGGACCTCAAGCTCGGCCAGACGGCGCTCGAAGAGCGCGCCCGCAACGATCTCGGCATGATCTCCGCCAACGAAACCTTCTACCAGGTGGTCGATTCTTCGCATCGGTCGGTCGACTCGGAGCCGGTCGAGCCCGCGACGAGACAGGCCTGGACGAATCCCTGACCGGGAGGTGGGCGGGCGCATCTGGTTCGTGATTGCCGCCGCAGGCCGCTCGGAGCGCTATGGCGGCTCGACTCCAAAGCCCTATCTGCGCCTCGCTGGCAAGACTCTCCTCGAGCATTGCCTGCGCACTTTGACGTCCGTGAAAGGTATCGCAGGCGGCGTCGCCGTGCTGAACGCCGGCGACCGGCGCTTCGAGCGGCTGCCGGGACTCCTGCGCAGCCGTGTCGTTGCCGTGGCCGGCGGCCCGACGCGCGCGGGATCCGTCCTGAACGGCCTCCAGGCGCTCATCACGGCGGACGAAGGCGACTGGGTGCTGGTGCACGACGCGGCGCGGCCCTGCGTCAGCCGGAAAGACGTCGAGGCGCTGATCTCATCCTGCCGCCGCGACCAGGTCGGAGGCCTGCTCGCCCTGCCGGTTGCCGATACGGTCAAGCAGGCGGACGACGATGGACGAAGCCTCAGGAGCGTCCCGCGCGAGCGACTCTGGCACGCGCAAACGCCGCAGATGTTCCGTCTCGGCGCCCTTGTCCGGGCGCTGTCGCAGTCGCTCGCGGAAGGATTCGACGCGACGGATGAGGCTGCCGCCATCGAAAAGCTGGGACTGCGGCCGCTGCTCGTTCCGGGAAATCCGCAGAACATCAAGGTGACCCGGCCCACCGATCTTGCATTCGCCGAAGCGGCATACCGCGCGGCGCGGAGGCGGAGATGAGGATCGGTCATGGATTCGATATTCACCGATTCGGCCCCGGCGATTCGGTTCGCCTCGGCGGCGTGACGATACCCCACACGATGGGCGTCGTCGCCCATTCCGACGGCGACGTCCTGCTCCACGCACTGATGGATGCATTGCTCGGAGCGGCTGCGCTCGGCGACATCGGCCTGCACTTCCCGCCGTCGGATGCGCGCTACGCGGGCGCCGACAGCCGCGTCTTGCTGCGCGAGGTCGTGAAGCTCGTTGCCGGCCGGGGATTTTCGGTCGGAAACTGCGATCTCATACTGGTCGCCGAGGCGCCGCGGATCGGGCCGCATCGCGAGGCCATCTGCGCGAACATCGCAGCCGACCTCGGCATCGCGCGCGATTGCATCAACGTGAAGGCGACCACGGCGGAAGGGCTCGGCGCGCTTGGACGTTGCGAGGGTCTCGCGGCGCAGGCGGTGGTGCTGCTTCTGGAAGGCGATGACCGCTGAGTTGCCGACGCTCGAAGCGTGGCAGCGTCTCGCGATCGAACCGCCGCGGGCCCTGGGCGAAACGCCAGTCTCCGGGGACCTGCGTGTCGAGGCGAGGGACTTCAGGGTGGAAGAACGCCTCGGCTTCGAGCCCGACGGGGGCGAAGCGCACCGTCTGCTGCTCGTGGAGAAAGAAGGTGCCAACACCCTGTTCGTCGCAAGGGCACTCGCGGCTCGCGCGGGCCGGCCACCGGGAGACATCGGCTTCGCGGGTCAGAAGGACCGGCGCGCGATCGCCCGCCAATGGTTCTCGGTACCGGCTGCCAGGGACATCGCGTCTTTCGTCGGGTATAGCGGCGATGGATTCCGGGTGCTCGGCGAGCACCCTCATTCGCGCAAATTGCGCCGCGGCGCACTCGCAGGCAATCGCTTCCGGATCCGGGTCCGCGGCCTCCAGGGCGACGCCGGCGCGGTCGACAGCCGGATTGCGCTCGTCCAGGCGTCCGGCGTGCCGAACTATTTTGGAACGCAGCGCTTCGGGAACAATGGGGCGAATCTCGGCAGGGTACGTCAATGGCTGGAGACCGGGCGCCTTCCGCGTGGCCGCGAGCCGCGCGCGTTCCTGCTGTCGTCCGCGCGTGCGCTCGCCTTCAATGCCGTTCTCGGCGCGCGTGTCGCTGCGAATACCTGGAACCGGCTGCTGCCCGGGGAAGTGGTGAATCTCAGCGGAAGCAATTCCGTGTTCGCCGCAGACAACCCCGACGAAGGGCTGGTCCGCCGCCTGAAAGAGGGCGATGTATCGCCGACCGGTCCGCTCTGCGGGACCGGCGGCCTCTGGCCTGCCGGCGAGGCGGCCCGCATTGAGGAAGCTGCGCTTGCCGCGGTCACGCCGCTCCCGGGGCTCATGGGTTCAGTTGGACTCAGGGCCGAGCGGCGCGCGCTCGTGCTGCGGCCGGCCGCATTCGTTCACCGGCTCGACGGCGATGCGCTCGAGATCGAGTTCGAGCTGCCGCGTGGCGGCTACGCGACGGCGATCCTCCGGGAAATTCTCGACGCGCGCGTTCCGGAGTCCGGCGGCGACAGCTAGTCGAGGAGAACGTAGGCGGCACCGGTACCACCATCGTTCCGTCGCGCCGAGCAGAATGCGCGGACGCCTGCGTGCCGGCGCAGCCAGCGGTTGACCGCCGACTTGAGGACCGGGCCGCGATTGCCGGAACCGCGGCCCTTGCCGTGAATTATCCGGACGCAGCGACGGCCGTGCAGGGCCGACTCCGAAAGAAAGGCGCCGAGGGCGTGTCTCGCCTCGTCCTGGGTCAAGCCGTGCAGATCGATCTCGTCGCGCACGGCGTACTCCCCGCGCTTGAGCTTCTGGAGCACGGATTCGGCGACACCTTCGCGGCGGTAACGGAGCTCATCGCCGGATTCGACGTCCAGATCCGCCGCATCGAACGCGAGAGACTCCGCAAGCACCCGCGCCTCGTCCGCGCGCCGGGAAGCGGCTCGCGGCCTCTTGCGCACGCGTTCCGGCGGCCGCTTCGCGTCGCGCAGCGGCCTGACGTCGCGGACGGCACACGGAACAAGTCGCGGTCCTCGTC
>DAIRVV010000054.1:0-12583 GCA_036802645.1 Steroidobacteraceae bacterium
GGCCTCGGCAAGACGCTGCGCATGCGTGGGTCTGACTGGACCGTCGTCGGCATCTTCGAGTCGGGCGACGCGAATGAGAGCGAGCTGTGGGCCGACGTCGAGGTCGCGCAGTCGGCCTTCAATCGCCAGGGATTCAGCTCGGTGCGCCTGCGTCTCGCCGATGCGAATGGCATCAAGACTCTCAAGGACGCGCTGACGGCCGACCCGCGCGTCAACGTCGACGTCCAGAGCGAGCAGGCCTACTTCAGCGGCCAGACCAAGCAGTTCCGCCAGACCATCGGCGCGCTCGCCGGCGTCGTGACCTTCATCATGGCGCTCGGAGCGACCTTCGCCGCGCTGAACACGATGTACGCCGCCGTCGGTACGCGCGCGCGCGAGATTGCGACGCTTCGGGCGATCGGATTCCGGGGCTTTCCGGTCGTCATCTCGATCATGTTCGAATCGCTGGCGCTCGCAGTCGCAGGCGGTGCCCTAGGCGCGGTGATTGCCTACCTGCTATTCAACAACGTCGCCGTCTCGACGCTCGGGGCCAACTTCACGCAGGTCGTCTTCCGCTTCGCCGTCACGCCCTCGCTGGTCCTGACCGGACTCATCATCGCGGTGGTGATCGGCATGATCGGCGGCTTCCTGCCCGCGCTTCGGGCCGCGCGCCAGCCAGTGACGACGGCGCTTCGCGCCGAGTGACAGGCGGGCGCTCCGGTGACGCCCCCCACCCTGATCGACATCGGCGCCAATCTCGCGCACGACAGCTTCGATGCCGATCGTGGCGAAGTGCTCGAGCGCGCGCGAGCCGCAGGCGTCGCCGCGATGATCGTGACGGGCAGCACCCTGGACGACTCCGATGCCGCGATCGCCTTGTGCCGGCGTCATCCCGGGAGCCTCCGCGCCACCGCAGGCGTCCATCCGCACCATGCCACGACGCTGAAGGATGGCGATGCGGGACGGCTTGCCGACTTGCTGGCAGAGCCACTGGTCGTTGCGGCCGGAGAATGCGGGCTCGACTACTTCCGGAATTTCTCGCCGCCCGACGAGCAACGCCGGGCGTTCGAAATGCAGCTCGTACTCGGCGAACGGCTGGGCCGGCATCTCTTCCTGCATCAGCGCGACGCTCACGGCGATTTCATCGCGATGCTTCGCGAGCACCCCGAGGGAGCCAGGCGAGCGGTGTTGCACTGCTTCACGGGCGGGCCGGCAGAACTCGAGGACTGCCTGGCGCTTGGGCTTTCCATCGGCGTCACGGGCTGGATCTGCGATGAACGAAGGGGACAGGTCCTGCGCGATGCTGCGCCGCGCATTCCTTCGGATCGCCTGATGCTGGAAACGGATGCGCCCTACCTGCTTCCGCGGACGATCCAGCCGAAACCCGCACACCGCCGGAACGAGCCCTCGACGCTCCCGGCGATTCTCGAGGAGACGGCGCGCTGCCGCGGCGAGGAACCCGAAGCGCTGGCGGAATCCACGACGGCGAACGCCTGCCGCTTTTTTGGTCTTACACTGGGCGGGCCAGGCGGCGAGGTGCCCTCGCTGGTAGAACGCAGATTAAGAACATAACGCAACTCATTGATATCAGGCAGAACTAATGGACTTCAAGCGAGCCTCAGCCACGACGGCGACGACATTCCGGGATTCGATCATCCCAAAGCTCTCCGAGTACATCCGGATCCCCAACAAGTCGCCGGCATTCGACGCCGAATGGCAGTCGCACGGCTACATGGATCGCGCGGCCGAACTGATGGCAGCCTGGTGCCGCGAGCAGCCGGTCGCCGGCCTCAAGGTCGAGATCGTGCGCGAGCCCGGGCGCACGCCCGTGCTGTTGTGCGAAATTCCCGGCAGCGGCAAGGACACCGTTCTCCTCTATGGGCATATGGACAAGCAGCCGGAGTTCACGGGCTGGGCCGACGGGTTGTCGCCGTGGGAGCCGGTACTACGCGACGGCAAGCTCTACGGCCGCGGCGGCGCTGATGACGGCTACGCCGTGTTCTCCTCCCTCACCGCGATCCGTCTCCTGCAGGAGCAGAAGATTGCACACGCTCGTTGCGTCGTCCTGATCGAGGCCTGCGAGGAAAGCGGCAGTTACGATCTGCCGCACTACGTCGAGCGGCTAGCGGACCGCATCGGATCGCCGACCCTCGTCGTCTGCCTCGACGCCGAGTGCGGCAATTACGACCAGCTCTGGTGCACGACTTCGCTCAGGGGAAACCTCGTCGGCGATCTCGTGATCGAGGGGCTCACCGAAGGTGTCCATTCCGGCGCGGGAACCGGCATCGCGCCCTCGGTGTTCCGGATCGCACGGACACTGCTCGCCCGCGTAGAAAGCGACGTCAATGGCGACCTCCTCGTGGAGGAGCTGACGGTGCCGATCCCGGCCGCGCGCATCGAGCAGGCGCGCGCGGCCGCAGGGGTCCTCGGCGACAAGATTGCGGGGAAGTTGCCATTCGTACCGGGAGCGCGGGCGCTTTCCGATTCGCCGGTCGAGCTGGTGCTCAACAATACCTGGCGCCCGACTCTCGCGATCACGGGCGCGGCGGGCCTGCCGGCCATGGAAAACGCCGGCAACGTCCTCCTGCCGCGCATCGAATTCAAGCTCTCGTTCCGCCTTCCACCGAGCGCCGACGCGGAAGCAGCGGCCAAGGCGGTCAAGAAGCGCCTCGAATCCGATCCGCCCTATGGCGTGCGCGTCAAGTTCGAGGTCGATTCGTCGCTGGCCGGATGGGACGCGCCGCCGGTCGCACCCTGGCTCGAGCGATCCATGCATGAAGCGTCTCGCGCGATCTTCGGAAAGGACGCGATGTATCTCGGCACGGGCGGCAGCATCCCGTTCATCGGCATGTTGGGCGAGCGGTTTCCGGAAACGCAGTTCCTCGTAACCGGCGTCCTCGGTCCCCATGCGAACGCCCATGGACCGAACGAGTTCCTGCATCTCGACTGCGCGCAGAAACTCACGGTCTGCGTGGCGAAGGTGGTCGCCGACCACCACGCGAGAAGCGCCGCCTAACGGCGCGAGAGCGGGCTCGGTTCGACCTGCGCGGCGAGCTGATCCCAGTCGGGGCGGTACCGTTCGCCGGGATGGGCGGTCCCCTCGCCCGGCGCGGGATACTCCCCTTCCAGCAGGTTCAGGTGCATCACGCGCGGCGGACGGCCTTTCGGAAACTTGGAACGGTCGGTGAAAACGATGCGGCCATCGACCGGGGCTTCTCCAGCCAGCAGGCGGACTGCGGCGATGCGGTCATATAGCGGTTCGAGCGGATTGAGGAAGGTCGTACGCTGATTGCCGTTCATGACGGCCCACTCGCGCATATGCTCGCCGCCGAACACGACGCCTTCGACGTCGCGGTAATCCACGACCAGGAGTCCGCGGCCCGTGAGCAGCAGGAAGTCGATGTGCAACTGTCCACCGCTGCCGTCGGGTATCAGCACGTCGCGCAATACCGCGGCCGACACGGCCTCGAATGACTTCACCAGCTGCCGCCGCGCGCGATACGCGCGCCAGCGGCGAGATGCCCAGACGACGACCGCCGCAACCAGCGCCAGCACCATGATGCCGACGGTGAGCTGGACGATGATGTCGTTCACGTTCATGCGCTGCGCCTCGCATGCCATGAGCGCAGCAGCCTCGCCCCGCCAGGCAGCCGCAGGAGTGCAAGCAGGCAACGCGCCGCAAACCGGTCATGACCAGTCAATGCGAACGGCCGGTGCAGGCGCTCAAAAAGCGCGGGTCGCATCTCGATCCGGTCGACGGTGCGCGCGTCGTATTCGATGCTCGAATCCCCGATCACTTCCGGCAACGCGGATCCGCGGTAGCCGATCATGACCAGCAGTTCCGATCCGTCCTGCGTTTCCTTGCGATAGATCACCCGCTGGCCGGGACCCATGCGATCGATCAGATGGAAGACATGGGATGCGCTTGCCGGCATGCGCGAATGATAGTCGGCGCCGCACGCAGTAACCACCGTTCGGGCATTCCGGCATGATGCGCGCATGGGAATTGACGCGGGAATTGCGGAATTGCTCGCCTGCCCCGCATGTGGTACGCGGATGACCGGCACGAGCTGCCTCGCCTGCCGGATCGACTTTCCCGCGATTGGCGGCATTCCCTGGCTGATGCCCGAGCCGCGCCTCGCTCTGACGGAGTGGCGAGGTCGTCTGCACTATCTCCTGAGTCACTATGCCGCCGAAGCGGCACGACAGCGATCTGCGCTCGGCGGGCTCGGGCCCGAAAGCCTGACACGCAAGCGGATCGAGCATGTCGCCGTCGCACTCGATGACCAGGGCCGGCGCATGCGAGAGCTGATGCAGCCGCTTGGTATCGATCGGCGGAACGAAGCGCACGCCGTGCATGTCGCCCTCGGAACGGAATTGCCCCTCAACCAGGGCTTGTCCACCTACTACCCGAATCTCCACCGCGACTGGTGCTGGGGCGATGCCGAGAATCGCGCGAGCCTCGATGCAGTGCTTGCCTGCATTCCGAAGGACGCTGCGCCAAAACGAATGCTCGTGCTCGGTGCCGGTGCCGGGAGGCTCGCCTACGACCTGCACCAGTCCCTGAAGCCCGCACTCAGCGTCGTGCTCGACTTCAACCCGCTATTCCTGCTGGCCGCTTCGCGCATCCTTGCCGGACCACCGCTCGAGCTCTACGAATTCCCGATTGCTCCACGCGCGGCGTCGGACCACGCCGTACTGCGGCGTCACGAGGCGCCCGCGCCGGCCGCACCCGGCTTTGTGCTCGTGCTCGCGGACGCCACTTCGCCGCCGTTCCGGCCGGGCCAGTTCGACCTGGTGCTCACTCCCTGGTTCATCGACGTCGCGAGCGAGCCCGTTTCGCGACTGATGCCGCGAATCAACGCACTGCTCGCCATGGGAGGTCACTGGGTCAATCACGGATCCCTGGCCTTCGCGGACGCAGCGCCGGCCGATGCCGTGAGCCTCGAGGAACTTCTCGAACGCCTGCCTCAATCTGGCTTCACGCGCCCGCCGGCGAGCGAGACAAGCCAGCCGTATCTCTCCTCGCCAGCCAGCCGGCATGCGCGGGTGGAGTCGGTGATCACCTTCTGTGCACGCAAGGAGCGTGAGGTGGCCGCACCCGCCGCGGGCCGCGTGCTGCCCGACTGGATACAGCGCACGGACCTGCCGGTGCCTGCGCTGCCCGAGTTCCGTGCACAGGCACTCTCCACGCGTGTCTACGCCTTCCTGCTCGCGATGATCGACGGCGAGCGCTCGATCCGGGATATGGCGCGACTCATGGAGCAGCAGAAGCTGATGCCAGCCGACGACGCCCTGCCTGCCATACGCCGATTTCTCGCGCGCGCCCTGCAGGATCCAGACCGCCGGCCGCAGTTCTGACGCCGCGGCGGCCGCGCTTGTCGCGGCTGCCCTCCCCCGATTATCGTGACGCCAATGTCGACCCCCCGTCTGATGCGCGGCGCCATCTGGATTGCGATCGCTATTGCGGGCGCTGCGGCCTTTGGCGGCATCGCCCTCAACCGCGGCGAGAGCATCAACGCGATGTGGTTCGTGGTCGCCGCGGTGTCGGTCTATCTCATCGGCTACCGCTTCTACAGCGGCTGGATTGCGGCGCGGGTCCTCGCGCTCGACCCGACGCGCGCGACGCCGGCGGAGCGCCTCGATAACGGCCGCGATTTCATGCCCACCCATCGCTCGATCGTGTTCGGACACCACTTTGCCGCGATCGCCGGCGCAGGTCCGCTGATCGGGCCGACACTCGCCGCCCAGTTCGGATATCTCCCCGGCACTCTCTGGCTGCTGGTCGGCGCCGTGCTGGCCGGCTGCGTGCAGGACATGCTCGTCCTCTTCTGCTCGACACGACGCGACGGAAAGAGCCTCGCGCAACTTGCCCGCGACGAACTCGGGCCCTTCGGCGCCTCGGCGGCGATGCTTGGCACGCTGCTCATCATGATCATACTGATGGCGGTGCTCGCGCTCGTCGTGGTGAAGGCGATGGCCCACAGTGCCTGGTCCACGTCGACCGTATTCGCAACCATTCCGATCGCGCTGCTCGTCGGTGTCTACCTTCGTTTTGTGCGGCCCGGCCGCGTGCTCGAGGCGACCGCGATCGGTATCATTCTCATGCTGCTCGCGGTTGCGGCGGGCGGCTGGGTCGACCAGAACCCGACCCTGCATGCCTGGTTCGACCTCGACGGCGTGACGATCGCCTGGTTCGTGATCGGCTATGGCCTCATCGCCGCAATCCTGCCGGTCTGGCTCCTGCTTGCGCCGCGGGATTACCTGTCGACCTTCATCAAGCTGGGCGTCGTCTTCCTGCTCGCGATCGCGATCTGCGTGTTGCAGCCGGACATCAGGATGCCCGCGCTGACCCGGTTCATCGACGGCACCGGCCCGATATTCAGCGGCGCGCTGTTCCCGTTCCTGTTCATCACGCTCGCCTGCGGCGCGATTTCCGGCTTCCATGCGCTCGTCTCGTCAGGCACGACGCCCAAGCTGATCGCGCGCGAAACCGACGTTCGCATGGTGGGTTATGGCTCGATGGCGCTCGAGTCCTTCGTCGCGATCATGGCGCTCATCGCGGCCTGCGTCCTCGATCCCGGCGTCTATTTCGCGATCAATACGGCGGCCGGCGTCGTGGGCGCGGATCCCGCGACCGCGACAGCCACGATCACGGCCTGGGGTTTCCCCGTGGATCCGGCGCAGATGCAGGAACTCGCCCGCAGCATGGGCGAGACGACGCTCTACGGCCGCACCGGCGGCGCGCCGTCGCTCGCTGTCGGCATGGCGCACATTTTCGGCTCGGCATTCGGCGATGGGCTGTTCGCGATCTGGTACCACTTCGCCATCATGTTCGAGGCGGTCTTCATCCTGACCGTGCTCGACGCGGGCACTCGCGTCGGGCGTTTCATCATGCAGGATGCGCTCGGCGCTGTCTGGGCCCCGCTCGGCCGGACTTCGTGGTATCCATCCGCCTGGGCTGCGAGCCTCCTGGTCGTGCTCGGCTGGGGCTATTTCCTCTACATCGGCGTCATCGATCCCAACGGCGGCATTAACATCCTGTGGCCCTTGTTTGGCATGGCGAACCAGATGCTGGCCGCCATCGCCCTCGCCGTCGTGACGGCGATCTTCGTGAAGTCGGGGCGACTGCGCTTCGCCTTCGTGCCAGGACTCCCGCTTGCCTGGCTCGTGACCGTCACGACGGTCGCGGCCTGGCAGAAGATATTCAGCGACGACGCGCGAATCGGCTTCTTCGCCGCGGCACAGGACATGGCGGAGAAACTTGCTGCCGGCTTGCTGCCACCCGAGCGCGCGGCCGTGGCGTCGAAGCTCATTTTCAACCAGCAGCTCGACGGCTGGCTGACGGTGTTCTTCCTGATCGTCGTCTGGACCATCGTGATCGACATGCTGCGTGGCTGTTACCAGCACGTCGCCGGGACGCGCCCGGCCCGAAACACGGAGTCGCCCTATGTGGCGACGCAACTGACATGAAGGCGGCATACTCAGTCTGGCTGCATATCTGGACCGGTCTTCGGGCGATCACCGGCGACGATGCCTACGAACGCTATGTGCGTCACTGCCTACACCGCCATCCGGGTGCAACGCTTCTCGACCGTGGATCGTTCTATCGCGCGGAGCTCGACCGTCGCTGGTCGCAGGTGAATCGCTGCTGCTAGGGCATCCTGGCGACCAGGAATTGACCGCTCTCGACGGACCCGGACTCCGTCTCTGCCACGACCCGAAGCCGGCAGGGCCCCACCGCGTGAAACGGCGCCACGACCAGAATGCCGGTCATCGTGAGCCAGCGCGCCCATTCGGGCGCCGCTTCGTCCGCCGTCAACTTCTCGGGATTTGCGACCAACTCGGAAAGCGCCTCGTCACCTTTCATGAGCCGCAGCGTGAGCTGGTGAAACGGATTGTCCCGTGGCGTGCGGGCATTCACGAATACGCAGAGCTTTGGCAGCGTGATCGGGAACGACGGCACATAGAGATCCGTGCCATAGCAACCCATCAGCGAGAACTTGTTGCCGATCTCCTGCCTGACGTCATCGCAGAACTGGGCAATGACAGTGCGGTTTCCAGTCATCCATGACCTCCGGTCGCAAGCCGTGATTGGTGGGCCGTGGTGGGATCGAACCACCGACCAACTGGTTAAAAGCCAGATGCTCTACCACTGAGCTAACGGCCCGCGTCAGGGGCGCGAATGATACCTGACAGGCTCAGCTCGTTCATCTGTACCTCGTCGGATCGGCGACACCCGCCTTCTGGAATCCTTCACGCCGCAGCCGGCAGCTTTCGCAGCGACCGCAGGCCAGGCCTTCCGCATCCGGCTGGTAGCAGGAGACGGTCATCCCGTAATCGACTCGGAGCGCGAGTCCCCGGCGGATGATGTCGGCTTTCGCCATCTCGATCAGGGGTGCATGGATTCGCATCAACTGGCCTTCGACCGTCGCCCGCGTCGCCAGATTGGCCATGTACTCGAATGCCCGGATGAAGGCCGGCCTGCAATCCGGGTAGCCCGAGTAGTCGACCGCATTCACGCCGATGTAGATGTGCTGCGCGCCGAGTACTTCCGCATAACCGAGGGCATATGCCAGGAATACGGTATTGCGCGCAGGCACATAGGTGACAGGAACGCCCGCGCCTGACTTCTCCGGCACGGCGATGGAACGATCAGTCAGTGCTGAATGGCCGAGCTCCCCGATCGGCATGGCGAGCACGCGGTGCTCGACGACGCCGAGCGACTCGGTGACACGCCGCGCGGCGTCGAGCTCCACGGCGTGCCTCTGACCATAATCGAATGACAGGGCATGGCAGCGATGCCCGCGCTCGCGCGCGATGGCAAGCGTCGTCGCCGAATCGAGCCCGCCCGAGACGAGTACGACCGCCGGCGTGTTCTCGAGATTCCCGGAGTCAGCGGCCTGGGACGTCACCCCAGAGCACCTTGTGTAGCTGGATCTGCAGCCGGACCCCGAGCTTGTCCGCGAGGATCCAGTTTGCGAGCTGTCCCGCTGCGAGCTGCTGGTAGCTCGGCGAGAAGAGCACCGGACACTTTGCATCGAGGCGCTGGTTGCGGACGCGATCGCGGCTCCATTCATAGTCGGCGCGATCGCAGATGACGAACTTGAGCTGGTCGGTCCTGCGCAGGCCATGAATCGAGAGATCGAGGTTCCGCTCCGCTTCTCCCGAGCCCGGGGTCTTCACGTCGATCACGCGCACGACCCGCGGGTCCACGGAACTCGAATCGATCGCACCGCTGGTCTCGATCGAGACCTGGAAGCCGGCTTCGCAGAGCGCCGTCAGCAGCGTCAGGCACTGGCGCTGGGCGAGCGGCTCGCCGCCCGTGACGCAAACGCGATCTACGCGGGACTCGCGCGCCTCGTCGATGAGGCGTGCGATCGTACGCCACTCGCCACCATGAAAGGCATAGGCCGTGTCGCAGTACTTGCAGCGCAATGGGCAACCGGTCAGCCGGATGAAGAACGTCGGCCAGCCGACGGAGTCGGCCTCGCCCTGGAGCGAGAGGAATGTTTCCGTGATGCGCAGGCGCGCGGCCGCGGGAACGGCCGAGATCTCGGCGGACATCACCGCTCCTCAGCCGCCCGCGGAGCCGATGCGCTCGAGTCGCGCCTTCGCCTCGGCGGCCGCCGGCGTATCCGGGAATTCCTGCACGACTCTCGTGAGCGTCGTGCGCGCGGGCCCAAGGCGTTTCAGCTCGTACTGGCAGTAGCCCGCTTTCAGCAGCGCATCCGGCGCCTTGCGCGTGGTGGGGTGGTCCTTCAGCAGTCCCTCGAAGGCCGCCAGCGCGGCAGGGTAGTCGCGGCGCACGTAATGCGCCTCGCCCAACCAGTACATTGCGTTCGGGGTGAGCTCGTGCTGTGGATTCCGCGCGATGAAGTCACGAAGCGCCGTGGCCGCCTCGTCGTACTTGCCGTCCTTCAGCAGGTTGAAGGCTGCCTGGTACTCGGCCTCGGGCGCACCGCCTGGCGTCCCTCCGGCAGGGGCCGTAGTCAACGCCGTCTCGGCAGCTTTCAGGCGCGTGTCGAGATCCACGTACTGGTCACGCTGCTGGGTACGCGAGCGCTCGAGCTCGTACTGGACCTGTTCGAATTCGCCGCGGAGCTTGCGCAGCTCCTGCGTGAGCGCCTCGATCTGGCGTGACATCTCGATCAGCCCCTGGTTTTCGAGCTGGCGCTCGACCGCGCTCATGCGCGACTCGAGCATGTCGAGGCGATCGTTTTTCGACTGCGCCCAGGCGGGACTTGCCGCAATGCCGAGGAGGCATGCGATCGCAATCGGACGGGCGAGGCTCATGGCCAGCCTGTCAGCGACCGTAAACCAGCTCGACGCGCCGGTTCTTCTCAAGCGCGGCCTCGTCACTGCCCGGAGCGGCCGGGCGCTCTTCGCCATAACTGACGGTCGTCAGTTGTGTGTCGCCCGCGCCCTGCAACATCAGCGCCCGGCGCACGGCCTGGGAGCGCCGCTCGGCAAGCGCGATGTTGTATTCGCGTGAACCTTTCTCGTCCGTGTGGCCTTCGACGCGGATCTTCACGCCGCCGGAAGACGCCAGAAGCTTTGCATGCGCAGTGATGACGGTTGCGTACTCCGGCCGGATATCGCTCCGGTCGAAGTCAAAGTAGATGATGTTGCTGACACCCGTCGGCCCGCCGGTCGGACTGCCGGACGCCCCCGGAAGGTCGCGGCCTGCGCCAACCTGCCCCTCGCCTTCGCCTGCGCCCGCTTCGCTTTCCTCAGTTCCCGACGCGGAGTCGCCAGGGACGGTTGTCGGCTTCTTCCCACAGCCAGCCAGCATCAGGGCGCCAATCAGCAGCCAGAGGATAGACAACGATCGCATCGATGGGACTCCTTGAATCATCGGACCTGGGTGCATGTGCCGCGTCCTTCTAGCATAGCTTCCGCGAGGCGTCACGCACGCTAGTTCTGGAACGGCGACCAGGCGGGTTCGCGCAGCTCACCGGCGCTCGTCCTGATCTGCTGCTGGATCCGGCCGTCGCTGGAGACAATCGCGAGCGTATCGCGCCCACCGACCCGGCTGGTATAGATGATGTCGGCACCGTTCGGCGCGATCGAAGGGGACTCGTCAAGCTGGCCGCCGCTCAGCACCTGAAGTCCTCCACGCTGGGAGTCGACTGCCGCGATGCGGTAGGCGCCCCGGTCGAGTGTGACGACCGCGAGTTGCTTGCCGTCGGGCGAAACACGCGGTCTCGCGTTGTAACCACCCTCGAACGTGACCCGTCGCGGGCGCGCACCGGACTCGAGCCCGACGCTATAGACCTGCGGCGCCCCCGCACGGTCCGAAGTGAAATAGATCGAGCGACCGTCGGCGGAAAAGGCTGGCTCGGTGTCGATGGAGGGATCGTCGGTCAGCCGTTTCAGTTCCTGATTCGCGAGTGTCAGGACGTAGACGTCCACGTTGCCGTCGCGGCGGGAAAGCGCGAGCGCGAGCTGCTTGCCGTCGGGCGAAAAACTCGGCGCTCCGTTGATGCCGGACTTCGCCGACACCTGGACCTGGGTGCCGGTGCTCAAGGTCTGGACGTAGACTGCTGAAAGCCCGCTGTGAAACGAGACATAGGCCAGCGAGCGCCCGTCCGGTGACCAGGCCGGCGACATGATCGGGTCCGGCGAGCCGAACACGACGTGTTCGTTCGCGCCGTCGGCATCCGACACGACCAGGCGATAGTTGCGCTTCGTGACCGGGCCTTCGACGGCGACGTAGGCAATGCGCGTGGCGAAGGCGCCACGCACGCCCAGGATCTTCTCGTAGACGGCATCGGAGACGCGATGACTCGCCCGCTTCAGTGCCTTCGCGTCGACCGGCATCGACGTGCCCAGGAGCCGCTCGCCGTTCGCGACAGATATGAGCTCGTAGCGAAGCTCGTAACGTCCGCCCGGCATCGGCGCAAGCCCGCCGACGAGTACGTAATCCACTTTCAACATCCGCCAGTCCGCCGCATCGACTTCGCTTGCGGCGTGCGGCGTTTCAACGAGCTGCGAGCGCGGCAGCGGACGGAACCGGCCGCTGCGCTCGAGGTCGGCCTGGACCGTCGCCGCGACGTCGTGGGGAACGTCGCCGGTTGAGTTCCAGGCGAGCGGAACGATCGCGATCGGCACGGATTCGGCCATGCCTTTCAGGATCTGGACGGTCAGCTGGGCCCCGGCCTGGCCGACCGGCCATGCGAGGGCGACCAGGACGAGCAAAGTGCTGCGAATCTTCAACGGCGGGACTCCTTTGGCGTGAAGACGAGTTCGACTTCGCGCTCAAACAACGCTGGCTCGGGTGGCTGAGGCAAGGGCGAGGCATTCCGGACCGCGTTTTCGATGGACTGGCGCACCGCAGCGCCCCCGTTACAGGCCCCGAATCGCGTATTGACCACCTCGCCTCCTGGTATCTGCGTGACGTAGATCGTACAGCTTAGCCCCTGTGCGATGCCCGGGGGCTCATACCAGCGCCGCTCCACGTGCGCCTGGATCGCGCGGACATAGCTTGCCTTGAGACTCTGGAAGCCTGCGCTGGTTCGGGTCTCCTCGTCGGCGAGGCGCGCGCGCAGGTCCGCCTCGCGCTCGGCGCGCAGGCGCGCCTCCTGGTCGGCGCGCTTTTCCT
>DAIRVV010000055.1:0-12538 GCA_036802645.1 Steroidobacteraceae bacterium
CGGCGTAGAGCGTGCCGGGCTTGGCGACGCGGGCGACATTCGCGCCCGGCGCGAGCTGCTGGCCTTCCTGGACCGGGACGCTCTGGACCACGCCCGCAAGGCTAGCGCGAACTTGCAGTGAATCTGCGGCGAGTCGGCGCTCCTCGGCCGCGCGCTCGAGCTGTCGCAGGCGCGCAAGGCGTGCTTCGAGCTGCGCGTTGACGGCGGCATCCAGCGCCGCGAGGCGCTGCTCCTCGATCTTCGCGCGCTCGCCGAGCTGTTCCGAGAGGATCTTCGAGCGCGCGTATTGGAGCTCGGAAACGGCCTGCATATCGAATGCGCGCTGCTCAGCCACCGCCTGGAGACGCGCGGACTCCGCAGTCGCGCGCGCCTCGGCGAGGGAGGATCGCCGATCCAGGCGCTGGCTTTGCAACTCGAGCCGCGCGGCCGCGAACTCGGCGCGTGCGGCGGCGACTTCGAGCGTCGCGGCATCGGCCGCGCGCTCGACTTCGGGATTCGACAACTGGACGATGACGGTCTCGGGCTCGACGGCCTCGCCCGCACGAACGAGGACGCGGTCGACGCGTGCTTCCACTCGCGTCGAGAGCCAGCGCGCTTCGCGCGGCTGCAGGACGCCGGGGCCGCGGACTTTCCGCTCGAGCGTGCCTTCCTTCACTTCGTCGAGGTAGAGCTGCTCGCGTGCAACTGACGGCGCGCCGGGCTCGAGTTTCGCGATGCCGAATGCGGCGCCCGTGAGCGCGAGGAAGATGCCCGCCACCCAGGCGAGCTTGCGGTGCTTGAATGCTTCCCTGATGCGCGGACGATCCATCAGATCACCAGTGACGGAATGCCGGCGAGCGCGCGCAGCTCGGGGAGCAGCGTGCGGACGCTCGGATCGATGCAGCTTGGGCTCAACACCCAGAGGGCAAGCAGCAGTCCGAGCGCCACCGCGATGAACGCGCGAGTCAACTGAACATCCGCCGGCGAGTCGTCACGGCCCATGGCCGTGGCAGGCTCAACCCTGGGGATCGGCATGGGCCGCGACATCGGCGAGCCGCGAGTCACGCTTGCCGATCACGTCAACCGCGGGCAGCGATGCGACCGCGACGTCGCCGATCATCTGCGTTTCGAGCGTGCCGATTTCGATCACGCCCTGCGGCAGCGCGCTGACGTGCGCGCGGTCCAGCGTCAGGCCGGTGAGCCCGACAATCACGACGGATGCGAATGCCGCGATTCCGGTGTTGCGATTGAACAAGGTCTTCATGGCTCTCTCCTCATCTGGGTTTCGATGCGGCATTCGCCGCTGCCTGCTGTAGATAAAGCAAGGACCGTGCCAACCTGGTTGGAATCTCTGTAAGCGGTTGATATTGTTATATTTATAGTAGATCGCGGAATCGCTCGTTCTCGGCCCATTCGTGTCCGCCGGACACATTCATCCCGGTCATGGGACACCTGGAACGGACGCCGTCCCGCTTCCGGGACGATCGACCAAAGGGGACGGACGCTTTTAGAAGTGGGTGTCGACCTTACCGATGTAAGGGACGGAGGATTCGGGTTCGCGGTTGTCTTCGGCCGCTTCGGAGTCGTCGGTTGCCTCGGGAGCGTCGGACGCTTCCGGCTCTTCGGTCACCTCGGGCGTCTCATCGGCGGCCGCCTCAACGACGGGCGCTTCCTCCGTCGCCTCTGCCGCCTCGATCGTCTCGGCGACCGGCACTTCCGGCTCCAGCAGGCCATCCGGATCTTCCGCGCGTCGGATCATCTCGCCCGCGAGCGCTAGGTAGGCGAGCGCGCCGCGCGAGTCCTTGTCGTGAAGCATCGCGGGCACGCCGAAGGACGGCGCCTCCGCGAGCCGCACATTCCGCGGGATGATTGTGCGGAACACGCGGTCGCCGAAATGCTCGATAAGCTGGGCTGCGACGTCGTTCGAGAGATTGTTCCGCGGATCGAACATCGTGCGGAGAATGCCCTCGACTTCCAACTTCGGGTTCACCGATTCGCGGATCTGCTCGATCGTATTCATGAGCCCGGAAAGTCCCTCGAGCGCGTAGTACTCGCACTGCATCGGGATCAGGATGGAGTCCGCCGCCGTCATTGCGTTTACAGTCAGTATGTTAAGGGCCGGGGGGCAGTCTATAACCATCAGATCGTAGCGGTCCCGCACCGGCAGGAGCGCCTTCTCGAGCCGGTGTTCGCGCCCCGCGAGCAGCGTCAGGAGGCGCACTTCCGCGGCCGTCAGGTCCTGGTTCGCGGGCAGGAGGTCGAAGCCCGCGCCTTCGATCGTCACGATCGCGTCGACGATGTTGCAGTCGCCGAGCAGCACCTCGGTCGCCGAGCGCTCGAGCTCCCGCTTGTTGACGCCGCAGCCCATGGTCGCATTGCCCTGGGGATCGAGGTCGATGAGCAGCACGCGCCGCTTCATTGCCGCGAGCGAGGCGGAGAGATTCACGGCCGTGGTCGTCTTGCCGACGCCGCCTTTCTGGTTCGCGACCGCGATGATCCGCTTCACAAGGTCAAACCCTACCAAGTTCGACGAGACAACGCTCGGCGTCTAGGCCCGGCACCCGGATCGGGTGGACTACAAGCACTTTCCAGCCGGCCGGAATGGCCTTCAGTTCGTCCTCGGGGACTTTACCTTTCATGGCGAGCAGTCTCCCGCGCCTCGCAGCTAGATGCGCGGCCACGCGCACGAAGTCTGCAAGCGAGCCGAGGGCGCGTGAAATCACGCTGTCGAAAAGCTGAGACGGTTTGAGGGCCTCGGCCCGCCCCTGCACCACCTCCACATTGGGCAGGCGGAGCATGGCGACGGCGTGCCGCAGGAATTCAGCCTTTTTCCCGGTCGATTCAACCAGCGTGTAGCGCCGGTCGAGGTCCGCGATCGCGAGCGGCAGGCCCGGAAACCCCGCGCCCGTGCCGATATCCGCGACGGAAAGACCCTTCAGGTGCGGCAGGACAGCGAGCGAATCGAGCAGGTGCTTGTCCACGACCCCGGCGGGATCCTTGATGGCCGTCAGGTTCATGCGGGTGTTCCAGTCGGCGAGTTCCTCGATGAGCGCGAGCATCGCCTCGACCTGGGCCCGCGCCAGCGCGAGACCGAGCTTCGAGAGCCCCGCAGCCAGCCTTGCCTCAATCGGCCCTTCCACGGTCAGGCAATCTTGACGACCGTGCGTCCCTGGATCTGGTTCTTGATGTAACCGTCGAAGGCCGACGGCAGCTCATCGAATCCGATCGTGCGCGTCACGAGCCTGTCGAGATGCCGCGGCTTGAGGTCGGTTGCGAGCCGTTTCCAGATCGCGACCCGCACGTCACGCGGCATCGAGGAAGAATTGACGCCGAGCAGGCTCACGCCGCGCAGGATGAACGGCATCACCGTCGTCTCGAGCTTGTGGCTCGCGGCGAGGCCGATGCTCACGATGTTGCCCCAGTTGTCCACGGTCCGCGTGAGCCAGGTCAGGATCTCGCCGCCCAGGTTGTCGATCGCGCCGCCCCACTGCGCCGTCTCGAGCGGCCGCTTGCCGAGGTCGATCTCCTGCCGTCGCAGGATCTTCGCCGCGCCGAGCGACTTCAGGTGCGCATCGGCCTCGGGCTTGCCGCTCACCGCGATGACTTCGTAACCGAGCTTCGCCATGAGATCGACCGCGATCGAGCCGACGCCACCGGACGCGCCGGTCACGACGATCGGACCCATCGAGGGCGTCTGCCCGTTCTGCTCCATGCGGTGGATCGCGAGCCCGGTGGTGAAGCCCGCCGTGCCGAGCGCCATCGCGTCGAATGCGCTCAGGCCTTCGGGCAGCGGAATTACGGAGTCGCTCTTCGCGCGCGCGAACTCGGCATAGCCGCCGTCGAGCGTTTCGGAATGGCCGCAGCCAGTGACAAGCACCTGTTGTCCCGCCTTGAAGCGCGCATACGTCGAGTTCACGACCTCACCCGCGAGGTCGATGCCGCCGTTCAGCGGGTACTTGCGCAGGATCTTGCCGGTGCCGGTCGCCGCGAGCGCGTCCTTGTAATTGATGCTCGAGTACCTCACTCGGATGACGACCTCGCCCGGCGTCAGTGCATCGACCGTCATCTGCTCGAAGCCCGCGGCGATCTTGCCTTCGCGCTCGTGAATCCGGAATGCCTTGAATGAGTTCATTTCACTTCCTGTCCAGCCAGAACTCGATGCCCTGGCAGTTGAGCTCGACATCGCCGTCGAGCAGCCGGTGCCGCTCGCCATCGTCTCGCGGAAATCCGTGCGCGTCGAGCCTGGTCGACATCATCGCAAACATCCCGTTCCTGAGCTTGCTCGCACGATCCGGCGCATCGCGATAGCGGAGGCCCAGTTCGGCATAGGCGACGACCCGTTCCTTCATCTCGCGCGCGAGTCGTGGGAGGTCCCGCACCTCGGCGTAATGCGTCAGGAAAATCGAGCGCGGTTGATACGACATCAGCCGGTCCACGGAATTGACGAGCGCTTCCGGATCGAAGTGCACGGGCGTCGTCGTCGGGAAGATGAACTCGCGACCGTCGACGTCGAAGTCGCGGTACGAGATACCGAAGGTGTCGCCCGAGAAGATCAGCTCATGCGCGCGGTCGACGATGCAGTAATGATGCAGGGCGTGACCGGGCGTGTGGATCAGCTCGAGCACGCGCTTTCCGAGCGTGACTCTCGCGCCATCCTCGGGAGCGAAGATCCGCGTCGCGTCGATCGGGACAAGTTCGCCATAGAGCTCCCGATAACGCTCCTCGCCGTACACCGCGATCGAACCGGCGATCAGCTTCGATGGCTCGGCGAGATGACGTGCGCCGCGAGGATGCACCGCGCAGCGCGCATTCGGCAGGGCACGCATCAACGCACCGGCGCCCCCTGCGTGGTCGAGGTGCACGTGCGTCGCGAGCACCCAGTCGACATCCGCCGGGTCGATATCCTTCTCGGCGAGCGCCCCGAGAAGATTCGGCAGCGAGTGCGTCGTGCCCGTGTCCACGAAGGCGGCGCGGCCGTCGTCCACGATGAGATGCGAAGCCGCGAGCCGCGGGCGCACGTAGTCCACATCGATCGCGGTGATGCCCGCGCGGAAGCCGGTCAGCTTCGAGGCGACGCCGGATCGGCTCATGCGAGCTGCTTGTCCAGGAATTTCTCGAATGCAGTCATGAATTTCGTGAGGAATTCCTTCGTCCTCTCATCGGTGACATTGCCTCCGTCGTCGATGAGGCCGGGCGTGAACTGGATATAGGCTTCGGGCGAAACCATCTGCGGCGAGGCCACGGCGCCTAGCACGCTGTGCAGCTCACGCTGCGCGATGGCGGTCGCGATCTTGCCTTCCGAAGTGCCGATTACCGCCGAGGGTTTGCGCACAAAGGAATTTGCCTTCCTCGGACGGCTGCCCCAGTCGATCGCGTTCTTGAGAGCGCCGGGAATCCCGCGGTTGTACTCGGGCGTCACGAAAAGGAGCGCCTGGGCATCCTCGAGCGCCTTCTTGTAGGACTTCGCGGGCGCGGGATAATCCGCGTCGTAGTCGTAGCTGTAGAGCGGCAGGTCGCGGATCGGGATCTCGGTGAGCGCGAGGCGCGCCGGCGCCAGGCGCACGAGCGCCTTCGAGAGCTTGCGGTTGATGGAAGCCGCGGCAAGGCTGCCGACGATGTAGCCCACTTTGTATGCGGCCATGGTTCCTCCGCTGCCATGATCGCATGGCAGGCGGTTAGAATCCGCGCATGCGAATCCTCATCATTCTCCTCGTCCTCCTCTCCTTCAACATCGGCGCGGCCGAAGTCGAGCGCGTCACCCGCGGCAACCTCGCGATCGAGGGAATCCCCGAGATTCCGCAGGATCTCGTGCAGCGGATGCGCCGGTACCAATTTTCGCGCAGCGCCTCCTTTGCGGGCTGGACGCCGGACGGCCGGATCACCATCAGCACGCGCTTCGGCAACACCAACCAGATGCACATCGTCGACAAGCCGATGGGCGCGCGCCGCCAGATCACCTTCTTCGACGAGCCGATCTATGGCGGCGACTGGTCGCCGACGGGCGCGCGCAAGGGCGTCGCTTTCGTCCGCGACACGGGCGGCGACGAGAACTACCAGCTCGAGTACCTCGATCCCGCGGTTGCCGATCCGATGCGGCTCACGGACGGGCGCGGCCGTGCGGACACGGGTGTCTGGTCGCCTGACGGCACGAAGTACGCATTCCAGTGGACGGTGCGAACCGGCGTCGCCACCGACGTCTACATCGACGATCCGCTCGACCGCCGGGCGCCGGAGATAGTGTTCGAGGCGCCGGAAGTCGGCTGGAACGTGGTCGACTGGTCTCCCGATGGGAAGTCGCTGCTGCTCATTCGTTTCGTCTCGGCCAACGAGAGCTATGTCTGGGTGCACGACCTCGCGACGCGCGAGAAGCGGGAGATCGAGCCGGCGAAGGTGAAGGCCGCTCGCGGCGGCTATTTCTCGCGCGACGGCAAAGGCGTGTACATCACGTCCGATCTTGGCAGCGAATTCCGGACGCTGCGCTATGTGGATCTGGCAAGCGGCAAGGTCACGCCGCTCACCGACCACATCAAGTGGGACGTGGACGATCTTGCCCTTTCGCGCGACGAGCGCTATCTCGCCTACGTCGTGAACGAGGATGGCGCGAGCCGGCTTGGCGTGATGGACCTCGTGCAGCATGCCGACCTGATCCCGCCGAAGTTGCCGTTCGGCGTGATCGGCGCATTCGACTTCGATCCGGCGGGCAAGCGGCTCGCCTTCAGCCTGCAGACGCCGGCTTCGCCGTCCGATGTCTGGACCTGGACGCTCGCGGACGGCAGTCTCGAACGGTGGACCGAGAGCGAGATCGGGCCGGTCGACGCGAAGCGCTTCGTCTCGCCGACGCTGGTGCGCTTCCCCACCTTCGACAAGGCGGACGGCAAGCCGCGGCAGATTCCGGCTTGGGTGTACAAGCCCGCGGGCGCGGGGCCGCACCCGGTCCTGATCAGCATCCACGGCGGGCCGGAGGGCCAGACGCAGCCGACCTTCAGCATCGCGACGCAGCAGTGGGCGGTCGAGCTCGGCTACGCCGTGATCCACCCGAACGTGCGCGGGTCGTCGGGCTACGGCAAGACCTACCTTGCGCTCGACAACGGCATGAAGCGCGAGGACTCGGTCAAGGACATCGGTGCGCTGCTCGACTGGATCGCGACGCAACCGGATCTCGATTCGAAGCGCATCGTCGTCATCGGCGGCTCCTATGGCGGCTACATGTCGCTCGCGTCGATGACGCATTTCAACGACCGCCTCCGCGGCGGCATCGACATCGTTGGCATCAGCAACTTCGTCACCTTCCTCGAGAGCACGGCGGAGTACCGGCGCGACCTGCGTCGGCCCGAGTACGGCGACGAGCGGGACCCGAAGATGCGGGAGTTCTTACAGAAGATCTCGCCGCTCAACAATGCGGGCAAGATCACGAAGCCGATGCTGGTGGTGCAGGGACAGAACGACCCGCGCGTACCGGTGACGGAAGCCGAGCAGATGGTCGCCAAGATCCGCGCGAACGGCGGCGAGGTCTGGTACCTCGTCGGGCTCAACGAGGGCCATGGCTTCGCCAAGCGCGACAACATCGACTACTACCAGTGGGCCGTCGCGATGTTCCTGGAGAAGCTCAAGCAGTAGAGGCTGGTGCCGGGTCGTACTTTCGTAATCTGAATGGCGGCCAGACTACGAAAGTACGACCCGGCACCGTTCGGTCTTTCAAGGTGCGCGCAGGTCCGACCACTCGGGATGTCGGTCGAACTGCGCCGCGACAAACGGGCACTTCGGCTCGATCTTGAATCCTTCGCGGCGCGCGTCGGCGATTAGCCGCTCGACGAGTACCGTTGCGACGCCCTGGCCCCGCATCGGTACTGGCGTGCCGGTGTGGTTTGCGATCACGATTTCGGGTTTGTCGCGCGTATAGGTCAGTTCGGCTTCGCCAGCGAGCTCCTCGACCCGCGCGACGTAGCGGCCCTGTCGGCCCTTCTCTTCGCGCGTCACCGTCACCTTTGCCATGACCGCGCGAAACTCCGCCGATCAATTCTGCTCGGGTGTTTCGAGGCCGGGCTGCGCCGAAAAGAATTCCGCGAGCGCCGCGATGTCCTCGCGCGTCAGTTGCAGAGCGAAAGGCGCCATGACCGGGTTCTTGCGCTTGCCGAGCCGGTAGTCGTTCAGGGCCTGGGCGAGATAGTCCGCGTGCTGGCCGCCGAGATTCGGATACTCATCCATCGTGCCCTGGCCGTTCCTGCCGTGACAGGCGACGCAGGTCTCCGCCTTGGCGGGCGGCGTGCCGACCAGCTCCGTACCCGGCTTCGCCGGCTCGACGGAATCGAAATAGGCGGCGAGATCCGCGCGTTCCTCGTCGGTGAGCGTGGTCGCGAGTCCCTTCATCGTCGGGTGCCAGCGGTTGCCCGTCTCGTACTCACTGAGCGCGGCGACGATGTACGTCGTGTTCTGGCCGCCGAGCTTCGGCACCGAATACTTCGGATAGGCGTTCTTGTAATGCTCGATGCCGTGGCAGCCGAGGCAGGTGTAGGCGAGTTTCTGCCCGCGATTCGCGTCACCGTCGGCCTGGGCCGCCAGGGCAATGAGTGCGAGCGGGACGGCGGCAATCAGGGTTCTGGCGCGGCGATTCATCGGTGTCGAACTCGTCAATGAGCGCCCGGCATGTTAAGCGGCGCGGGCCGGAATTACCACCGGATCGCCCGGCCCGCGGCCGCGCTCACAACGCGGCCGCGATGTCGTTCATCAGGCCGTTGTCGCGCGGCTTGACGGTCGGCGCGTAGCGGTTCAAAAGCTTGCCGTCACGGCCGATCAGGAATTTCTCGAAGTTCCACTGGATGTCACCCGCATGGCCATTCGCGGGACCGGTGAGCCACGCGTAGAGCGGGTGACGCCCCGCGCCGTTGACCTCGAGCTTCGCGCTCATCGGAAACGTGACACCGTAATTCGACGAGCAGAAAGTCTGGATCTCGTCTTCGCTGCCCGGCTCCTGGGCGCCGAACTGGTTGCAGGGAAAGCCGACGACGGCGAAGTTCTCGGCCGAGAGCTCCTCGTGCAGGCCCTCGAGATCCGTGTACTGCGGTGTCAGGCCGCACTGGCTCGCGACATTCACCGCGAGCAAGACCTTGCCTTTCAAGGGCGACAGCAGGTCGGCCTTGCCGTCGATGCCCGCCACTTTGAACTCGTAGAAGTTTCTCATTGGTACATTCTAAAGGGGACAGACACATTTGCGGCGTCGCCGCGGCCGGCAAATGTATCTGTCCCCTTTAGAGGGGCGCGTCCCCTTTAAGGAACCTCCGGGGCCTGGGGGAGCCAGACCGTCACCATCGCGCCGCCGCCGTCCCGGTTGGCGATGGAGAGGCGGCCGCCGTGGGCATCGACGATCTCGCGGCATAGCGTCAAGCCGAGGCCGGTGCCTTTCGGCTTGGTCGAATAAAACGGCAGCAGCGCATCGCGGAGCACTTCTTCCGTGAGCCCGCTGCCGCGGTCGCGGATTTCGATCGCGACGCCGCCATTTCGCTCCATCACGCCGAGCGTCACCTCATCCTCCGGCGAGCCCGACTCGATCGCATTCTTGATGAGGTTGATCAGCACCTGCTCGACCTGCGTCGCGTCGATCCAGCCCTCATGCCTCGGCAGTGGCTCGAGCACCCGGAATGACAGGCTGCCCCGCAGCCCTCGCAGCAGCGATCCC
This sequence comes from Steroidobacteraceae bacterium, assembly GCA_036802645.1. Taxonomy (GTDB): domain Bacteria; phylum Pseudomonadota; class Gammaproteobacteria; order Steroidobacterales; family Steroidobacteraceae; genus SCUD01. Next base: position 9,653 of record DAIRVV010000055.1, read on the forward strand.
CATTGCACCGGGGCCTGTCTTGGCCGCGGCAGCTTCGCGAAGCGCGCATAGCCGTCGATGAATGTCGCGAGGTGCGAGGCCCGCTCCTCGATCGTCGAGAAGACCCGCGCGAGGCGTTCGTCGTCCGGGGCGCCGGCGAGCTGCTGGCCGGAATGCGCGAGCGAGGTAATCGGCGCCAGCGAGTTGTTCAGCTCGTGGGCGATGACGCGGATCACCTTCTTCCAGATCGCGACTTCCTGCGCCGCCAGCTCACGCGTCAGCTGCTTGAAGAGCAGCAGCCGGTGCGGCTGGCTGTTCAGCGTGAAGGGCCGGTTGCTCACGTGAAAGATCTCGGCCTCCGCGCCTTCCGCGACCGTGAAAAGCGTGTCCACCCCGCTCTCGACCGCGTCGCGGAGTGGCTGCGGACCGCCCTCGAGCAGCGCCGCGAACTTGAGCCCCTCGATCTTCCGGCCGGCGCGGAAAAGCTGCCGCGCCGCGATGTTCCCGAAAACGATCGAGTCGTTCGCATTCGTCAGCACGAGTGCGAGCGGCGTCGTCTGCACGACGGTATCGAGCAGCAGCTCCCGCTGGTACAGATTGAGACGCTCGCGCCGGAGGCTGTCGCCGAGCGAGTTGTATTCCGCCGTCAGGTCGCCGATCTCGTCAGGCCCGGTCGGCGTCACGCTCACGCTGAAATCCCGGTCCCTCAGGCTCCCGATGCCGTCGGCGACGGCGCGGATGCTCTGGCTCCAGCGATCGAGCAGGCGGTTCGTAAGCCAGATTGCCGGCGGCAAGGTGACCAGGAGCGCTGCGGCACCGGCGAGCATCGGCGAATCCAGCCATCGGTCGAACAGCAAGGTGACTGCGGCGGCGGCCGCGACTGCCGCGACGACGACCACGGCGACTCGTCCGGCGAGCGATCGGCTGGCGCGCGGCTTGCGACCCATGGAAAACATCGGGCTATCTTGGCACGGGTGTCGCCGCAGGCAATGTTCGGCGGCGAACGCTCGTCCTCACTTCGTGGCGGAAGAACTCTTTTTCGATTCCAGCCAGGCCCGCACCTGCTCGCGCAGCATCGGCAGGGTCACGGTGCCGCTTTCGAGCAGTACGTCGTGAAACTCGCGGATGTCGAAGCGATCGCCGAGGGCCTGCTCCGCCTGCTCCCGCAGCGCGAAGAACTCCAGCGCGCCGGTGTCGTACGCGGTGAGCTGTCCGGGCCACAGCGCGATGCGGTCCACCGTTGCGGCGGATTCCTCGGGCGTGAGTCGGCCGCTTTCCGCCATGAAGGCCGTCGCCTGCTCGCGCGTCCAGCCGAACAGGTGGATGCCGGGATCGACGACCATGCCGCGCGCCGGCCACAGGCGGCGGTTCGCGCGGGCGTAGTCGGAAGTGTAGAGCCCCATTTCTTCGGCGAGCGCTTCCGCGTAACGCGCCCAGCCTTCGGCAAATCCGGAATTTCCCACGAGCCGCGTGATGGGATGCGCGGCCGGCCGCTCGCGCGCGAGGGCGAGCTGGAGGTGATGCCCGGGGTACGCTTCGTGGAATGCCGTGATCTCCGCGTTCGAGCGAGTAGTGCCGGCGAAGTGGAACAGTGTGATCATGTACTTCGCCGGGCGGCTGCCATCGTCGGCCGCTGGCCAATAGCTGTCGTCGGAGTCGCGCTCGAGGAAGGCGGGATATGGTTCGACGATGACGTCGGCGCGGGGCAGGCGGGCGAAGAACTCCGGCAGGCGCTTGCGCGACCTCGCGACGGCTTCCTTCGCGAAACCGGAGAGCTCCTCGCGGCTTGCGAAGTGATTGGCGCGATCGTCGTTGATGCGCGCGACGAGCGATTTCAGGTCGCCCGTGCCGAGCCTCTTCCGCCCGATCTCGAGGGCTTCAGCGAGATTCTTTTCGACCCGCTTGCGGCCGAGCTCGAATGTCTCTGCGGCCGGCCGCTCGATCGTCGTGTAAGCACGGAACGACGCCTGATAGCAGGCCTCGCCATCGGGATTTGCCGTGATCGCGATCGCCTCGCGCGCCTTGGCAAGGTAGGTATCCCGCAGGTAGTCGCGATACCGCTCGATGGCAGGCCGGACCTGCTCTGCCAACAGCTTCTTCCAATCGGCCTGGAACGCCTCCGTCTTGTCGCGATCGGCCGGCCCATAGAACGGCCATTGTTCGACCGGGCTCGCGAGCAAGCTGTCGAGCTGCTCGATCACGAGTTTCACGACTGACTTCGGCGACGAGTAGGCCTGGCGCGAGCCTGCCTCGAGGTTCTGAACTTCCGTATCCAGGTACTTCGGAAGCTGCGCCCAGCGGGCGAGCGCCTCGGTGCGCGCCGTGACCGTGCCGACCGGCTGCACGGAAGCGAGCTGCGCCATGTAGCTCTGCCAGCCGCTCAGGTGGTTGACCGTCCACAACTCCGCGCGGCACACGCGGGCTCGTCTTGAAGCCTCGACGGCCTCCCGGAGGAATCCGTGCGTGGTCCACTCCGGGCGGCCCCGCAGCGCGGATGCATCGAGCGACTCGATCTCTTTCGCCCAATCATCTTCCAACTTCTGCCATGCGCGCAGCGCTTCCAGCGAGTTGTCGGAGAGCGTGTCGTGTCGTTCAATGGTCAGGCCGCCGAGCTCGGCCTGGTCCGGAAAGCGCGCCATGAATTCCGCGACGTAGGCATCGGCGAGGCGGGTGACTGCCGCGCCCACGCGATCCGCCTCCGCGCCGGTTGCGGGCGGAGGCTCGCCGGCCGCCGCCAGCGCTGGCGACATCAGCAGCAGCGCTGCTGCACAGGATGATTTCAAGCGCGCTCCCGCATCAGACGTTGGCAGTCGTCCGGCCCGGGTCGACCGGAGTCTTGAGGCCGAGCTTCTCCATGCGGCGATAGAGTGCCTGACGCGACAGGCCGAGGTCGCGCGCGGCGTGCGC
>DAIRVV010000056.1:0-12231 GCA_036802645.1 Steroidobacteraceae bacterium
GGCAGATCGCCTCGGCCCACGATACATACGGGCCCGCCGCCCTGCCCTGCGACAGCTCGACAGCGCGATCGAAGTGTCCCTTCACGGCGGCCTCGCGATCCCCGAGCTGGTCCGGCCGCGCCATCGTGTAGGTAATCAGGAATGCATGGATCGCGCCGCAATCCCAGCCTTCGTCGAGGGCGAGCGCGCGGTCGATCAAGGCCGATACGACCGCGAGGTCAGCGACGAGCGCCGGATCATCCTTGCCGAGCGAGATCGCTGCGGCCCAGGACACGGCAGTCCAGTAGAGGAGGTCGACGTCTTTCTTCTCCGCCATCCGGGCGGCGGCCGCGTGATCGGCGCGTAGCGCCTGCCCGAATCCCGGGTGCGCAGCCTCGAGTCCGCGCAGGCCATAGTCGCGCGCCCGAAGATAGAGCTTGCGGGCACGATTCCATTCGGTCCAGGCCTTGTCGGTGTCCGCGAGCGCGAGCGCATCGCCCTCCTGCTGCACGAATGCAAAAGCGTATTGTGTGAATGCCGCCGCAGTCGCGGACAGGAGACCGCGATGCTCCGGGGTTTCGCTGAGCACGCTCTCCATGAGCTTCAGGCTGAATGGCAATGCCTCCCCGACCAGCACGGGATCGCCATCGGCTGCATAAGTCGTGCCGGATGAGGCGAGCGTATCGGCGATTCGATTCGTCGCGAATCGCTCGACCGAGCAGCCCGAGACGGCTGCCGCGACGAAGAGTAAAGCTGCGCAAGTTCCAGTTTTCCGGCGGCTGGCCATCGGCGGCCGATCATACACCGCGGTCATGGCCCGAGGAACTCGCGAAGCGCTCCGAGATACCGCGGCTCGCGGTCGATGTCGTTGTGCCGCGCGCCATCAAGCACGATGACGCGCGTCTGCCCGGATCGCAGCCTTGCAATGAGCGCGTCGGTACGTGCGCGCGGAATGATCTCGTCCGCGCCCGCGATCACGACCAGCGTCTTCGCTTCGATCGCGGATGCGCGACTCGCGGAGTCAAATCGATCGCGCATCAGCAGGCCGACCGGGAGATACGGGAAGTGCGCGCGAGCGACATTGACGAGGCTGTCGAATGGCGTCACGAGCACGAGCCGGTCGACCTTCCGTTCACTGGCGAGCCGGACGGCGACGCCGCCGCCGAGGCTCCGGCCGATCACCGCAATCTGCGAGTGGCGGTCTCGCAGGTGGTCGTACAGGGCAATCGCATCGGCGATCAGGTGGTCCTCGGCCGGTTTTCCGGTGCTGCCGCCATATCCGCGGTAGTTCACCAGATAGAGCGTGTGCCCCGGAAAGCTCGCGCTGAACGAATCGACATTGAATCCCACGTCCTCGCCATTGCCGCCGAAATACAGGATTGCCGCGGGGCCCGGCCGCGCGACGACCCAGACCTTGAGCTCGGCACCGTCGACCGGGAAGCGCATCGCCGTCGCGCCCGGCGCCATCGACTCGCGCACGGGAAAGTAGATCTGCGACCGTTGCGTGAGGAACATCAGGAGGCACAGGCCGGCATAGATGCCGGCCGGCACCAGGAGAAAGCTAACCAGGTTTCGCACGCGCCGTGCGCTCAGGCACCGTCGTGCAACTCGACTGTCGCCTCGATTTCGACCGCGATATTGGACGGCAGCGACTGCATGCCGACCGCGGAGCGCGCCGCCTTTCCGCCTTCGCCGAAGGCGACGACCATCAGGTCGGAGAAACCGTTCACGACCTTCGGGTGATCCTTGAAGTCCTCGGTCGACTGGACCATGCCAAGGATCCTGACGAAGCGCTTGACCTTCGACAGCTCGCCCACCGCCGCCTTGATCGTCGCCAGCATGCAGAGCCCGACCTTCTCGGCCGATCGCCGGCCCTGTTCGAGCGTCAGGTCGCCGCCGACTTTTCCGCGCGTGAATGGCTCACCGCACTCCCCGTGGCCGGAGAGGAACAGCAAGTTGCCGGTCCGGACCGACGTCACGTAGGTTGCAACCGGTTTCGTCGGCGCAGGCAGCGTGTATCCCGCGGCTGCGAGGCGTGATTCGGGCGTTTCTTCATGTTGAGACATGGCGGTTGTCGATGATAACAACAGAATCATCAGCGCGATGCGCGACATGGGCGTCTCCGGCAGGTCGCGGCAGACTACCTCCGATTGTCAGTCCCTGCCACCCGGTGCATCATCGGTCCATGACGATGGAACGACTCGAATCACAGCGCGCGGTCGTCGGCGACGGCTTCGAGGTCCGGCGAGCCCTGCCGAACCGGCATCGCCGGACGATCGGCGCCTGGTGCTTTTTCGATCACGCGGGGCCGGCCGACTATGCCACCGGGAAAGGAATCACGATCGGTCCGCATCCGCACATCGGGCTCCAGACATTCAGCTGGATGATCGAAGGGACGATCCTCCACACCGACAGCCTCGGTTACCGGCAATGGATACACCCGGGCCAGGTCAATCTGATGACGGCGGGGCGCGGCATCTCGCACGCCGAGGAATCGCCGGCCGATGCGCCCGGCCGCTTTCAACTTGCGCAGCTCTGGATCGCGCTGCCGAAGGAGGATAGCGCGCGCGAACCATCCTTCGACCACTACCCGGATCTGCCAGTCCTCGACCGGGGCGGCTTCCGGATCACGGTGCTGGCCGGGACATTCGCGGGCGAGCGAGCGCCGGCCCGGGTTTTCTCACCGCTCGTGGGTCTCGATCTCGCAAGCGTGGGAACGGCTGGCACTGAACTCGCGCTCGACCCGGCGTTCGAATACGGCGTTATGGCTCTCGAAGGAACTGCACAGGTCGGCGGCGAGGCGCTTGCGCCTGGTGCACTACTCTATTGTGGTGTCGGACGGGACCGGCTTGCGATCGAAACGGCTGGCGCGTCGCGTCTGCTCCTGATCGGGGGACGGCCATTCGGTGAAGAAATCCTGCTGTGGTGGAATTTCGTGGGTCGTTCGATTGAAGAAATGGAACAGGCAACACGCGACTGGCTCGAGGGCGACCGGTTCGGCAAAGTCCGGGGCGCCCGCGGCGCTCCTCTCGTCGCCCCGGAATTGAAGGGACTGCGCCTGAGAGGCGGTTGAATTCACCCGACGTCGCCCCAAGGACACGCGAAATGCGCAAGGTCATCGCAATCCACGACGCCGCCCCGCCGCATTGGGTCGGCGACGGATTTCCAGTGCGGTCCGTCTTCTCCTATGACGGTCTTGGCCGCGAACCGCTGAGCCCGTTCCTGATGCTCGACTACGCCGCGCCGCGGCATTTCGACCCCGCGCCCCGCCGTCGTGGCGTCGGCGTCCACCCGCACCGCGGATTCGAGACCGTGACCATCGTGTATGCGGGCGAACTCGAGCACCGCGATTCCGCGGGCAATGGCGGCCGAATCGGACCCGGCGACGTGCAATGGATGACAGCGGCTTCGGGAATCCTCCACGAGGAGTTCCATTCCGAGCGCTTCACGCGCGAGGGCGGATCGATGTCGATGATGCAGCTCTGGGTCAACCTGCCGGCGCGACACAAGATGGACAGGCCGCGCTACCAGACGATCCTCGACGCCGACATTCCGCGCGTCGCCCTCCCCGGCGAGGCCGGGACTCTCCGCGTCATTGCGGGCGAGTACGAGGGCCAGCGCGGCCCGGCTGAGACATTCACGCCGATCGAAGTCTTGGACCTCAAGCTTGGCGCCGGCAAGACCGTCACGCTCGCGACGCCCGAGGGCCACACGACCGCGATCGTGCCCATGCAGGGCCGCGCCCTCGTAAACGGGGAGAATCCTGCAGGCCCGGCTCAGCTCGCACGGCTCGCGCGCGATGGCGGCGATTTCACGATCACGGCCGAAGGCGACCTGTCGGCGCTCATCATCGCCGGCGAGCCGATTGCGGAGCCTGTCGTCGGCTATGGTCCCTTCGTCATGAACAGCGAACGCGAGATCGCGGCGGCATTCGCCGACTTCCAGAGCGGGCGCTTCGGCCGGATGTGACCGTGGCCCGACATGGCTGAGGCCCGTCAGGCCGGCGGATCGCGCCCGAGGTAGTCCATCTTTCCGAGTTCCACGCCGTTGTGGCGCAGGATGTCGTACGCCGTCGTGCAGTGAAAGTGCAGGTTCGGGAGCATCTGGTGCAGCAGATACGGCAGTGCCGGCATCGAGCGCTCGGTGCTGCGCGACTTCCATTTGATTGTCCGCTCCTCCGCACCCTCGAACTGCTTCGGCTTGAGTGTTTCGAGGTACGCGGCGGTCTTCTTCGCGCGCTCGATCAGCTCGGCCAGCGTTTTTTCGTTGTCATCGTAGGACGGCGCCTCCGCCCCGGCGAGGCGCGCGGCGCCGAGCTTGGCGGTGTCGGACGCAACCTGGACCTGGCGCGACAGCGGAAACATGTCGGGTGCGAGCCGGGCGCCGGCGAGAACGTCCGGATCGAACTTGCGCGCCTCCGCGTGCTTCGCCGCTTTTTCGAGCACGGCCGCGAGATTCGTCATCATGCGGATGCCCGGCTTCACGCTCGCGTCATACATCGATATCTTCATCTTCGGCTCCGGAGTGATTCACCTAGAATGCGGGCATTATGAATCAGGCAGGGCTCGTCTGGGACAATCATGCCTGCCTGCCGCTGCGGGACATCGACGAGTTCCTCCCTTCGCTGTCGCGATACCGCGATGCGGGCGTGGATGCCGTCACGGTCAACATCGGCGACAGCCTCGTGCCTCTCGAAACGATGATCCGCACCGCGGCGAGCATCCGGCACTTCGTCAATGCAAATCCGGACAAGTACGTGCTCGGACTCGCGACCTCGGACTTGCGCGCCGCCAAGGCAGGCGGCCGCCTCGCAGTCTGCCTCGACGTCGAGGGCGTGCAGGCGCTCGGGCCGCAATTGTCGCTCGTCGAGTTTCTCTACGAGGTCGGCGTGCGATGGATGCTCCTCGTCTACAACCGGCGGAATCTGGCCGGCAGCGGCTGTCACGATCCCGAGGACGAAGGGCTCACCCGGCTCGGGCGCGGAATCTTGAGCGAGATGGACCGTGTCGGCATGGTCAAATGCTGCTCGCATACCGGGTATCGAACGGCACGCGAAATCCTCGACTCGACCGACCGGCCCGTGATCTTCTCCCACTCGAATCCGCGTCGCCTCAGGGACCACCCGCGCAACATCCCGGACGAGCTCATCAAGGCCTGCGCAGCGACGGGCGGCGTCGTCGGGATCAATGGCGTCGGACTTTTTCTTGGAACGGGCCCGCCGACCGCCGAGCTGATCGTGCGCAACATCGATTACGTGGCGCAGCTCGTCGGCGCCGAGCATGCGGCCGTCGGCCTCGATTACATGTTCAAGAGTTCGGAGCTCGACGAGCCGGGCCGCGGCAGCCCGGAGATCTGGCCGAGGGAATGGGGCTACGGGCGCGGCACTGGATTCGCGCCGCCCGAGGTGATTCCCGACGTCGCGGCAGGCCTCGTGCGGCTCGGCTATCCCGCTGAAAGCGTTCGCGGAATTCTCGGGGAAAACTGGCTCCGGGTCGCGGCAGCGGTCTGGAAATAAGCCGGCGCCGGGCCACGATTTCAGTCGCCAGGCGCCAATACCAGCCCCGGCGGGCCCTTGGCTCCACGTAGTGTGGAACCGGTCACTGGCCGGGCCGCGATTCCCGACCCGGGTCACAGTTCGGACCGGACCCTCTGAGGCTACATATGTCCACTCGAAAGCCGGCCCGGTGGCCGGCTGCGCGTGGGAGATTGCGCCAGCCATATGCCGGTCGCCAGGGACACCAGCGAGCCGATGCCGCAGCGCGAGCCGTTCGCGGCCGGCTGGACCGGCGCGCTCGCGCTCGGCCTCCTTATATACGTGCCAATCACGATCCTGCTCACGTCCACGCAGGGCCTGGGCGGGCCCGTGTACGACATCTTCAAGCTGTATTCCGACTTCCCGATGGGACTCGGCGCGACAGTGCTCGCGACCGTAGCGGCGCTCCGCGCGCACGAAACGGCGGCACGACGCACCTGGGCGTTCCTGGCCGCCTCGATCGGCGTCTACACGTTCGGCGGACTGCTCAATTCGACCTACTGGCTTTTCGGGGTCGACCCTTTTCCGTCGATCGGTGACGTTTTCTTCGTCGGCTTCTATCCGCTCTTGTTCACCGCCATCTTCGCCGCGATACGCGCCGCGGCCGTGCGAGTGCAATGGGGGCGGCTCGCGCTCGACGCGACGATCCTGATGCTCGGTTTCGGCGCCTTCTTCTGGTTTCTAGTGATAGGTCCGAGCGCCGGCGCGGACCGCGACCCGGACGTCATCAAGTACGTCCTGACGCAAAGTTACATCGCGCTCAACTGCGTCATGCTGCTCGCGCTTGGCGTGCTGCTGATGCACGCGGGCACCGGCCCGCTGGCGCGTCGCACGCTGGTGCTCCTGACGATCGGCTTCTCCACGATGTCGATCGCCGACATCGTCTGGGCAATGGCCAAGGTGACCGGCACGTACTTCACCGGTGGCCTGTCCGACGCGCTCTTCCTTTCCTGCTACGCCGGCCTGGTCGCGGCGGCCCGCGAACAGCTTCGCGGCACGCCGGCGGAGCGCCAGGAGCCGACCGCCCTCGGCGGCGCGGTGGTCCAGAGCATGCCGTATGTCGCGATGCTCATGTCTTTCCTGGTCCTGGTCTACGTCGAGAAGAGCTCGATGTCGAGCCCGGCAACCACGATGACGGTGATCATCTTCGTGCTCACGCTGCTGGTCATGCTGCGCCAGGGGGTGATGTCGCGCGACGATGCGCTGGTGCGCGAACGCCGCGCCGCCGGCATTGTCGCGGCGCGCTACGCCTCGCTGATCAAGAATGCCTCCGACGTGATCATGATCGCCGACGTCGATGGACGCCTGCGTTTCGCGTCGCCCTCGGCCGAGCGCACATTCGGCATGCAGCCGGATGACCTCGTAGGCCGGAATCTCCTCGACCTCTGGGCCGAGGCCGACCGCGAGCGGCTCAGTGCCTTCCTCGCAGAGGTTGCCGCCACGCAAGGGCGCCTGGTCGGGCCCGTCGAGGTCGTAGTCGGCAATGGCGCGCGGCGCAGCACGCTCGAGAGCGTCGGCAGCAATCTGCTCGACGACCCGGCGATCGCGGGCCTTGCGCTGAACTTCCGCGACGTCAGCGAGCGCAAGGCGCTCGAGGAGCAGTTGCGGCAGCTCGCCTTCCACGACCCGCTCACCCTGCTTGCCAACCGGAGTCTGTTCCGCAACAGGGTCCAGCACGCCATAGCCCTGGCGCAGCGCTCGCACCAGCGCGTCGCCGTCATGTTCCTCGATCTCGACAACTTCAAGAACGTCAACGACTCGCTCGGGCACGACGCGGGCGACCGTCTGCTTCAGGCGGCCGCGCAGCGGCTCGTCAAGTCGACGCGGCCCTCCGACACCGTCGCGCGCCTCGGCGGGGACGAGTTCGCGATCCTGCTCGAAGGCATCAGCGAGGCGGCGGACGTCGAACGGATCGCGGCAACGATCGCGCGCTCCTTTGACGAGCCCCTCCTGCTCGACGGCACCGATACCTACATGGCGGCGAGCATCGGCATCGCATTCTCGCAGCCCGACGACGACACCGAACAGCTGCTGCGCAATGCCGACATCGCGATGTACAACGCGAAAGCCGCGGGCAAGGCCCGCTTCGTCGTGTTCCAGCCGCGCATGCAGGAGCAGCTACGCGAACGGCTGCGCCTCGAGGAAGACATCAACCGGGCGCTCGAGCGCGGCGAGTTCTTCCTGGAGTACCAGCCGGTCATCGATCTCGCGCAGCGCGAGCTGCTCGGCGTCGAGGCGCTGGTCCGCTGGAATCACCCCGAGCAGGGCCTGGTCATGCCGGGCGCGTTCATCCCGACGGCCGAGGAATCCGGACAGATCGTGGAGCTCGGGCGCTGGGTACTCGTCGAAGCCTGCAGGGCCGTCAGGGCATGGCGTGATTCGATCATCGCGGGCGAAGGAATCCGTGTCGCGGTGAACATATCCGGCCGGCACCTCCAGCACGCCGACCTCGTAGCCGATGTACGCAACGCCCTCGAAATCTCCGGCCTCGAGCCCGAGAACCTCGTGATAGAGCTCACCGAGAGCACGATCATGCACAACACGGAGATGAACCTCGAGCGCTTCCGCGACTTGAAGGCACTGGGAGTGCGGCTCGCGATCGATGACTTCGGTATGGGCTACTCGTCCCTCTCGTATCTCCACCGCTTCCCGATCGACATCCTGAAAATCGACCGCTCCTTCGTCGGCCGCCTGACCGAGCACGGCGATGGGCCGGAGCTTGCGCGCGCCGTCGTGATGCTCGGCGAGACGCTCGGCCTCGAAACCGTGGCGGAGGGCGTCGAGCACGAGGAGCAGGTGCACAAGCTGCTCGAGCTCGGCTGCGTCGCTGCGCAGGGCTTTCTGTTTGCCCGCTCGAGTTCGCTGAAGGACGTTTCGGCCATGACGTTTGCCGCGCGCCGCGCAGAACTCCGCGCTGTCCAGTCGATGCACGACCGGCTGACTGCCACGGGCCGGTTCAACGTGGCGCACGCGCGGACGCGATCCGTCGCCTGATTGCGATGCGGCGTCCGGCGGCTAGTTCGGCGCCGCCATCTCCGAAGCGAATACGATCTCGCCGCCGATCACGGTCATCACGGCCTGCGAGCGCGGAATCCCGGCCTCCGGGATCCGCATCCAGTCCGCCGAGAACACGCTGAAATCCGCGAGCTTGCCCGGCTCGATGCTGCCGCGGTCCTTGTCCTCGAACGCGGCATAGGCAGCGCCTGTCGTCAGGATCGCGAGCGCCTCGTCGCGTGTCAGTCGCTGGTCGAGTCCCCAATCCGGGCCCGCAAATCCCTCCAGCGTCCGGCGCGCGACGGCTGCATAGAACTCGACACGCGGGTCGCCCTGCTCGACCGGCGCGTCCGTCCCGCCGGCGATCCTGGCGCCGGCGTCCATGAGCGAACGCCAGGCATAAGCGCCCGAGATGCGTTCCGGCCCGAGGCGCGAAGGCGCGAACAGCATGTCGCTGATCACATGCGAGGTCTGCATGGAGGCGATCACGCCGAGCTTCGCGAATCGCGGCATGTCCGCTGCCGCCACGACCTGGGCATGCTCGATGCGAAAGCGCGGATCGGCCACGGGACGGTCTGACACCGGCACCGCGGCGAACGCCTTCTCGTATTGGTCGAGCACGACCCGGTTGCCGCGATCGCCGATGGCATGGGTCTCGATCTGGATGCCGCTTTTCAAGCCCGCGATCGCGATCCTGAGTATCTCGTCCGGCGGCGTCACATACAAGCCGCGATTGCCGGGGTCATCGCTGTAGGGCTCGTCGAGCGCCGCGCCGCGCGAGCCGAGTGCGCCGTCGATATAGAGCTTGATCGCGCGCACGGTCAGTCGCGGATCGCAGCTCTTGTAGTCATTCCCGGCGGCAAGCAACTTTTCCGCGGCTTCGCCCGGAGCATTGACCGCCGCATAGACGCGGAGCTTCACGCGGCCGGCCGCATATAGCCTGCAGAGCTGCTCGATTTCCCGCCAGGTCGTGCCCGCGTCCTGCAATTGCGTCCAGCCGAGCCTGACGCTTCGCGCCGCGCCGGTTTCGAGCGCGCGCGCCAGCTCTTCGTCCGTCGACGGCGGGATGTGCCGCCGTACCAGCTCCATCGCGCTGTCGATCAGCATACCGGTCGCCTCGCCAGTCGCCGGGTCGCGCAGGATCTGCCCGCCTTCGGGGTCCGGCGTCTCCCGATCGATGCCCGCGATCGCGAGCGCCCTCGAGTTGACGACGATGGCATGACCGTCCGCGCGTTCGAGGACCACCGGCCGGTCGCTGACGGCCTCATCGAGGTCCAGCCGGGCCGGAAAGACCGCGGGCTTCCATTTCGATTCGATCCAGCCGACCCCGACGATCCATTCGGCCCGGTCGGTCGATGCGCGTTCACGCAGTCGCCGCTTCAGCGCGTCCACGCTTTCAACCCCGGTCAGATCGAAGTTCAGCTCGCGCCAGCCGATGCCTGACAGGTGGCCATGCGAATCCGACAGGCCGGGGAGAACGACCGCGCCATTGAGATCCACGATGCGCGCGCCGGCAGGCGCGCGCTTTCGGGCGACCGCCTCCTCACCGACATACTCGATCCGATCGACGCTCGTCAGCACCGCATCAGCCAGCGGCTGGGCAGGATTGCCGGTGTGGATGGTTCCGTTATGCATCAGAAGCGCGGGAGGCGCCTCCGCCGCGGCCGCTGTCAGCCAGAAAAGCGCAGCCGCAACGGCTGAAGCGCGGACGATCCGACTCGCGGATGTCACCTCAGGACGGGACCTTCTGGCTTTTCACAACGCTGGTCGCGAGCGCGATCATCGACGCGATGTCAGTCAGGTTTGCGGGCACCACGAGCGTGCTCGAGGCCTCGTTCGCGAGCTGTCCGAACTGCTTGACGTATTCCTCCGCGACCCGCAGCTGCATCGCCTCGATGCCGCCGCGGCCCGAAAGCGCCTCGCCGACCTGTCTCAGCCCCTCCGCCGTCGCTGTCGCGACTGCGAGGATCGCCGCGGCCTCGCCCTGCGCCTCGTTGATCTGCTGCTGCTTGTTTGCCTCGGATTCCTTGATGACGCGCTGCTTCTCGCCTTCGGCGTGGTTGATCTTGGCGTCGCGCTCGCCTTCGGAATTCAGCACCACCGCGCGCTTCTCGCGTTCCGCGCGCATCTGCTTTTCCATGGCGCCGAGGACATCTTTCGGCGGATTAATGTTCTTGATCTCGTAGCGCAGCACCTTGACGCCCCAGGGCGCCGAGGCCTTGTCGAGCTCGGCGACGATGTTCTGGTTGATTGCCTGGCGCTCCTCGAAGGTGCGGTCGAGATCGATCTTGCCGACCTCGCTCCTGAGCGTCGTCTGCGCGAGCTGGATGATCGCGAAGCGGTAGTTCGTGATGCCGTAGGAGGCCTTGCTCGCCTCCAGCACTTGCAGGTACAGCACGCCGTCGACACCCACCTGCACGTTGTCGCGCGTGATGCAGATCTGCTCGGGGATGTCCATCGCCTCTTCCTTGAGGTTGTGCTTGTAGGCGATGCGGTCGATGAATGGAAACAGGATGTGGAATCCCGCCTGGATCGTGCGGTTGTAGCGCCCAAGCGTTTCGATGACATAGGCGCTCTGCTGTGGCACGACGACGGCCGTCTTCGCGAGGACAATCAGGACCAGAATTGCGACGCCGAACACGACATACATGGATTCCATGCCTGCTTACTCCGCTTTGACGTGCAGGGTGAGGCCGTCGACCTGCGTGATCACCGCCTCGCGACCGCCCTCGATTGCCGCAGCGCCGACGTTACGCGCGGTCCAGTTCGAGCCGCGGTATTCGACCCGGCCGCTCTGGCCCGGATCGAGCCGCGTCGGTATGGCTACGCGATCGCCCACAGTCAGGCGCTCGTCGACATGGCCGCTGCGATTTCGCACCATCTCGTAGAGACGCTTGCGGAACGCGAGCATCGTGGCGATCGCAAGCGCGGAGAAAACGAGCCACTGCACCCAGTACGGGAGGTCGAGACCGAAGAGCCCCAACAGCCCGACGACCGCCGCCGACAGGCCGATGAAAACGAGATAGAACTGCGCGTCGATGACGAACATTTCGACGCCCAGCAAGCCGATTCCCAATACCAGCCACGCCCACCAAGGCATCCCGTTCTCCCCGGGCGCACCGCCGCCCATGCCCGCCGTGCAGCTTAACCGATCCCAAAGTCATGTTGAGTACGGTTGCCCGCTCAGGCTAGCCTGACGGAACATGAAAGCCATATTCGCGTTGTTCGCACTCGTTCCACTGGCACCGGCGGCGGCCGCCGACACGGGCTTGCCACCGGCGCTGCAGGAAATGTTCGACGCGGAGCGCGCCTTCGTGACGCTCGCCGCCGAGAAAGGTTTTCGCGACTCGTTCTACACATATTTCGCCGACGACGGCATCGCCTTCAACCCGCATCCTTTCCGGGTCAGGACTTCACTTACCGGCCAGCCGCCCTCGCCCGGCCCGATGGGCGCGGTCTGGGCACCGGTCTATGGCGACATCGCCGAGGCCGGCGATCTCGGCTGGGACACAGGGCCGCTCGTGTTCGAGGGAAAGAATGGAGCCGCGGACCGTCACGGCATGTTTTTCTCGATCTGGAAACGCCAGGCCGACGGCAGCTTCAAGGTGGTCCTCGATATCGGCAGCGACACGCCTTCGCCCGTCGTGCCCATGAACGAGCCCGCGCATGTTTCCGCTCGGGCGGCCGCGGCCAGGCGCGCATACGTGGACACCGCGGCCACGGCT
>DAIRVV010000057.1:0-12220 GCA_036802645.1 Steroidobacteraceae bacterium
CGACCGATGAAAGGGCCGCCGAGGCCGGCGACGACGGCGGCCGCGAGCGGCGCGAGCACGATGAGCAGGCACAGGCTTTCGAAGCTCACGCTCAACCCTTCATGGCGTCGAGTTCCTCGACGTTGATGCTGCGGCGCTGGCGGAACAGCACGACGAGGATCGCGAGCCCGATTGCGGCTTCCGCCGCCGCCACGGTCAGGATGAAGAACACGAAAACCTGGCCGTCGAGGGTCCCGAGGAAGCGGGAAAACGCGACGAAGTTGAAGTTGACCGCAAGCAGCATCAGCTCGATGCACATGAGCAACAGGATCACGTTCTTGCGGTTGATGAAGATCCCCGCCACGGCGATTGAAAAGAGCACGCCCGCCAGCAGCAGGTAGTGCGACAGCGTAATCATGGCTCGCGCTCGACCGGCATGTTGACGAGCCGGACGCGGTCGGCGGCCCGCACGGCAACCTGGCTCGCGATGTCCTGGACCTTCTGGCCCGGGCGGCGGCGCATCGTCAGCACGATCGCCGCGATGATCGCGATCAGGAGCACGATGGCCGCGAGCTGGAACGGATAGACGTACTCGGTATAGAGGACGGCACCGATCTCGGCCGTGTTGCTATGCCCTTCCGCGACGGGGACGACGCTGCCCGGCAGCTCGATGCCGAGACGCCGCACCCAGAGGACGTAAGCGAGCTCCACGACCATGATGAATGCGATCAGGGCACCAAGCGGGGCGTTGCGGGCGAAGCCCTCGCGCAACTGTTCGATGTTGATGTCCAGCATCATCACCACGAACAGGAACAGCACCATGACAGCGCCCACATAGACGAGAACGAGCACGATTGCGAGGAATTCGGCCTGGATCAGCAGCCACAGGACAGCGGCATTGAAGAAGCAGAGGACGAGGTAGAGCACCGAGTGCACAGGATTCCGCGACAGGATGACGCCGAGTGCGGCACCGACCAGCACAGTGGAGAACGACCAGAACAGGATTTCGACGAGCATGCGGTCTAGCGAAAGCGCGAATCGTCCGCCTTGTCGGCGGCGATCATCGCCTCGTACTTCTCCCCGATCGCGAGCAGCTTGTCCTTGGTCATGATGTTCTCGCCGCGATTCTCCATGTGGTACTCGTGAAATCTCGTCTCGACGATCGCATCGACCGGGCAGGCCTCCTCGCAGAACCCGCAGTAGATACACTTGAACAGGTCGATGTCGTAACGCGTCGTGCGGCGTGTCCCGTCGGCGCCGACTTCCGATTCGATCGTGATCGCGAGTGCCGGGCAAACGGCCTCGCAGAGCTTGCAGGCGATGCACCGCTCCTGGCCGTTCGGATACCTTCGCAGCGCGTGCAGGCCGCGGAAACGCGGCGATTGCGGCGTCTTCTCCTCGGGATAATGCAACGTCACCTTGCGGCGAAAGAAATTCTTCCCGGTGACCCGGAGGCCCCGCAACAGTTCCAGCAGCGTGAATGTCTGCAGCAATGACCGTATGCGCTTCATTGTCGCCTCACGGCTTCCATGGACCGATTTGCAGCCAGGCGAGCACGCCCTCGACCGCGATCCAGACCAGGGTGATCGGAATCAGCACCTTCCACCCGAGACGCATGATCTGGTCGTAGCGATAGCGCGGAAAGGTCGCGCGGACCCACAGGAAAATGAACAGGAAGATCCCGATCTTCAGGAAAAGCCAGAAGAAGCCCGGCTGTGCGAAGAACGAATCCTCCGCCAGGTAGCCCTGGACCGGTGACAGCCATCCGCCGAAGAAAAGCACGGACGCCAGTGCCGAGATGAGGATCATGTTCGCGTACTCGGGTAGCGCGAAGAGCGACGCGAAGGCCGCGCCAGAGTACTCGACGTGGAAGCCCGCGACGATCTCCGATTCGCCTTCAGCCACGTCGAATGGGGCGCGATTGGTCTCGGCGAGCCCCGACACGAAGTAGACGATGAACAGCGGGAACAGCCACAGCCAGTTCCAGCTGCCAAACCCGCCCTCCTGCGCGCGCACGATGTCGCCGAGATTGAGGCTTCCTGCCGCCATCAGCACGCCGACGAGCGCAAATCCCATCGCAATCTCGTAGGCGACCATCTGGGCGGCGGATCGCATCGCGCCGAGGAATGCGTATTTCGAATTGCTGGCCCAGCCCGCCAGGATGACGCCATAGACGCCAAGCGAAGTCAGCGCGAGAACGTACAGGAGGCCTGCATCGATGTCCGCCAGCACGAACTCGGGAGAAAATGGAATGACGGCCCAGGCCGCCAGCGCGGGAACGAGGACGATCAGCGGTGCGAGCAGGAACAGGAATCGCGACGAGCGGCCCGGCACGATGATTTCCTTTAGCAGCAGCTTGATCACGTCCGCGAAGGGCTGGGCAACGCCGCGCAGGACCGGCAAGCCGAAGAACGACACGCGGTTCGGACCGCGACGGAGCTGCATGTAGCCGATCACCTTGCGTTCGGCGAGTGTCAGCATTGCGACTGCGACGACGATCGCGATGAGGACGAGGCTGACCTGGAACGTCACGACGAGGACGATCCGCAGCTCAGGTGCGAGCCCGAGCCCCGCCAGCCAGGTGTCAATGAATTCCGTCATGGCTCAGCCCTTCTGGCCTGCGCCGTTCCGGGCGGCGCGCGTCAACTGCAATGACGCAGCACGGCGCACGATGGCGTCCCCGCCGTAAGCTGGAAGTGCCGCGGTCGTGCCGCGCCGTTCGGCCTTGAATTCGCGCCCGGTCGCAAACTGGCCGTCGTATGTGGCGCCCCTGGCGATGCCCTGGAGCTCTGCCAATACGTCGGCCGAGCTCTCATAGTTGAAGCCTTCGAGACCAAGCTGGTTCGCGAGCACGCGCAGGATCTTCCAGCCCGGCCGTGACTGGCCGACCGGCTGGGCGCAGCCGCGAAAATCCTGCCAGCGCCCTTCGGCACTCACATAGCTTCCGGAAGTCTCCGCGAACGCGCCCGACGGCAGCAGGATCTGGGCGACCTGCATGACGGACGGATCCGCATAGGGCGTGATCGCAATGACGCGCCGGCAGGCCGCGAGCGACTCTGCCGCACCGGGCAGGCCGATGTCGCTGTCGGGCTCGATGCCCCCGAAGAGCACGCAGGCGGCAAGCGGCGACTCGAGCATCCGGCCGAGGTCGAGGCCCGGCTGCGGGTCGGGTTGTCCGCCCGGCAGGCGGTGCGGCAATGCACCGGCGAGCGCGGTGCCCGCGGCATTGCCGCCGTCCGGCAGGAATCCCAGGGTCGCGCCCGTGCGCGCGGCGAGCGACGCTGCCGCAGCGCGGATGTCCGCAAAATGCGTATGACGCATTGCGAGTCCACCGAGCACAATTGCCGCAGGACCTGAAGAAAGCGATTCGATGATTGCGTTTCGCGAATCGGTCATCGAGCCTGCGCGCGCGAGCGCCGCGAGTTCCGACGCGAGGTCGGCCGCCGACGCGACTGTCTGCTGCAGAACCGGGAAGTAGAACTGCTGTGCCTGCGTGGACAGGAAGCTGACCCTGCATCCTGCCAGCGCGGCTATGCGCACGCGATGCGCGAGCATCGGCGCCTCCTCACGCACCTGGCATCCGGCCAGCAGCAGTCCGCCCAGCGTGTCGATTCCGCGCAGTGCGATGCCGAGACCCGGATAGACCGGGTCGTTCGCCTGGTCCGAAAAATCGAGCTGGCGGAGCCTGGAGTCGACATTGTGCGAGCCGAAACCGCGTGCGAGGCGGCCGAGCAGGTAGGCCTCTTCATTCGTGGAACCCGGAGCCGAAAGAAAACCGGTGCGGCCTGCCCCCGCCTCCTCCCGCGCTTCGCGCAGCAGCGCAGCCGCCGCCTCGAGCGCGATTTCCCAGCTCACCTCACGCCACCGCCCCTCGACGCGCATCATCGGCTCGCGCAGGCGATCGGTGGCGTAGATTCCCTCGTAGGAGAACCGGTCGCGGTCCGCGATCCAGGTTTCGTTGATCTCTTCGTTTTCGCGCGGCACGACGCGCATCAGACGCCCGCGCAGGACGTGGCCCCAGAGATTCGTGCCGACCCCGTCGTGCGGCGACACGAGCGCGTGCTCGGTCATTTCCCAGGAACGGGCACGATGGCGGAAGGGCTTTGAGTTGAGTGCGCCGACGGGGCACAGGTCGATGACATTTCCTGAGAGCTCGTGGTCGACGCTCTTCTCGATCCAGGTGCCGATCTCCATCCACTCGCCGCGGCCGGTCGCTCCGAGCTCCTGCATGCCCGCAATCTCCGCAGTGAAGCGGACGCAGCGCGTGCAGTGGATGCAGCGGGTCATGTCGGTCGAGATGAGCGGCCCGATGTTCTTGTCCTTGACCACGCGCTTGCGCTCGTCGAAGCGGGACTTTGCGCTGCCGAAACCGAGCGCGAGATCCTGCAGCTCGCACTCGCCGCCCTGGTCGCAGATCGGGCAGTCGAGCGGGTGATTGATGAGCAGGAACTCCATCGTCGCTTTCTGCGCCGCGAGCGCGCGCCCCGACCGCGTGAACACCTTCATGCCCTCGGCAACCGGTGTCGCACAGGCAGGCATCGGCTTCGGCGCCTTCTCCACCTCGACCAGGCACATGCGGCAATTTGCGGCGATCGAGAGTTTCGCGTGGTAGCAGAAGCGCGGAATATAGATGCCGGCCTGGTCGGTGAGCTGCATGATCATCTGGCCCTTCTGCGCCTTCAGCGGCCGGCCATCGACCTCGACGTTGACGACGTCGTGACTCATGCAACCGCCTGTGCGGGCGCATCGACGATGCTCTTGCCGCCATGCTCGATCATGTACGCGAACTCGTCGCGGAAGTGGCGCATGAAGCTTTGAACAGGCCATGCGGCTGCATCGCCCAGCGCGCAGATCGTGTGGCCTTCGATCTGGTTCGCAATCTGGACCAGGAGATCGAGGTCGGTCATTCGCCCCTGCCCCGCCAGAATGCGGCGAAGCATGCGCGTGAGCCAGCCGGTTCCCTCGCGACAAGGCGTGCACTGGCCGCAGGACTCCGCCATGTAGAAGCGTGAAAGACGCTCGAGCACTCGCACCATGCAGGTGGTGTCGTCCATCACGATCACGGCACCGGTACCGACCGCAGACCCCGCCTTGCGGAGCGAATCGAAGTCCATGGTGCAATCCATGATGGCCGAGGCCGGCAGCACCGGCACCGACGATCCGCCTGGGATCACGGCTTTGAGCCTGCGGCCCGCGCGCATGCCGCCGCAGATCTCGAGGAGCTCTCGGAACGGGATACCGAGCGGCAGCTCGAAATTCCCGGGCCGCGCGACGTGGCCGGAAACAGAGAAGATCGCCGTGCCGCCGGCATTCGGCACGCCGAGCTCTGCAAACCATTTGGCGCCATTGCGCAGGATCGCCGGCACCGAGGCGAAGCTGAGCGTGTTGTTGATCGTCGTCGGCTTGCCGTAAAGGCCGAAGTTCGCCGGAAATGGCGGCTTGAACCGCGGTTTGCCGGGCTTTCCCTCGAGCGACTCGAGCAGCGCGGTTTCTTCGCCGCAGATGTACGCGCCGGCGCCAGCAACCGCGTGGAGGTCGAAATCGATTCCGGACCCCTTGATGTCGCGGCCAAGAAGTCCCGCGGCATAGGCTTCCGCGAGTGCGGCTTCAAAGCGCGGGAATGGTTCGGCCAGGAACTCGCCGCGAATGTAGTTGTAGCCGACCGTAGCGCCCATTGCGTATCCGCCGATCGCCATTCCCTCGATCACCGCGTGCGGGTTGTAGCGCAGGATGTCCCGGTCGTGGCAGGTGCCGGGCTCACTCTCGTCGGAATTGCAGACGACGTATTTCTGGCCGGGCGCGGTCCTCGGCATGAAGCTCCATTTCACTCCCGTCGGGAAGCCGGCGCCGCCGCGTCCCCGGAGTCCGGATGCCTTCACTTCCTCGATGATGGCTTCGCGCGTCGTCCTGTCGCGGAGGATCTTCCGCCAGGCCTCGTAGCCGCCGAATTTCTCGTACACCGGCATCGTCCAGCTCTCGGCATGCTGCAGCGGCTCGAAAACGACCTGGTTCATCGCGCGCGCCACGGCTACTTCACTCCGTCCAGCACCCTGATCGCGGATTCCGGCGTCAGGTTTTCGTGGAAGACGTGGTCGACCATCATCATCGGCGCATTGTTGCAGGCAGCGAGGCATTCCTCCTCGCGCTTGAGGTAGAACCTGCCATCCGGCGTGCTCGCCCCCGTCCGGATGCCGAGATGCTTCTCGACGGCGGCGACGATCCGCTCCGCGCCGCAGAGCATGCAGCTGATGTTGGTGCAGATCGAAACGTGCACGCGACCCGTGGGTTTCGTTTCGAACATCGAATAAAAGCTCGCGACTTCGTAGACCTGTATGGCCGGCATGCCGATGTATTCGGCCACCGCGTCCATCAATGGTGTCGTCAGGAAGCCGCCATTCTGGTGCTGCGCCTCGCGAAGCGCGGCCAGCACAGCCGAGCGGCGGCGGTCCGCCGGAAATTTCGCGAGCCAGCGGTCGATCTCGTGCCGCGTGTGATCGCTCAATGCGCCGCCCGCCGCGGCTGGCGCGCTCACCGGTCGATCTCCCCGAATACGATGTCCATCGTGCCGATCATCGCAACCACGTCCGCAAGCATGTGGCCGCGCACCAGTTCGTCCATCGCCGCGAGATGTGCGAAGCCGGGCGCACGGCACTTGACGCGGTACGGCTTGTTGGCGCCGTCCGATACGAGCCAGATGCCGAACTCGCCCTTGGGCGCCTCGACGGCCGCGTAGGTCTCGCCTTCGGGCACGCAATACCCTTCGGTAAACAGCTTGAAGTGATGGATCAGCGATTCCATGTCGTCTTTCATCTCGCCGCGCCGCGGCGGGGTCACCTTGTTGTCGTCGAGCATCACGGGACCATGATTGACCCGCAGCCAGTCGATGCACTGGCGGATGATGCGATTGGATTCGCGCATCTCGGCGACACGGCAGAGATAGCGGTCGTAGCAATCGCCGTTCACGCCGACCGGCACCGCAAACTCCATGCGGTCGTACGCGGCATACGGCTGCTTCCGCCGCAGGTCCCATTCAACGCCGGAACCGCGCAGCATCGGCCCGGTGAACCCGAGCTGCAGCGCGCGCTCGGGTGTCACGACGCCGATATTGACCGTGCGTTGCTTCCAGATCCGGTTGTCGGTCAGGAGCGTCTCGTACTCGTCGACGCATGCCGGGAAGCGTTCCGTGAAGTCGGCGATGAAGTCGAGCAGGGAGCCGGATCGGGCGACGTTCCGCCGCTTCACATCGCGCTTGCTCCGCCATTTCGAGTCCTTGTAACGCGGCATCGTTTCGGGCAGATCGCGATAGACGCCGCCCGGGCGGTAATAGGTCGCGTGCATGCGGGTTCCGGAGACGGCTTCATAGCAGTCCATGAGGTCTTCGCGCTCGCGGAACGCATACAGGAAGACCGTCATCGCGCCGATGTCGAGGCCGTGGGAGCCGATCCACATCAGGTGATTCAGGATCCGGGTCATCTCGTCGAACATGGTGCGGATGTACTGCGCACGCTCAGGCGCCTCGATGCCGAGCAGTTTTTCGATCGCGCGCACGTACGCGTGCTCGTTGCACATCATCGACACGTAGTCGAGCCGGTCCATGTACCCGATCGTGTGATTGAACGGCTTCGACTCCGCGAGCTTCTCGGTCGCGCGATGCAGCAGGCCGATGTGCGGGTCCGCCTTCTGGATCACCTCTCCGTCCATCTCGAGCACGAGGCGCAGCACGCCGTGGGCAGCGGGATGCTGCGGGCCGAAATTGAGCGTGAAGTTCTGGAACTCAGGCACTGCCGCTCGTTCCCGGCGCGCCGGGGTCGCGCTGCTTGCGTATCACCTTTGGAACGGTGACCCGGGGCTCGATGCTCACCGGTTCGTAAACGACGCGGCCGCGCGACGGGTCATAGCGCACTTCGACATGCCCCGAGAGCGGAAAGTCCTTGCGGAACGGGTGGCCGATGAAGCCGTAGTCCGTGAGGATCCGGCGGAGGTCCGGGTGGCCGCGAAAAAGTATTCCGTAGAGGTCGAATGCTTCACGTTCGTACCAGTCCGCCGACGCCCAGATCTCCGTCACCGAATCGATCATCGGCGGATCGCCCGCCGGGCAGTGGCAGCGGAGCCGCAGGCGCGTGTTCCGCGAAACCGAAAGCAGCTGGTATGCGACGGCGAAGCGCCGCTCCACCGCAGGTTCAACGCGCGTGGCCTCGCGTTCCACGCCGCGGCTGAAGCCGCTCGAGGTTGCGGACTCGGTTGTCCACTCAGACCGGCCGTAGTCGAGGTAATCGATGCCCGACAGGTCGACCAGTTGCTCGAATGCGAGTCCGGGCTCGTCACGCAGGTCGCGGCAGACGGAAAGCAGGTTGGCGGGCGCTATCTCGAACGCAATCTCGCCGGGCAGCGCCGCGATCGGGCTTGCCCGCCCGCCGATCCGGGACGCGACGGCTCGTGCCGTCTCCTCGACGCGACTCATGCAGAACCGCGCGCAATCGTGCTGGTGCGGCGGATCTTGTCCTGCAGCTGCAGGATTCCGTAGACAAGCGCCTCTGCGGTCGGAGGGCAGCCCGGCACGTAGACGTCCACCGGCACGATCCGGTCGCAGCCGCGCACGACAGCATAGGAATAGTGGTAATAACCTCCGCCGTTGGCGCAGGAACCCATCGAGATGACCCAGCGCGGCTCCGGCATCTGGTCGTAAACCTTGCGCAGGGCGGGCGCCATCTTGTTGACGAGTGTTCCCGCGACGATCATCACGTCGGACTGGCGCGGACTACCACGAAAAACGACGCCGAAGCGGTCGAGGTCGTAGCGCGCTGCGCCCGCGTGCATCATTTCGACCGCACAGCAGGCGAGCCCGAAGGTCATCGGCCAGAGCGATCCGGTACGCGCCCAGTTCATCAGGTTGTCGACGCTGGTCGTGACGAATCCGCGGCCCTGGACGACAGGGGCGAGTTCCGGGGCGGCCTCGATCAGTCCCATTCGAGGGCCCCTTTCTTCCACTCGTAGATGAAGCCGATCACGAGGACGCCGATGAAGACGCCCATGGAAATCAGCCCAAAGCCGCCGATTGCGTCGAGGGAAACCGCCCACGGAAAGAGGAAGGCGATTTCAAGGTCGAAGATGATGAACAGTATCGCGACGAGGTAATAGCGGACGTCGAACTTGGCGCGCGAGTCCTCGAAGGGCTCGAAACCGCATTCGTAAGCCGACACTTTTTCGGTGTCCGGCCGCCTCGGGCCCAGCACCCAGCCGGCAACCAGCAGCACCACGCCGAAGCCCGCGGCGACCGCGAGAAAAATCACGACGGGCAGATACTTATCGAGCAAATGGGCGACCGTTCTCGCACGCGCTCGGTGGCGCGCAGACCGGCCGCATTGTAACTGTCCGGCAGGTCCCTTGGGACCCCCGGACGATCAGCTGAAAGACTCGAATGGTGCCGGCGGTCGGACTCGAACCGACACGGGTTTCCCCACTAACCCCTCAAGCTAGCGCGTCTACCAATTCCGCCACGTCGGCACTGAAATCGATGTTGTTTCCGGTCACTGTCCGCTTGGCGCGGGCTGTTCCGCGGGCGGCGTTTCAGGCAGTTTCGGGACCGCACCGGGATCCACGTCAGGGGCCGGTGCAGGCTCCGTCACGGCTGAGTCCGTGATGCTCTTCGGCGCATCAGCGCTTGGTCGCGTCGCAAACCACGCGAGCGACATGCTCGTCACGAAAAACAGCGTCGCAAGCACGGCGGTGAGCTTCGAGAAAAAAGTGGCCGATCCGCGTGCCCCGAATACGGTGCCCGACGCACCCGATCCGAACCCTGCCCCCGCGTCTGCGCCCTTGCCCCGCTGCAGCAGGACGAGCGCGACGATCGCGAAGCACAGCAGCCCGTGCAGGAATGTAACTACGTTTTGAACCATGTCCGTCCAGTCCTGGAGAGCATTTCAGCGCCCGGCAGCGGCGCAGATTCCAGCGAACTCGTCCGCCTTGAGCGATGCGCCACCGATCAATCCACCATCCACATCGTCCATCGCGAACAGCTCCGCGGCATTCGCCGCCTTGACGCTGCCCCCGTACAGGACCCGAAGGGAAGCAGCGATTGTAGCATCTTTTTCGGCGATTCTGCCTCTGATCAATGCGTGAACTTCCTGCGCCTGCGCGGGTGTTGCCGTCCGGCCCGTGCCGATTGCCCAGACCGGCTCGTAGGCGACGACGGCCCGGGCAAAGCTTGCGGCGCCCGCGGCGGCGAGCACTGCGTCGAGCTGTCGCATGATGACCGCGCGCGTGGCATCCCGTTCGCGCTCTTCGAGCGACTCACCGACACAGAGTATCGGCACGAGCGCGTGACGGACGGCGGCGGTGAATTTGCGCGCGACCAGTTCATCGCTTTCTCCGTAGATCGCGCGGCGCTCGGAGTGCCCTACGATCGCATAGCGGCAGCCGATATCGGAGAGCATCCCGGCCGATACCTCGCCCGTGTGTGCGCCGGACTCCTCGGCACAGACATCCTGCGCGCCGAGCCCGATGCCGCTCCCCTTGAGCTGCACGCCGACCTCGCCCAGATGCACGAATGGCGGGCACACGATGGCCTCGATCGCGGCGGCGCCGGCGCCGCGCGAGATCAATTCGCCGACGAGACGCGCAGCCTCCGCCCGGCTGCCGTGCATTTTCCAGTTGCCCGCGACGAGGGGCTTGCGCTCCCTTGGATTCATGTCGCAGGAGCCGCGGCCCGGACGGCCTCAGCGAGCTCCTCGGCATGTCGCGCGACCGATTTTGCGTCCTCGCCCTCGACCATGACGCGGATCAGCGGCTCGGTGCCGGAGGCACGCAATACGACGCGACCGCGCCCGCCGAGAGAACGCTCGACACGCGTGATCGCGTCCGCGACGGACGGCTCCCGCGCGGCGTCGAATCGCTTCCCGACGCGCACATTGATGAGCTGCTGAGGAAACCGCTGCATTCCCGCCGCGAGTTCCGCAAGCGACTTTCCCGTCGACTTCATGACGGCGACGACCTGCAGGGCCACGATCAGGCCGTCGCCCGTCGTCGTCTTGTCGAGGCACAACAGGTGGCCGGACGACTCGCCGCCGAGGACGCCGCCATTCGCCCGCAGCAGCTGCAGCACATTGCGATCGCCGACCGCGGCGCGCATGAACGGGACGCCGAGATCCTTCAATGCGAGCTCGAGGCCGAGATTGCTCATCACGGTGCCCACGATGGGTCCCTTGAGTTCCCCCGACGCGAGCCGGGCCTTGGTCAGCACGTAGAGGAGCTGGTCGCCGTCGACCGCACGGCCCAGGTGATCCGCCATCACCAGTCGGTCACCGTCGCCGTCGAGTGCGATTCCGGCGTCGGCCCGCACACCCGACACGGTGAGTTTCAATAGGCCTGGCTCAGTCGAGCCGCAGCCGTCGTTGATGTTGCGGCCATTGGGCGAGCAGCCGATCGGCACGATTTCGGCGTCAAGATCCGCGAGGACCCGCGGCGCCACCTTGTAGGCCGCGCCGTTCGCGCAATCGATGACGAGCTTGAGGCCATCCAGGCGCATGCCGCGGGGAAGCGTCGATGCGCAGAATGACTGGTACTGCGCGCGTTCGTTGTCGACCCGCGTCGCCCGGCCGAGCGCACCCGACTCGCGCGTCGGCGCCGGCTCGTCGAGGTGGAACTCGATCGCTTCCTCGAGCTCGTCGGCGAGCTTGCCGCCCTCGCGATCGAAGAACTTGATGCCGTTGTCGTCGTAGCGGTTGTGCGAGGCGCTGATGACCGCGCCGAAGTCGCAACCGAGACGCTGGACCAGGTAGGCGATGCCGGGAGTCGGGAGCGGTCCCGCAAGCAGCACGTCCACGCCGGCGGCGACGAAGCCCGCCTCGAGGGCCGCCTCGAACATGTACCCCGAGAGTCGCGTGTCCTTGCCGACGAGCACGCGCCCGCCGTTGGGCGCAAGCACGCGACCGGCCGCTCCGGCGAGTCGCAGCGCAAACTCCACGGTCATCGGGTGCGTCCCGACGCGACCGCGGACGCCATCGGTGCCGAAATACTTCATGGCCATGTCCGATTGTCCCGCAACGCGCCGCAGGCCGCCACGACGCCGAGCGCGTCCGCCGTTTCGCGCACGTCGTGAGCCCGGATGATGCGCGCTCCGTTCATTGCCGCGACGACAGCGGCAGCGACGCTGCCGGCCAGGCGGTCGCCCTCCCCCCGTCCGGTCAGCGCGCCGATCATGCGCTTGCGCGAGAAGCCGGCGAGCACCGGCAATACGTCCGAT
>DAIRVV010000058.1:0-12137 GCA_036802645.1 Steroidobacteraceae bacterium
GCATGGTCTCGGGTTCGGAGAGCCCCGGCAGCCCGATCGGCTCAGTGCGCGCGAGCTTGCCGAGCCGCGGGGGATCCGCGGCGTCGCCGGTCAGCATGCGATGCACGGCGCCGAAGAGTTCGGCGGTTTCGGCCCGTGTCCGTCCCTTGACCGCCTCGCTCATCAGCGAGGCCGAAGCCGTCGAGATCGCGCAACCGCTGCCCTCGAAGCGCAGATCGCGGATCACATCGCCGGCGACCTCGACGTCGAGCCTGAGCCGGTCCCCGCAAAGCGGGTTGTCGCCCTCCGCATGATGCGTGGCCGCAGGCAGCCGGCCGCGATTCCGGGGGCTGCGGTTATGGTCGACGATCACGTCGCGATACAGCTCGGCGAGGTCCATCAGCGCAGCATCCGGATGGCGTGGAGCAGTGCGTCGTGCAGGGCATCGATCTCCTCGCGCGTGTTGTAGAGCGCGAAGGAAGCCCGCGTCGTCGCCGGCACGCCGAAGAAATCCATGACCGGCATCGCGCAATGGTGGCCGGTGCGGACGGCGATGCCGCGCGAGTCGAGCACGGTGCCGAGATCGTGCGGATGGATGCCCTCGACCGCGAATGAGACGAGGCTGCTTTTGACCGGCGCGGTACCGATCAACGTGAGACCCGCTACTCCCGCAAGCACTGCGGTCGCATGGGCGAGAAGATCGTGCTCGTGCAGGGCGATCCGATCGAGCCCGATGCGGGTGATGTAATCGATCGCGGCGCCGAGGCCAACCGCACCGCCGACATTCGGCGTGCCGGCCTCGAAACGATGCGGCAGGTGATTCCAGGTCGAGCCTGAGAAGGACACGGACAGGATCATGTCGCCGCCGCCCTGCCAGGGCGGCATCGACGCGAGCAGGGCTTCGCGGGCGTACAGCGCGCCGATGCCGGTCGGCCCATACATCTTGTGTGCGGAGAAGGCGTAGAAGTCGCAGCCAAGCGACCGCACGTCGACCGGCAGGTGCGGCACGGCCTGTGCGCCGTCGACGACGGTCGCAATGCCTCGCTCCCGAGCCGCGGCGATGAAGCGATCGAGCGGCAGCACGGTGCCGAGCGCATTGGAAACATGCGCGAGCGCCACGATGCGCGTTCGATTCCCGAGCAGGGCCAGATAGGCGTCGAAATCGACGACGCCGCTGTGATCGATAGGCACGACACGAAGCCGCGCTCCCGTCTGCTCGCCCAGGATCTGCCAGGGCACGATGTTCGAGTGATGCTCGAGATGCGACACGACGATCTCGTCGCCCGGGGCGAGGCGGGGTCGGCCCCATGACTGCGCGACGAGGTTGATCGCCTCGGTCGTGCCGCGGACAAAGATGATCTCGGCCGGCGAGGCGGCATTGATGAAGCGCCGGGCCTTCTCGCGGGCGCCCTCGTAAAGCGCAGTTGCCTCCTGGGAAAGCGTGTGCACGCCGCGGTGCACGTTGGCGTGATGGCCGCGTGCGTATTCGGCGACCGCGTCGATCACCGCCGACGGCTGCTGCGAGGACGCCGCATTGTCGAGATAGCAGAGCGGATGGCCGTTGACCCGGCGTGCGAGTACCGGGAAATCAGCGCGAATGCCCGCAAGGTCCAACTTGACGGCCGATTTGCGGACGGCGGCCATCAGCCGAGCTCCCGCATCAGGTCACGGTCCGGCAGGATGGCCGCGAGCAGCGATTCCGCGGCGGCACGGACTGGCGCGAGCGGCAGGCGCCCGGTGACGTCCTGGCAGAACGCAAATGTCAGGAGCGCACGCGCCGTCGCCAGGTCGATTCCGCGGGACACGAGGTAAAATAGCTGTTCGGTGTCGAGCGAGCCTGTCGTCGCGCCGTGACGGCACTGGACCTCGTCCACCAGGATCTCGAGCTGTGGCCGCGCATTGATTTCCGCGAGCGGTGTCAGCAGCAGGTTTCGGCTCGACTGGCTCGCGTTCGCGCCGCGCGCGGTTGGCTGGACGACGATCTTGCCGTTGAACGCGCCGCGGCCACGGCCGGCCGCAATGCCGCGGTAGTCCTGAATCGTTTCCGTCGCGGGGCCGAGGTGCGAGACCTCCGTATGCAGGTCGACCTGCCGGTCTCCGTCCGCGAGAAAGAGACCGTCGAGGCGGCATGCCGCGCCCCGGCCCTCGAGTGCGAGATGGAGATTGGAGCGGACCAGCCGCCCGCCAAGGACCAGCAGGTGCTGCTGGTAGCGGCTGCCGCCGGCGAGGCGCGCGACCCAGGTCTCGATCTGGGCGGACGCCGGCGAATGTTCGTGTAACCGCAGGTGCGTGACGACGGCGGAATCGCCGAGAGTCAGTTCGGCCGCGAGATTGCCGAGCGCGGCCGAGTCACCCAGCGCGATGAAGTGCTCGAAGACCGTGAACCGTGCGCCATGACCCGCGTCGATGACAATTCGCGTCTGGTGGACCGACGGCGCAGCGGCGCTGGCCAGGTGCACGAGGTAGATCGGCTCGGTGATTTCGACGCCCGGCGCGGCCCGGATGACGATGCCGCCCAAGGCCAGCGCCTCTGCGAGCAGCGCGAAACGGTCGTCGGCGTCCTCGCCTGGCGCGCGGAGCAGTGCGAGCGCTGCCTGCGGGTCGCGCTCGAGCAAGTCGCCGAGATCGATGATCTCGATGCCGGCGGGAAATTCGCGGTCCGAGAGACGTGGCTCGTAGCGGCCGTCGGCCAGCACGATGCGGTGCGCGCGCTCGATCGGCAACAGCCGCGGCGTGATGGCATCAGTATCGACTTTCGCAGCAGGCGGGGCATCGAACGGATACTCCGCGACGCGGGCATGGTCCAGGTATTTCCAGTTTTCGTCGCGCCGGCTCGGCAGGCCGCGCGCGGCGATGGTGTCGAACGCCCGCTTTCTTCGACGAGCCCAGCCGGGACCGCCCGCGGAAGCGCTTGCGGACCTGGCCCCGGCGGCGGCGATACGCTCAATCGGGCCCTGGGCTGTCATGCGGCCGCCGTTCCTTCGCGGAGCCAGTCGTACCCGCGGCGCTCGAGTTCGAATGCGAGCTCGCGGCCGCCGCTTCGGACGATCTTCCCGCCCGCCAGCACGTGCACCCGGTCAGGCACGACGTGGTCGAGCAGTCGCTGGTAGTGCGTCACGAGCACGATCGCACGATCCGGCGAGCGCAGCGCATTGACGCCGTCCGCTACGACCTTCAGGGCGTCGATGTCGAGGCCGGAGTCGGTCTCGTCGAGCAGCGCGAGCGTCGGCTGCAACAGGCTCATCTGCAGGATCTCGTTGCGCTTCTTCTCGCCGCCCGAGAATCCCTCGTTGACACCGCGGTTCAGGAGGCCCTCGTCCATGCGCATTTGCGCGAGCTTCCCGCGCACCAGGTTCAGGAACTCGAAGGCATCGAGCTCCGGCTCGCCGCGATGCCTGCGAAGCGCATTCAGCGAGGCCTTCAGGAGGTATACATTGTTGACGCCCGGAATCTCGACCGGGTACTGGAATGCGAGGAACAGCCCCTCGCGCGCGCGCTCCTCGGGCGCCATCGCGAACAGATCGTGTCCCAGGTAAGTCGCGGATCCCGACAGGACTTCCAAACCCGGGCGGCCGGCGAGCGCGCCGGTGAGCGTGCTCTTGCCGGAGCCGTTGGGACCCATGATCGCGTGCACCTCGCCGGCGCGCACCGCAAGCGAAAGCCCGTCCAGTATCAGCCGCTCGCCGGCCCGCACCTTGAGGTCCCGCACTTCGAGGATCGTTTTTCCGGGGTCGCTCATCCCACCGCTCCTTCGAGGCTCACCGCCAGCAGGTTCTGGGCCTCGACCGCGAACTCCATCGGCAATTCACGGAAGACCTGGCGGCAGAAACCATTGACGATCATGTTGATCGCGTCCTCGGCCGAGATGCCGCGCTGCAGGCAGTAGAAGAGCTGGTCGTCGGAGATCTTCGAGGTCGTCGCCTCGTGCTCGACGACAGCCGTCGGGTTCTTGACCTCGATGTAGGGAAAGGTGTGCGCGCCGCAATGCGGCCCCATCAGGAGCGAGTCGCACTGCGTGTGATTGCGCGCGCCGTCGGCGCCCGGCAGTATCTTGACGAGCCCGCGGTAGGCGTTCTGCCCGTGGCCCGCCGAGATGCCCTTCGAAATGATGGTCGAAGTCGTGTTGCGGCCCATGTGAATCATCTTGGTGCCGGTGTCCGCCTGCTGGCGGTGATTCGCGAGCGCGACCGAGTGGAATGCACCCGACGAGCCGTCGCCACGCAGGATGCAGCTCGGGTACTTCCAGGTGATCGCCGATCCCGTCTCGACCTGGGTCCAGGAGATCTTCGAGTTGCGGCCGCGGCAGTCGCCGCGCTTGGTGACGAAGTTGTAGATGCCGCCGACACCGTTCTCGTCGCCCGGATACCAGTTCTGTACCGTCGAATACTTGATTTCGGCATCGTCCAGAGCGACCAACTCGACCACGGCGGCGTGGAGCTGATTCTCGTCGCGCTGCGGGGCTGTGCATCCTTCAAGATATGAAACATGCGCGCCGTCGTCGGCGATAATCAGCGTCCGCTCGAACTGCCCCGTCTTGGCGGCATTTATGCGGAAATAGGTGGACAGCTCCATCGGGCAGCGCACGCCCTTCGGCACGTAGACGAATGAACCGTCCGTGAATACGGCGGAATTGAGCGCCGCATAGAAATTGTCGCCGAGCGGAACGACACTGCCGAGATACTTTTCGACCAGCTCCGGGTGCTTCAGTACCGCCTCCGAGAATGGGCAGAAGATGACGCCGGCCTCGGCGAGCTTCTCCTTGAAGGTGGTCGCGACCGACACGCTGTCGAACACCGCGTCGATCGCGACCCCGGCAAGCCGCGCGCGTTCGTGCAGCGGGATGCCGAGCTTGTCGTAGGTTTCGAGCAGCTTCGGGTCGACCTCGGCGAGCGTCTTCGGGCCGTCCGAACGCTGTTTCGGCGCCGAGTAATATGAAATCGCCTGAAAGTTGATGGGCGGATAGTGGACGTGCGCCCAGGTCGGCACGTCCATGCGCGTCCAGCGCCGGAACGCCTTGAGCCGCCAATCCAGCATGAATGCGGGCTCGCCCTTCTTGACGGAGATGAGGCGGATGACGTCCTCGTCGAGGCCGGGCGCGACCGTGTCGCTCGCGATGTCCGTCACGAAGCCGTGGCGGTACCTGCGGGTGACCAGCGATTCGAGTTCCGGCTGTTTGGCGGACATTCTGCGATCCCTCAGCCGCGGACCGGGCTGCGGGCGGGCGCGGCGCCGCGCGAGAAATCGGGTGTCGTGAACTGCGCGTCGCGCCGCACGAGCTGATCGAGGCTTACGTCGACCAGCGCACGGCGGATCGCCCGGCTGATGCGCTGCCAACCCGGGCCCACGAGGCAGGTCGCCTCGATGTCGCAGTTACCGGCGCCGCTCGCGCACTCGGTCAGTGCGACAGGCCCCTCGACCGCGTCGATGATCTCGGCTGCGTTGATGGAGGCGGCCGGCCGCGCAAGCTGGTAGCCGCCGTGGGCTCCGCGAACCGAGCGCACGAGACCCGCGTGCTGGAGTTCCTTGAGGAGCTTGCTGACGGTCGGCAGGCCGATCCGCGTGCGTTCCGCGATGTCGGCGGCGCTGGCGAGGGCCCCTCCGCCAAGGCTGGCGAGGATCACCGTCGCGTAGTCTGTCAGCCGGCTGATGCGCAACATGATTCCGTCTCCGCAAGCCTGGAATTAAACAGTACGATTTTAGTACTATTACCGTTCGGGCGGTAGTGGGCGCGAGCAGATCAGAGGCTCCTACGCTCTGGTATTCTTCGCGCCCGGATTTCGGAGGGTTGTGACGACATGGACAGCAAGGCACTCGATACGAATGCGGCAGCGATGGTCGCGGCCGGCAAGGGCATCCTCGCGGCGGACGAATCGACCGGGACGATCAAGAAGCGCTTCGACAAGATCGGCCTCGAGTCGTCTTTCGAGTCGCGACGCGCCTACCGGGAGCTGCTCTTCACCGCGCCCGAGGCCGACAAGTACATTTCCGGCGTAATCCTCTACGACGAGACGATCCGCCAGCAGACCGCGGACGGCAAGCCGTTTCCACAACTGCTCGCCTCGCGCGGCATCATTCCGGGCATCAAGGTCGACGCAGGCGCCAAGTCGTTCGCCAGCTTTCCGGGCGAGACCGTCACCGAGGGGCTCGACGGACTGCGCGAGCGTCTCGCGGAATACCATGGGCTCGGCGCACGTTTCGCGAAATGGCGCGCGGTCATCGACATCGGCGCATCCATTCCGACACAGGCCTGCCTCGTGGCCAATGCCGAAGCGCTCGCCCGTTACGCGGCACTCTGCCAGGAGGCCGGGATCGTCCCGATCGTCGAGCCCGAGGTCCTGATGGATGGTGATCACACGATCGAGCGTTGCGAAGATGTCACGGACGCGACGCTCGAAATCGTATTCGACGCCTTGTTCCTGCACCGCGTACGCCTCGAAGGCATGGTGTTGAAGCCGAATATGGTGATCTCCGGCAAGAAGTGTCCGAAGGAGGCGCGGCCCGAGCAGGTCGCGGATGCGACCGTGCGCTGCCTCCGCCGTCATGTGCCGGCTGCGGTTCCGGGTATCGCCTTCCTGTCGGGCGGTCAGAGCGAATCAGAAGCGACGCTGCATCTTTCGCTCATGAATCGTCTCGGCAAGCTGCCGTGGGAGCTTTCCTTCAGCTACGGCCGCGCCCTTCAACAGAGCACGCTCGACGCCTGGAAAGGCAAGCCCGGCAATGTCGCCGCGGCCCAGAAGGCCTTCCAGCGCAGGGCAAAGCTCAATGGCCTCGCGCGTAGCGGGAGTTACGACGCCGCAATGGAACAGGCCGCGGCCTAGGGCCGGCGGCCGGGCATACGGCTTGGATTCCGAAGCGAGCAGCGCGCCCGGCGCGTTGGTCCGCGTGCGGGGACTGCACTACAGTGCCGGTCGCCGCGAGATATTCGCGGGTGTCGATCTCGACTTTCCGCGCGGTTCCGTCACGGCCGTCATGGGCCCGAGCGGCAGCGGCAAGACGACGCTCCTTCGCCTCATCACGGGCCAGTCCCGGCCGGACCGCGGAATCGTCGAGTTCGATGGCCGCGAAGTCGCCTCGCTTTCCCGCAGCGAGCTGTTTCGCATGCGCCGCCGCATGGGGATGCTGTTCCAGAACGGGGCACTGCTCACCGACTTCGACGTCTACGAGAACATCGCGTTTCCGCTGCGTGAGCACACGCGCCTGCCGGAACGGCTCGTCCGTCACGTCGTCCTGACGAAGCTGCAGGCCGTGGGTCTGCGCGGCGCCGCGCGCCTGATGCCGGCGGAACTCTCCGGCGGAATGGCGAGGCGAGTCGCGCTCGCGCGCGCCATCGTGATGGACCCGGAGCTGCTGATTTACGACGAGCCATTCGTCGGCCTCGACCCGATTTCGCTGGGCGTTGTGCTGCGGCTCATCCGCCGCCTCAATGACACTCTCGGCGTGTCGAGCATCGTGGTGTCGCACGACGTGCGCGAGATCACCGCGGTAGCCGACTACTGCCACCTGCTCTCGGGCGGACGCATAATCGCGAGCGGCTCCCCGAAGGAAGTCGCCGGCAGTGACAGCGAAGAAGTCCGCCAGTTCATGCACGGCCTGCCCGACGGGCCGGTTCCGTTCCACTACCCGGCGCCCGAATACGCGGAGCAGGTCCGCCAGGTGCGCTGAATGGCCGCGCCGATTTTCAGCGAACTGAAGGACAGCGTCGAGGGCGCGCTCCGCGCGCTCGGCGCATACACGCTGTTTGCGGTGCGCCTCGCGGCCGAGACTCCGCGCGCATTGCTGCGTTTCCGGCTCGTCGTCGAACAGGTGCACAACGCAGGCTCCCTGTCGCTCGTGATCATCATGATGTCGGGGCTATTCGTCGGCATGGTGCTCGGCCTGCAGGGATTCGACCTGCTCGAGCGCTTCGGTTCCGAGGAATCGCTCGGTACGGCGGCCGCGCTCGGTCTCCTCAAGGAACTCGGGCCGGTCATCACCGCCCTGCTGTTTGCGGGCCGGGCGGGGACGGCGCTCGCCTCGGAACTCGGCCTGATGCGCGCAACCGACCAGCTCGCGGCGATCGAGATGATGGCGGTCGACCCGATCCGGCGCGTCGTGATGCCGCGCTTCCTCGGCGGCATCATTTCCATGCCGCTGCTGGCCGCGATCTTCAGCATGATCGGGCTCTTTGGGGCGCAACTCGTCGGCGTACAGCTGATGGGCGTCGACCAGGGCCAGTTCTGGTCGCAGATGCGGGGCGCGGTCGAGTTAAACGATGTCATGGAAGGCGTGCTGAAGAGCGTCGTGTTCGGCGTCGCCTGCAGCCTCGTCGCAGTCTACGAAGGCTATCATTCCATTCCGACCGCTGAAGGCGTGGGTCGCGCGACGACGCGGACGGTCGTTATTTCCTCGGTCAGCATTCTCCTGCTCGACTACATGCTGACTGCAGTGATGCTTTAAGGAGTTGGACATGCGCCAGACACGGGCCATCGAACTTGGAACCGGGCTTTTCGTGCTGCTCGGATTCGCGGCGCTTTTCTTCCTGGTCACGCAGATCACGAACCGCGAGTTCGGGCTCGGTGAAGGCGGATACCAGCTGACGGCGTCGTTCGAGCAGGTGGGGAGCCTCAAACCCGGTGCGCCGGTGTCGATGTCAGGCGTGACGATCGGCCGTGTCGAGTCGATCGCCTACGACTTCAAGGAATATCGCGCGCGTGTGACGCTTCGCATCGAGCCATCGTACGACCGCATTCCGGACGACAGCGACGCCGGCATCCTGACCGCGGGCCTGCTCGGCGGGCAGTACGTTGGGATCGGGCCTGGAAGCTCGGAAACCTTTTTGAAGGATGGTGATCGAATAGAGTTCACGCAATCGGCCATCGTCCTCGAGAACCTGATCAGCAAGTTCCTGTTCTCAAAGGCCGCGGAACAACAGCCGGCGGAAGGTACCGCCCAGGAAGCCCCGAAATGACGCGACGCCTCGCATTCGTCATCGCCACGATCGCAGCGCTCGGCACCCTCGCAGGTGTCGCGCGAGCGGCGGAAAGTGTTCCCGGCCCGGCTCCGCAGGAGCTGATCGAGACGACCGCGCGTCGCCTGCTCGAGGCGCTCGACGCGGACCGTGAGCTCGCCCGCAAAGATCCAGGCCGCGTGCGCAAGCTCGTGGACGAAATCCTGCTGCCCCATTTCGACACCGAATACTCCGCGCGCCTCGTGCTCGGCAAGCACTGGCGGACCGCGACGCCTGAGCAGAGAAAGCGTTTCATCGACGCTTTCTACAAGTCGCTTCTGCGCAACTATGGATCGGCGCTCGCCGAGTTCACGGCGGACCGCATGACGGTGCTGCCATTCCGCGGCGACACCAGCGCGAGCCAGGCGACCGTCCGCACGGAGGTCAAGCGCAGCAATGGCCAGCGCGTGCCGGTGAATTACACGCTGCGTGCGACTCCCGAAGGCTGGAAAGCCTGGGACGTCACGATCGAGGGAATTTCATACGTGCGGAATTTCCGCAACGACGTCGGCGCCGAAGTGGACCAGACCGGGCTGCCCGCGGTCATCGAGCGGCTGGAAAAGGAAAATCGCGGTGGCGCGCCGACGCCCGCCCGCTGACGGGGCTGCCGAACCGGGTCTGCTGAAAGCCGCGGGGCCCGGCAAGTTCGAGCTTTCGGGGGACCTCGGATTTGACGACGCCGCGCGGCTCCTGCGCGACGGCGACGCGGCCTTCGGCGATTCGGAGCAGGCTGAAATCGATCTCGCGCGGGTCGCGCGGGTCGACAGCGCGGGTCTCGCGCTGCTGCTCGAATGGTCGGTCGCCGCGCGCGAGAGCGGCAGGCTGCTCCGCTACCGGAACGTGCCACCCGCGCTTGCGTCGCTCGCCGGCATCAGCGATGTGGCGGAGCTGCTCGCGCCACTCGGCGGCGGCTGATCCGGTGGCGATTCGGGCGCCTGGCCTTCAGCCTGCTCCTTCGACTCCCGGTCCATCTCCTCGTCCAGCGCCTCGAGTTCCTCGGGAGAGATCTCGTCCGACACCTCGCCGTCCTTGACCTGGTACTCGCGCCGCTGCAGCCAGGCATTGCGTATGAACGCATAGCGGTCATATGCGGAATCAAGCGACGGATCGAATGGCAGCAGCTCGGCACGGCGGTTGACGATGGAAAGCACGCCCAGCGACCACTGCTCGGTGTCGTTGAGGTGCGCCTGCGTCCGGATGTCGGTATAGCCGTCCGCGACGATCGATGGCGCGTCGCGCATCGAAGACGGCCCCAGCAACGGCAGCACAAGGTAGGGACCGGACGGCACGCCCCAGCGACCGAGCGTCTGGCCGAAGTCCTCGTCATTTCGCGGCATGCCGATTGAGGAAGCCGGGTCGAATATCCCTCCGATCCCGAGCGTGGTGTTGACCGTGAAACGGCCCAGGTCGACGAGCGTGTCCTTGAGCTTGAGCTGAAGCAGGTCATTGACGATCGTCGTCGGGAAAGCGAGGTTTTCGAGGACGTTGCCGATCCCGTTCTGCACCGGATCCGGTACGTACTTGCGGTAACCGGTTGCGACGGGCTTCAGCACGCTGCGGTCGATCGCGTCGTTGAACTTGTGGGTGGCGCGGTTCATCCGCTCGAGCGGGTCACCCGGCGATCCCATGTTGGTCGTGGCGCAACCTGCGAGCAGGCAGGCGAGCAATGCGCCGGCGCCGGCGCGGATTGTGAAGGACATCGGCATTTCCCGTTGGTGTTCCGGCCGCACGCTAGCTTTTACCGCGGCTCTCAGGGTCGGGGCCCTGCGGCTCCGCGACTTCGCGCGCGCGCTTGCCCTTGGGCAGGTATTCCTGGAGCTCGCTGATGCGCGCATCGAATCGTTCGCGCTGGACGTCGTTGATGCCGGGCACCTGCTGTGCGAGGCGCAACTGGTTGATGGCGAGCGAGAGGTCACCGCTGATCACGTGGTACTCGGACATGTAGTAGTAGGAATCGGCCACGTCGCCGGCCGCATTGGCTGCAATCGCGGTGAAGCGCGCCTGCTCGGCAGTCGGTGGCGTGTTGTTGAAGAGATCGAGCAGGACGACGTGCGCCCGCTTCGGGTCACCCGCGCGCAGCAGGGTTTCGGCGTAGCGCATGGTCACGGGCACGCTGCGGGGGAAGAGTTTCATCGCATTCTCGAGCGTCTCGCGCGACGCATCGGTTCGCCCCGCCGCCAGCTCGGCCTGTCCGAGCGCTGTGTGATAGAGCGTGACGTCCGGGCGGCGGTCACGCAGCGCCTCGAGCGCCGGAATCGCCTCGTCGGCGTCTCCGGCCCGGACGAGGGCAAGCGCGCGGCCATACCGTTCGGCGTCGGTCGAAGGAAAGTCGGCGCTCTTGGCCGTCGGGTAGAGGTCGCGAAGCTGGGATTCCTGCGACAGCGTTTCGAGTTCCAGCCGGTCGCGGATCAGGGCGTAGCTCGTGCTGTCCGGCGTTCGCGGCCGCTCCATCTTGCTCGCGCGGTCGCGCGTCTCGGCGATACGCTCGCTGGTGACGGGGTGGGTGCGCAAAAGTTCGGGGATGTTCCTTCCCGCGCCGCCCATGCGCTGCTGCATGGTGCCGAAGAATTCCGGCATCGCGACCGGGTCGAAGCCGGCAGAGGAGAGGATGTTGATGCCGACGCGATCCGCCTCCTGCTCGTTTGCGCGCGTGTAGTTGATCTGGCTCTGGGCGGCGAGGCCCTGGGCCGCGGTCACGGAGCCGAGCACCGCATCGCTCGGCACGCCGGTGGTCGCGCCGATCAGTATCGCGGCAAGCATCGCGGCCGCCGAGGCGAGGTTCGCGCGCCCGGCATTCTGGATCGAGCGCGCGATATGGCGTTGCGTCACATGCGCGATTTCATGGGCGAGGACGCCCGCCAGTTCCGCCTCGCTGCGGGTCGCCTTCACGAGCCCGGCGTTGACGCCGATGAATCCGCCGGGCAGCGCGAAAGCGTTGATGCTCGAGTCCCTCACGGCGAAGAACGTGAACCGGTGCGCTCCCTCGTGTGCCTGGCTTGCGAGACGCATGCCGAGCGACTGCAGGTATTCGTTGATCTCGGGGTCGTCGACGATCTGCCCGGCGTCCCTGAGGCTTCGCACGATCATGAGCCCGATCTTGTATTCGTCCTCAAGCGACAGCGTCGTGCTCGCGGGCGTGCCGATGTCGGGCAGGTCCTTCGCTCTATTTCAT
>DAIRVV010000059.1:0-12086 GCA_036802645.1 Steroidobacteraceae bacterium
GACAATTTACGTGTCGGCGACGCTCGCCGAGCGCGAGCTTGCGAAATCGGGCCAGGTGGTCGAGCAAGTCGTGCGCCCGACGGGGCTCGTCGATCCAATGGTCGAAGTGCGGCCAGTTGCGACGCAGGTTGACGACCTGCTCTCGGAAATTCGCATCCGCGCCGAGCGCAAGGAGCGTGTTCTCGTCACGACCCTCACCAAGCGCATGGCGGAGGACCTGACCGACTATCTCGACGAGCACGGCGTCAAAGTGCGCTACCTGCACTCGGACATCGAAACGGTCGAGCGTGTCGAGATCATCCGCGATCTCCGGCTTGCGAAGTTTGACGTGCTGGTCGGCATCAACCTTCTGAGGGAGGGCCTCGACCTGCCTGAAGTTTCCCTGGTCGCGATACTCGACGCCGACAAGGAAGGATTCCTGCGATCCGAGGGCTCATTGATACAGACCGTGGGCCGCGCCGCTCGCAACGAGCACGGCTCGGCGATTCTCTACGGCGACCGGATCACGGGCTCGATGGAGCGCGCGATCGGCGAAATGAACCGGCGCCGGGTGAAGCAGCTTGCCTACAACGCGGAGCACGGCATCGTTCCGAAGTCGATCCGCAAAGCGATCAAGGACATCATGGAGGGCGCCCGTTCAGGCGGGCCCGGCGAGTCGGCGCGGCGCAAGGCCGTTCGCCTGACGCCGGAGCAGGCGATGCAGCAGATCCGCAAACTCGAGGCGGAGATGTACCGTCTCGCACGGAATCTCGAATTCGAGAAGGCAGCGCAAGTGCGTGACGAGATCGCCGCGATCCGGAACGGCGCGCTTGGAGCGGAAGCCGATCGGCTCGCGGGCTAGGACGTTGTGGCAGGGATTCTGAACGTGAGGCGTTTGACACACCTGGGATTGATCTTGGTCGCGATGTTGTCGCTGTCGGCCCATGCGGCGCAGCCTATCCTCGTCCTGCAATCCGATTTCGGCCTGCTCGACGGCGCGGTAGCCTCGATGAAGGGTGTCGCCGTCGGCGTCTCGCCCGATATCCACATCTACGATCTCACGCACCACATCGAGCCTTTCAACATCTGGCAGGGCGCCCTCAGACTCGCGCAGACGGCCGAGTACTGGCCGGCCGGCACGGTCTTTGTATCGGTCGTGGACCCGGGTGTCGGAACCGACCGCAAGTCGATCGT
The DNA here is from genome assembly GCA_036802645.1 of Steroidobacteraceae bacterium. Lineage (GTDB taxonomy): Bacteria > Pseudomonadota > Gammaproteobacteria > Steroidobacterales > Steroidobacteraceae > SCUD01. The sequence goes on from DAIRVV010000059.1 coordinate 1,174, forward strand.
GCTGAAGACAAAGTCGGGCCACTACTTCGTGACGCCGGACAATGGAACGCTCACGTTCATCGCGCCGCGGCTTGGAATCGAGGCCGTGCGCGAGATCGACGAAGCGGTCAACCGGCGCAAGAACTCCGAGAAGTCATTCACCTTCCATGGGCGCGACGTCTACGCCTACACGGCGGCAAGGCTGGCATCGGGCGTCATCGCCTTCGAACAGGTCGGGCGCGCATTGCCGGCGGAAGTCGTCACGATCCCGCACGAGCAGGCGCGCCATGCTGAAGGGATTGTCTACGGCAATATCCAGACCGACGACGGCAACTACGGGAACATCTGGACGAACGTCGATCGCACGACGTTCAAGCAGCTCAAGGCGCCGCTTGGCGCGGCGGTCCGGATAAAAATTTTGAAAGCCGGCGTAGAAGTCCTGAACTTGACCGTCCCGTATGCCGAAACCTTCGGCGCCGTGCCTGTCGGCAAGCCCTTGCTATACATGAATAGTCTCGACAGCGTCTCGCTCGCGATCAACCAGGGCAATTTCGCCAAAACCCATGGAATTGGCTCGGGCCCGGAGTGGAGCATCCAAATTCGTCGTTGACCGCCCGAATTCCACGACCATAGACTGAGTCCGGAAGAAAAACACTGCGGGGATCGAGTCATGGCGAATGGATTGCGGAAAGCCATCCGGTCGGTGCTCGGCGTCGGAGCCTCGGGATTCGGACTCTTCGTGGCCTGCGAGGTGCTCGCACAGGAAGCCCAGCCGGCACTCGAGGAAGTCGTCGTTGTCGGCACGCGCACCTCGGGAAGAAGTGTCGACGAGAGCCTCGCGCCGATCGACCTCGTGACGCCGGATGCGATCCGGCGCTCGGCCGCCATACCGGGCGAGGTCGGCGCGGCAATCCAGTCGCTCGTGCCTTCGTTCAACCTGCCGCGACAGTCGAACTCCAACTTCGCCGACCTCGTGCGACCGGCTCAGTTGAGAAACCTGAGCCCGGACCAGGTGCTCGTGCTCGTGAACGGCAAGCGCCGGCACGGGACGGCGACGCTCACGACCGAATCCAAGCTCGGCAAGGGCACGAGCCCGGTCGACTTCAACAGCATCCCGGTCGGCGCAATCAAGCGGATCGAGGTGCTTCGGGACGGCGCGGGGGCGCAGTACGGATCTGATGCGATCGCGGGCGTCATCAATGTCGTGCTGAAGGATGCGGGCGAGGGCGGGGAGGCGACCGCGAGCTGGGGCCAGAACCGCACGGACTTCGAGCCGACCGGACGGAGTGTCCACGACGGTGACACCTTGTTCGCTTCCGTCAATGCCGGCTTCGGGGTGGGCGAGGGATTCCTGAATCTCACGGCCGAATATCGCGACCGCGACCAGACCCTGCGATCCGGTCCGGACCAGATTCCATTTTTCGAGAACCAGACGCCGCCCAACCTCGCGCTTCTCGGGACCCAGACCCACAAGGCGGGCGACGGTCCGATGGACGACGTCTCGTTCATGTTCAATTCCGGTCTTGCGCTGAGCGACGACCTCGAGGTCTATTCGTTCGGCAGTTATTCTGACCGGAACGGCGAGGGCGCGAACTTCTTCCGCTACCCCGATTCGTTCGCGAACGTGCCAACGATTTTTCCGGTCGGCTACATTCCCGTGCTCGACGCGAACAACGTTGACCTCTCGCTCGCAGCTGGCGTGCGCGGCACGCTCGCCTCGGACTGGAACTGGGACCTGAGCGCGGTTTACGGCTCGAACGATTTCGACCATGACGTCACGAACTCGCTGAACGTGTCGTTCGGCGAGGCGAGCCCGACGAGCTTCGACGTGGGCGAATACCAGCTGTCGCAGCTGACGCTGAATTTCGGCATGTCGCGGCCATTCGACATCGGCGGGTTCGCCAATCCGGTGAATCTCGCCTGGGGCCTCGAGTACCGCACGGAGATGTACGAAACCGAGCCGGGCGACCCGGAATCCTATGAGGCAGGGCCCGTGATCGGGGCGCCGATCGGCACACAGGCCGGTTCCGGACTAAAGCCGGAGGAAACGGTTGACGTGGACCGCGACGCCGCGAGTGCCTACATCGACCTCGAGTCCGACCTCACGGACAAGTTCCAGATGGGCATCGCCGGCCGATTCGAGGATTACAGCGACTTCGGCAGCTCGGTGAACGGCAAAATCTCGGCACGTTACGAGCTGACGCCGTCGTTCGCGGTGCGCAGCACGATCGGCACCGGCTTTCGCGCGCCCTCGCTGACCCAGGCCTTCTTTCGCGGGTCGACCACGAGCTTTGGCGAAGGCGGCCAGCTCGAGAACGTGCTGAACCTGCCGACCGACGACCCGATCGCGGAACTGCTCGGCGCGAGCGAGCTCGATGCGGAGGAGTCGGTGAGCTACAACCTGGGTTTCGTGTTCAACCCGGACAATGGATTCCGGCTGTCCGTCGATTTCTACCGCGTGGACATCGACGACCGGATCACGCTCTCGGAGCGCATCGGCGGCCCGGAGGTGACGGAGCTCATCGACAACTCGCTCGGCATTCCGGGCGTGCTCGGCGTCCGCTTCTTCACAAATGCGATCGACACGCAGACCGACGGGTTCGACGTGGTCGCGGACTACACATTCGATCTTGGCCCTGGGAGCCTCGCGCTCTCGGCCGCCTACAACCAGAGCGAAACCGAAGTCACCGAGGTCGACCCGAATCCGGCAGTGCTCGACACGCTGGGCGTCGACAACGTGCTGTTCGGCGTGGAGGAACGCAACACCATCGAGACCGCCTCGCCGGATGACAAGCTGATCCTGACGGCGCAGTGGACCAGCGAGCGTTGGTCGCTTCTCGCCCGCGGCACCCGATACGGCGAAGCGACGCGCGTGTTCAATTTCGGCGGGGGTTTCGAGCCGGAGCAGACCTATGGTTCGGAGTGGGGTGTCGACCTCGACGTCGAGTTCGCGGTCTCGAAGCAATTTTCAGTCGCGGTTGGCGCAAACAACGTACTGGACGAGTATCCGGACCTGTCGAGCGCAGACATCGGTTTCTTCGGAAACTTGCCCTATGACGTGCTGATGCCGATCACATTTAACGGTGCGTTCTACTACCTGAGGACGACCTATAGTTTCTGAATTGGGAATCCACTACTATTCCGCCTCTTTTCGGGCGCGTAGCTCAGCGGTAGAGCACTACCTTGACATGGTAGGGGTCACAGGTTCGATCCCTGTCGCGCCCACCAATCCTAATCGGCGGGTCGTTGAATAGTCTCCGGTCCGGGGCGCCAAGATCTGAAACGTCTCGCCGGATACTCCACCACGTCGACAACTTGAAAGAGTTGCCCTAGGCTGTTTCCATGCACAAGTTGCTCATCGCTGCTGGTCTACTAATGCTCACAATCGGGGGATGCTCCGACAGCATGAGTTTTCGAATATTGATTTGGGACAACAGCGCGACCACTTGGGACGACGGCAATTGGGAGTGAAAACTATGAAATCACGATTGGCGCTCGGAGTTTTGGCCGCCTTGCTTATCTTCGCTGCGTTCGCTGACCAGATCGAAGTGCCGCACCAGTTCAGTCCTGGAACGCCGGCGCGTTCCGCGGAGGTAAATGCCAATTTCGAGGTGCTAACTGGTGAGAGCAATGGTCAAGACCAGCGGATTGCTGCGCTGGAAAGCGCCACACAAGTCGCGTCAGCTCAGATGATTTGCAGGGCCAACCTTTTTAGTGGGCCAGACTTTCACTGCTTTCGGCATTCCAGTCCCGAAGTAGAAGTGAGTCTGACCTATGCCGAGATCGTAGCGGAGGGCTGGGTGGCTATCTCAATTGCCGGAGGCGCGGCCGAGCAGGTTCTAATATTCGACCAGTACGAATCCAACTAGATTCCCAATGTGGCAGTTAATTCGCTCGCGGATCGCAGGTTGCGTCCCGCAGAAGATCTTTCCACGACCATTCAAATCGATCCCGAGTCACCGGCACTAATCGGCATTAATCGGGGTATGACACCTACTCAAGTCTTTGATTGGCTGTTGGTAGGTTCGGATGGATCGGCATTGGTCTCATTGACATGGTAGGGGTCACAGGTTCGATCCCTGTCGCGCCCACCAAGCTTACTTTGCGAGCGCCCCGCCATCGATTGCGAGCATCGTTCGCAGCAGCACGTTGACACCGTTCGCCATGTCGGCCGGCGACGTGTATTCCCTGGGCGCGTGGCTGATGCCGTCCTTGCTCGGCACGAAAATCATTCCCATCGGTGCGATGCGTGCAATCTCCTGGGCGTCGTGGCCGGCGCCGCTCGGCATCACGCGATGCGACAGGCGGAGGATCACTGCCGACTGCGCGATGAGCTCGCGCAATCGCTCATCGGTGGGCGCCGGCGCCAACGCGATGTCGACTTCGGCGAAGTTGATTGGCGTCTGTCGTGCTGCGGAAATGCGTCCGGCCTCCGAGGCGATCGCCTGATAGACGGATTCAATCTTCGCATCCGCCAGGTCGCGAATCTCGAGGCTCAAGACGACGCGACCCGGAATGACGTTAGGCGCGCCGGGCTCGGCGCGAATCTGGCCGACCGTCGCGACCTGCGTTCCCGGAGTCGTCGATGCGATGCGATTGACGGCTAGGGTGAGTTCGGCGGCGGAGAGCAGGGCGTCGCGACGGCGGTTCATCGGCGTCGTTCCGGCATGGTTGGCCGCACCCTCGATCGTGACGTCCCACCAGCGGATTCCGACGATCCCCTCGACGACGCCGATGTCGACGCCGGTCTCGTCGAGAATTGCTCCCTGCTCGATGTGCAGTTCTAGACAGGCCTTGATCTCGCCCGGCCTGCGCCGCGCGGCGTCGAGTCGGTCCGGATCGCCGCCAACGGCGCGAATTCCGTCGCGGATCGTCAATCCGCTGTGACTCGTGATGCCGAGTGCTTCACCGCCAACCTTTCCGGCCATGGCCCGGCTTCCGACGGTGCCGCCTTCCTCGTCCGTGAAACTCACGATCTCGAGCGGATGGCGGGTGGCGATTCCATGTTCGCGAAGGAGGGTTGCGGCCTCGATCGCGCCAATGACGCCGACGTCGCCGTCGTAGTTGCCGCCCTCCGGTACCGAATCGATGTGCGAGCCGAGGATGATCACGGGCAATGCGGGATCGGTTCCTGTGCGGCGTCCGATAATGTTGCCGGCCGTGTCGACCCGGACTGCCAGGCCGGCGTCGCGCATGAGGGCCTTGATGTATTCGCGCCCTGCCAGGTCCGCGGCGCTAAATGCCACGCGGCTGACGCCGCCCTGCGGGTTGGCGCCGAACTTCGCCAGTGCCTGGATGCGATGTTCGACGCGGCTAGCATTAGCGAGTGGCAGCTCATCGGCCGACGTTGGCGTGATGCACGTGGACAGGCACGCGAACAACAATATCCCGAGTTTCATGTCCATTCCCTCCCGCATGAGCACGGCACACTAGCAGTTGCCATTGCGCGTCCGCACGGGGAATCCACTACCATTACCACCGTGTTCGTGGATGCAATGAAATGCCCGTAATCACTCTGCCCGATGGCAGCGAGCGGACCTTCGACCGACCGGTCAGTGTCGCCGAGGTCGCGGCGTCGATCGGCAAGGGTCTGGCGCGCGCCGCGCTTGCAGGGATGGTCGACGGCAAGCTCGTCGACACCTCGCATGTGATCGCGGGCGACGCGAAGATCCGCATCGTCACCTCGAAGGATCCGGAGGGCCTCGAGATCCTGCGTCACTCGACGGCGCATCTCCTCGCGCAGGCTGTGCAGTCGATCTATCCGAAGGCGCAGGTCACGATCGGCCCGGTCATCGAGGACGGCTTCTACTACGACTTCGCCTTTGAGCGGCCCTTCACGCCGGAGGATCTCGAGAAGTTCGAATCGAAGATGCGGGAGATCGTGAAGGCCGACCAGCCGGTGCGCCGGCGCCTGCTGTCGCGTGACGCCGCCGTCGCTCATTTCAAGTCGATCGGCGAGCACTACAAGGCCGAGATCATCGCGGCAATCCCTGCCGGCGAGGAGATCTCGCTCTATGGCCAGGGTGAATGGGAAGACCTGTGCCGCGGTCCGCACGTACCGTCAACCGGCAAGCTCGGCGCATTCAAGTTGACGAAGGTCGCCGGCGCGTACTGGCGTGGTGATTCGCGAAACGCAATGCTCCAGCGTATCTATGGCACGGCCTGGGCTGATGAAAAGCAGCTGAAGGACTACCTGCACCGTCTCGACGAGGCGGAAAAGCGCGACCACCGGCGAATCGGTCGGGAACTCGATCTATTCCACTTCCAGGAGGAAGCGCCCGGCGCGGTGTTCTGGCATCCGAACGGCTGGACGATCTTCCAGCAGCTCATTGCCTACATGCGCGAGAGGCAGACCGCCGCCGGCTACGAGGAGATCAGCAGCCCCGAGATCATGGACCGCGAGCTCTGGGTGCAGTCGGGCCACGTCGAAAAGTTCGGCGAGAACATGTTCCTGACGAAAACGCCCGACGAGCGCGTCTACGCGATTAAGCCGATGAATTGCCCGGGCCACGTCCAGGTGTTCCGGCAGGGCCTGCACAGCTACAAGGAGTTGCCGATCCGCTATGCGGAGTTCGGCAAGGTGCACCGCTACGAACCGTCGGGTGCGCTGCACGGATTGCTTCGCGTGCGTGCGTTCACCCAGGACGACGCACATGTCTTCGTGACCGAGGACCAGATCACTGACGAAACCGTGCGCGGCATCGAACTCATGATGTCGATCTACCGCGATTTCGGATTCGACGATGTCCGCGTCAAGTTCGCGGATCGCCCGGCTCGACGGGTTGGGGATGACGCCACGTGGACGCGCGCCGAGGAAGCGCTCAAGGCCGGGACGCGCGCCGCCGGTGTCGAATACGAGTTCAACTCGGGGGAGGGTGCGTTCTACGGCCCGAAGCTCGAATTCGTATTGAAGGATGCGATCGGCCGCGACTGGCAATGCGGCACCTGGCAGGTCGACCTGAACCTCCCCGGCCGGCTCGGCGCGCACTACATCGATGAGCACAGTCAGAAGCGCACGCCCGTCATGCTGCATCGCGCGATCTTCGGCTCGCTCGAGCGCTTCTTCGGGATCCTGCTCGAGCATTACGCGGGGAAGCTCCCCGCCTGGCTCGCGCCGGTGCAGGCGGTCGTGATGAATATCAGCGAAAAGCAGGCGAATTTCGCTCACGACGCCACCGAATTCCTTAAAAATCAGGGGCTTCGCGCCGAAATTGACTTGCGGAACGAGAAGGTCGGCTATAAAATCCGCGACCACACGCTGAAGCGTGTTCCGTATCTCCTGGTCGCAGGCGATCGGGAAGTCGAGTCCAGGTCATTGGCCGTGCGCACGCGCTCCGGGAAGGATCTGGGTGCCATGCCGCTGGAAGAAGTGGCCGCTCGGATCGCCCGGGATGTGGCGAGCCGCGGCCTTAATCATTTGGAGGACTGAGTATTTCGACAACCAAACGCGTAAGGCGCAACGAGGAGATCCTTGCGCCGCAGTTACGCGTGATAGGCGCCGACGGAAGCCAGGTCGGTGTCTTGAGCCGCAGCGAGGCGCTCGCAAAGGCCGCCGCTGAGGAGCTGGATCTCGTGGAGGTTTCGCCGACTGCCGAGCCGCCTGTCTGCCGGATCATGGACTTCGGAAAGTACCTGTTCGAGCAGAACAAGAAGGCCCATTCCGCGAAGCGCAAGCAGAAGCAGATCCAGCTCAAGGAAGTGAAATTCCGGCCGGGAACGGAGAAGGCGGATTACCAGGTCAAGCTGCGTAATCTGATCCGCTTCCTGACCGAGGGTGACAAGGCCAAGGTAACCATGCGGTTCCGCGGCCGGGAGATGGCCCACACGGAGATCGGGCGCAAGCTCCTCGACAGACTGGTGATCGACCTCGCCGATTTCGGCGCGATCGAACAGCATGCTGCGATGGAAGGGCGCCAGATCACCATGGTGATCTCTCCCAAGAAGAAGTGACCGGCGGGTAACCGCCGATACGCCTCCAGCCCGCGCAAGCGGTGTGAAGAGGTCATAAAAGGAGACGACCGATGCCCAAGTTGAAAACCAACCGGGCCGCGGCGAAGCGTTTTCGCAAGACAGCGAAGGGCTTCAAGCGCGGCCAGGCGAATCGCCGCCACATCCTCACCAAGATGACGAAGAAGCGTAAGCGTCAGCTGCGAGGCGGCACCATGGTCCACGAGACCGATGTCGGCCGCCTCGTGCGGCTGCTTCCTCACGCTTAGAGGGGATGTGAAATGGCAAGAGTAAAGCGTGGCGTCATCGCAGGACGCCGGCACAAGAAAGTCCTCAAGAAGGCGAAGGGCTACTACAACGCCCGGCGCAAGGTCTTCCGCGTCGCCAAGCAGGCGGTCATCAAGGCCGGCCAGTACGCGTACGTGGGACGCCGCCTCAAGAAACGCGATTACCGCGCGCTGTGGATCCAGCGAATCAATGCGGCGGCGAGGGGATTCGGTCTCTCGTACAGCCGGTTCATCGCGGGCATCCAGGCGGCCGGCATCGAGATCGATCGCAAGGCGCTCGCCGATCTCGCGGTGCATGACATCGCCGCGTTTGGCGCGATCGCGGAGAAAGCGAAGGCCGCACTGGCCGCCAAGTAACGCGATCGCGGGGGGTCGGGTGAAGGACCTGGAGTCGCTGGTCGCGAGCACGCTCGCCGACATCGAATCGAGCGCGGACCTTGCCGCGCTCGATTCCGTGCGCGTGGCCGCGCTCGGTCGCAAGGGTGCGGTGACCGAGCTCCTCAAGGGTCTCGGCCGCCTGCCCGCCGCGGAGCGCAAGGTCGCCGGCGCCACGATCAACCGCGCGAAAGATCGCATTACGGCTGCCCTCGATGCGCGCCGCACAACGCTTGATGCGGCCCTGCTCGAACGCGATCTGGCGACCGGCGCGATCGACGTGACGCTGCCCGGCCGCGGGCAATCGACCGGCGGCCTGCATCCGGTCACGCGCACGCGCCTTCGGATCGAGGCGATATTCCGCCGGGCTGGATTCAGCATCGCGGAAGGCCCCGAGGTCGAGGACGACTTCCACAACTTCGAGGCGCTCAATATCCCCGCCAACCACCCGGCGCGCGCGATGCACGACACCTTCTATTTTGGCGACGGGCGATTGCTCCGCACCCATACCTCGCCGGTCCAGATCCGCGCGATGAAGCTCCAGGGCGTGCCGATCCGCGTCATCGCGCCGGGCCCGGTCTATCGCCGCGATTCGGACGTGACGCATTCGCCGATGTTCCACCAGGTGGAAGGGCTCGTCCTCGACGAGGACATCAGCCTCGCGAATTTGAAGGGCGTGCTCGCCGGCTTCGCCGAACAATTCTTCGAGAAACCGCGGGGCCTGCGGTTCCGTCCCTCGTACTTCCCGTTCACCGAGCCGTCCGCCGAGGTCGACATCCAGTGCGTGCTCTGCGATGGCGCGGGCTGCCGCATCTGCAAGCAGACCGGCTGGCTCGAGATCCTCGGCTGCGGCATGGTGCACCCGAACGTGCTGGTCGCCTGCGGCGTCGACGCGGACCGCTGGCAAGGCTACGCCTTCGGCATGGGCATCGAGCGGCTCGCGATGCTGCGCTACGCCGTCACTGATCTCCGGTTGTTCTTCGAGAACGATCTGCGCTTCCTCGCGCAGTTCAACCGGGGCTGATCGTGCGCATCAGCCTGTCCTGGCTCAGCGACTGGGTGGACGCCGGCACGGATGCGGCGACTCTCGCGTCGCGACTCACGATGAGCGGCATCGAAGTCGAGTCGATCGAGCCGGCCGCGGGCGATTTCCAGGGCGTCGTCGTCGGCGAAGTCCTTTCCGTCGAGCGTCATCCGGACGCCGACAAGCTGACTGTCTGCCAAGTCGCGGCCGGCGGTCCGGCGCTTCTGCAGATCGTCTGCGGAGCGCCCAATGTTCGCGCCGGCATGAAAGCGCCGCTCGCACTCGAAGGCGCAAAGCTCGCGGATGGCACGTTGATCCGCAAGGCCAAGCTTCGCGGCGTCGAATCGTCGGGCATGCTGTGCTCCGCTCGCGAACTCGGGCTTTCCGAGGAGCAGGAGGGAATCCTCGAGCTGCCGGACGAGCTGGTGACGGGCACGCTGCTTCGCGATGCGCTTCAGCTGGACGACACAATCCTGACCCTGAACGTGACGCCGAATCGGGGCGACGTGTTGTCGGTGATCGGCGTCGCGCGGGAAGTCGCTGCCATCCTGTCCCGCAAGCTGACTCATCCGCAGTCGGAACCGGTGCCGCCGGCAACGCGGGAGAAATTCCCGGTCAAACTCGAAGCGCCGGCGGGCTGCCCGAGATTCGCGGGGCGGGTCATCCAGGGCGTCAATCCGGCTGCTCGCACGCCGCTGTGGATGCGCGAGCGCCTGCGTCGCGCCGGTCTGCGCCCGATACGCCCGGTCGTCGACGTCACGAACTACGTGATGCTTGAATTGGGACAGCCGCTGCATGCCTACGACCTGCGCCGGCTTCGCCAGCACATCGAGGTGCGAAACTCGCGCGCCGGCGAGCGCCTGAAGCTGCTCGACGGCCGCGACATCGAACTCTCCGGGAATACGCTCGTCATCGCCGACGCGGCCGGTCCCGTGGGCCTTGCCGGCATCATGGGCGGGGAGAGGAGCGGCATCGCCGTCGACACGTCAGATGTCTTTCTCGAAGGCGCCTACTTTCCGCCGGACGCGATCGCAGGCGTTGCGCGCCGCTATGGCCTCGTCACGGATGCGGCGCAACGCTTCGAGCGCGGCGTCGATCCGCGCGGACAGGAACGGGCAATCGAGCGCGCCACGCAGCTCCTGGTGGAAATCGCCGGCGGCCGGCCGGGGCCCGCGGTGCTGACCCAGGTCGATGCCCACCAGCCGAAGCGCCCCGGCGTCACGCTGCGGCCGGAGCGGGTGACGAGCCTGCTCGGCGTCCAGATCCCGCGGAACGAGATCGAGGACATCCTGAGACGGCTC
>DAIRVV010000060.1:0-12059 GCA_036802645.1 Steroidobacteraceae bacterium
CCGACTGGAGCTCGGCCCGGGACGGGATTCGGCGGGCCACCAGGTGCGGGCAGGCATTGAAGCCCGCGCCCTGGACGACGCAAGCAGTCTCCGCGACGTCCTCCAGCCTGGCGTTCGGCGTATGCGCGACGTAAAGCGTCGTGCCATCGGGCAGTCGGCCGGCCAGCGACGCCGGCAAGCCCCGGTCGTTCGCGGTGATCTCGAGCGAGGCTGAGCCCGCGAACTCGATGATCCGCTGCCGCAGGCTCTCCACCTAGCCCTGCCGACGCGTCACGACAAATGCCTCGTCGTTGAACCAGAGCCCCCCGTGCTTGTGCAGCACCGATTGCGTGGCGTCGAGGTATGCGCCGGTGTTGACGACCTCGTCGAGCCGCTCGTCCTCGACCTGGTTGACGTAGATCGCCGCGTTCCACGCGGCGAACAGCGTGGACGTTCCGATGCGATCGCCAATCTCGTTTGGCAGCGTATGCATCTTGTACTGGAAGATGGACTCGTCGTCCGTGGGCGCGGTGAGCGAGAATTCGCTCGCGTCGGGTCCGAGCGCGACTTCCAGCGCCGCCAGGAGCTGATGGCGATCCACCTTGAACGGGTCTTCGCCGGGCCAGAGCTTCTGGATGATCTCGAGCGCCGGATCCCGGCCGCAGGACTGGATCGCAAGCAGGCGTCCGGCCGGGGCGAGACTTCGGCAAAGCGGCGCCAGCACCTTCTCGGCCTTGAACTTCGCGGACATCCGCGCGCGCCAGGGCTGGGACGCGACGATCAGGTCGTAGCTCCCGAGGTTCTGTTGCGGGTCCGGAATCACGCGGTCGAGAAGGAATTCGTGGTCCTCGCGATAGACCACGAGCACCGACGGGCGCACGTAGACGGGATTTCCGGTTTTCGGGCTCGGCTTGGTTTGCCATCCGAACGCGAGCATCGCCGCAAGCTCCTCGATCTGCACGGCATAATCATGAGACGACTGTCCCTTGAGCCGGACCACCTGCCAGTTGAGCGACGTGCCCGAGGGCAATGCACGCGGCGTCAGCCGCGGCGCTTCCGAGTAATTCAGGTTCGTGATGACGAGCGCGGTCGCCGGATGCTCGAGGAAACGGTCCGGCATCTTTTCGAGCCCGAGCCGCACGTCCTCGAGGCTGATCTCCTTCGCGACCACCATGAGCGGAACCGTCGGGAACTGGGCGTGGGCCTGGCGCATGATTCGCGCGAGGACGGTGGCGTCGCCCATGCCGGCGTCGAAGATGCGCAGCGCCGGCGGTGTCGGCCGCGCGCGGCTGAGCTCGAGCGACGCGCGGTGCGCGACCGCGGACTTCTCGTTGCAGGTGTTGACGAAGGCCAGGTATTTCTGGCGGTTGTCGTAGAAACGAAATGGCGTCGCGTTGCCACCGGGCATTGGCTGCGGCTCCGCGGACTGCTTGAAACTCACCGCGCGATGATAACGGGTGCCGCCGGCCGGCCATTTCGCATGACATAAGCTGAAGCATGCAAAAAGCAGCGTAACTTATTGATTAGACGCGATAACTTCATACAACTTTCATGGAACTGCAATGCGCGGGGCGCAAGCTCGTCACCGAGCCTCCAGGAGGTGCGGCACATGGGTACGAAGCTCGCCACGGCGTTCTCGCATTTCGACCGGGCGGAACTCAGGTTCTGCCGGTACCTCAATCGCCCGAGCGGGCGATCGATGCCGCGCGCTTTCTTCCACGCGATCAGCGTATTGGGCGACGGCTGGATCTGGTACGCCCTGATTCTTTCCCTGCCGTTCGCGCTCGCCGCCGATGGCGGCTTCGCCGCGGCGCACCTCGCACTGACCGGCGGCGCCGGCCTCCTCGTCTACAATCTGATCAAGCGCCACGCCGTCCGCGAGCGGCCATTCATCACGCATCCGGCGATCAGCTGCGCCGCTGCCCCGCTTGATCGCTACAGCTTTCCGTCCGGGCACACGCTGCACGCCGTGTCGTTCGCGGTGCTCGGCGCCCATTACCTGCCCGAGCTCGCCGTGCCGCTCGCGGGCTTTGCATCCCTGGTCGCGCTCTCGCGGGTCGTTCTCGGCCTGCACTACCCGACCGACGTCGCCGCAGGCGCTCTGCTCGGCGGCGGACTCGCCCTCGCCAGCCTGCGAATAGTGCAAACGATATACGCCTGACGATGCGCTCGCCGCGCATCCTGATGCTCTCCGACGTCTACTTTCCCCGCGTCAACGGAGTCTCGACGTCGATCCAGACCTTTCGCAGGGACCTGGATGCCCTAGGCTGCGAAAGCGTGCTCGTCGTGCCGCAGTACCCGGAATCCCGCCAGGACGAGCCGGGCATCGTCCGTGTCCCGTCGCGCTACTTCCCGTTCGACCCCGAAGACCGCGTGATCGTCGCGCGCGAACTCGAGCGCGCGGTCGAGGCCCTGCATTGCGATTTCGACCTGATCCACATTCACACGCCTTTCATCGCTCATGTCGTGGGACTGCGCCTTGCGCGCCGGCTCGCCATTCCCGTGGTGGAGTCCTATCACACGTTCTTCGAGGAATACTTCCATCACTACCTGCCGTACCTCCCGCACGCAATCCTGCGCGCGATCGCGCGGACCCTGTCCCGACGGCAGTGCAACGCCGTTGACGCAGTCGTCGCGCCTTCGCCCCAGATGGCGGAGGCGCTCCGCGCCTATGGCGTGCGATCCGAGATCCGCGTCATCCCCACCGGACTCGACATGAGCCGGCTGAATGGCGGCGACGGCGCAGGTTTTCGCGCGCGTCACGGCATCGCGCCGGACTGCCCGGTCGCGCTGACGGTTGGCCGGGTCGCATTCGAGAAGAACATCGGGTTCCTCTTGCCGGTGCTCGATCGAGTGCGCCGGTCGATTCCGGACCTCGTCTTCGTCATCGCCGGCGAAGGACCTGCGCTCGCGACGCTGCAACGCCATGTCCGCGAGCGCGGTCTCGCGGACAGCGTCCGGTTCGTCGGCTACCTCGACCGGTCCGGGGCGCTGCTCGACTGTTACAGGAGCGCAAATGTCTTCGTGTTCGCCTCGCGGACGGAAACTCAGGGCCTGGTGCTGCTCGAAGCGATGGCACTCGGCGTGCCGGTGGTTTCGACGGCCGTCATGGGCACCCGTTCGGTGCTCGACGGCGCCGAGGGGGCCGTCGTCGTCGGCGAGGATGAAGTTCAGTTCGCATCCGCGGTGGAGAAGGTGCTGAAGGACCGCGAGCTGCAGGCATCGCTCGGCATGCGGGCGAAGCAGTTCGTCGAGTCGCGCTGGTCAAGCGCCGAAATGGCGAAACGGTTGCTCGATCTATACCAGGGCGTCGCGGGCCGGGCGCCGGCGGTCTCCCCGGCGTTGCGGCCCGCCGCGCCGACCTAGCGAAGATTCAGAACCGTTTCAGCGCGGTTTCAAGACTCCGGTTGCCTCCGCAGGGACGCTGGCACGCGTCCGAAAACCAATGGGAGGCGAACATGAAAGCGCTTTATTCAGTGATCACGAGCTTGCTTGTCTTACCTGCATTTGCCGCAGATGCCGGGCATGAGCATCACCACACGGCGGCGATGAATGACAAGGATTTCTCACCGCTGGTCCATAAAGTCCGCGTGGCTACGGCGAGGTTCCGCGACATCAACGTCGCGCTGGCGGAAGGCTACGCCCCCGGCACGCCCTGCGTGAGTGGACCGAACAGCGGCGCCATGGGCGTGCACCTCATCAACGCCGGGCTCCTGACGAAGGAGGTCAATGCGGAAACGCCGGAAGCGCTGATCTACGAGCCGTTACCCGACGGGCGCATGAAGCTCGTAGGCGTCGAGATCATCACGTTCGCGTCCGACTGGGTCAACGAGGTCCCGGTGCTCGACGGCCACCTGCTGCATTACGTCGCGGCGCCGAACCGTTATGGCATCCCCGCCTTTTACGAGATCCATGTCTGGGCCTGGCGGAACAATCCCGACGGGACCTTCGCGGACTGGAATCCGCGTGTGTCCTGCGCCGGCCAGCCCCTGCCCTAGTACCGAAGATATCGAGGGGACAGGCACATCAAATGTGTCTGTCCCCTTTAGGGGATTACCGGCAGCTCGATCGCCGACGACTGCGCTGCCGTCCGCCAGATCCGGTGCGTCGCCTTGATGTAGCTCTCGGGCGGCGCAAACATGATGTTCGGCACGAAGGACTGCGGATTGCGATCGTAAAGCGGGAACCAGCTCGACTGGACCTGAACCATGATCCGGTGGCCCGGAAGAAATGTGTGGTTCGCCTGCGGAAGCCGGATCCGGTACTCCAGCACCTTGTTCGGTTCGATTGCTTTCGGGCTCGAGAATTCCTCTCGATAGCGGCCGCGGAAGATGTCGGCCGAGATCATCTGCTGGTATCCGCCGAGCTTCGGGTTGTCCGGATATTCTGACGGCCAGACATCGATGATCTTGACGACCCAGTCGGCGTCGCTGCCGGTCGTAGATGCGAAAAGCCTCGCGTACGGCTCGCCGGCAAGCCGCACCGGCGCGGTCAACGGTCCGGTTTCATAGACGAGCACGTCGGGCCTGGACGCGGCCTGGCGCTGGTCGTCCATGAGCCACTCGCCCCAGGTGGATTCCGTGGCGCCCGAGCCAAGCGTCGGGCGAATCCGGTAGGGCACGGGCTTTGCCGGGTCCGAAATGTATTCGTCGAACGCCTGCGGCGCTTCCGGCGGACGATCGAATCCGAGTTGCCCCTTTGCGAGCAGATAGATGTTCCGCGGCTTCGCGCCGCATCCCTCGGCGCAGGAGCGCGGCCAGTCGTCATAGCGATGCCAGGTGTCGGCACCGGTTTCATAGGCGAGCACGCGCGGTGTGCCGGGCTGCGGCGCATCCTTGAGATAGTGGTCCAGGAAAGGCTGCATCACCTTGCGGCGGAACCACCCGGCCGTGTCGCCTTCGAACTGGATCATGCCGATGCCGCGTCCTTCGCGACGCCCCTGCCCGTGATTCCAGGGGCCGAGCACGAGATGGATCATCTTTCCCGACGGATCCTTGGGCGCGAGCGCCTCGTAGAGCGCGGGAGCGCCGTAGATGTCTTCCTGGTCGAAGAGCCCGCCGACGATCATCATCGGCACGGTGAGCGGCTTTTTCGCGAGCAGCTTGTCGACCGCCTGGCCCTGCCAGAAATCGTCGTAACTCGGGTGGGCGGCCAGCATCCGCCAGAACTCGAGCTGCTCGAGGCCGCGCGAGGCCGCGAGGCTGCCGACGTTCCCTGCGCGCAGGTAGAACTCGTAAGTGTCGTACGTGTCGGTCCACCACAGCAGTTCGTTCTTGCGGCTCGCCTCCTGCTCGTAGGTGTACTCGAGCGCCCCGTCCTGGCGGAAGGCTCCGTTATGGAACCAGTCGTCACCCATCCAGCCGTCGACCATCGGCGCGAATGGCACGGCGACCTTGAGTGCCGGGTGCGGATTCACCGTCGACATGAGGGTCGTGTAGCCTTCGTAGGAACCCCCGATCGTCCCGACACGGCCATTGCTCTCTGGGACATTTTTCACGAGCCATTCGATCGTGTCGTAGCAGTCGGTGGCGTGGTCGGTCGCGGTCCTGTTGAGCGGGCCGCGGATCGGCTGCGTCATGACGTACTCGCCCTCGGAGCCGTACTTACCGCGCACGTCCTGGTACACGATGATGTAGCCGGCCGCGACGGACGTGTCATTCATCTGCGGCACGACCGACGCCAGGCGCGAGCTCTGGTGGCGGGTCACACGACTCGATGCGCTGTATGGCGTACGCGTCAGCAGGATCGGCGCGTCTTTCGCCCCTTTCGGTACCAGGATGAAGGTCTTGAGCTTCACGCCGTCGCGCATCGGGATCATTTCCTCGCGCTTCACGAAATCGAATGCGTCCGTCTTCGGCTTGAAGGCCGCGGGCGATTGGACCTGCGGGGGCGGCGCCGCATCCTGCGCACGGGCGGCGCCGCAAGCAATCAGGCCGAGGGCGAAGAACAGGAAGGCGCGATTGATGGTTCGTTGCAAAGGCATGCGGCTCTCCTTTCCGCGCACCAAAAAACGGGGCCCAGTGGCCCCGTTTGTTGATGGCTCGATGAGCGGATATTTTACGCGGCCTTGTCCTCCGGAATCAGCCCCTCTTCGCGCATCGCCTGCAAAGCCGATTTCCGGCTGCCGATCCGCTTCTGGAGAGCCTCCAGCCTCGGGAACTCGCTGAGGTCGAGCTTCACGGCGCGCGCCCAGCGCGTCACGACGAAGAGATAGGCATCCGCAACTGAGAACTGCTCGCCGAGGAGATAGTTGCGCCCTTCGAGCAGCTTCTCGAGATAGGCGTAGCGCTTCCTGAGATAGGCAAGCCGCTCGTCCCGCACCTCGGGCAGCACATCCGGCCTGAAGAGCGGCGAGTAGGTCTTGTGGATCTCCGCGGTGATGTAGTTGAGCATCTCCTGGAGCCGCAGGCGCGCAATCGTGCCGTTCGCGGGCGCGAGGCGACTCGCGGGCTTCAGGTCCGCGAGGTATTGCATGACTGCCGGGCCCTCGGTCAGACGCTCGCCATCGTCGAGTTCGAGCGCCGGTACATAGCCCTTGGGGTTGATGGCCCAGAAATCGCCCTCGTTGACGACGGTCTTGGTCTTGAGGTCGACCTTGACGAGTTCGACCGGTATCCCGGCCTCGAGCGCGACGATGTGGGGCGCCAGCGCGCAGGTGCCGGAGCTGTAATAGAGCTTCATCTCGACAATCCTCCTGTTTGGTGTGGGAGTCACGCTAGCAGTCTCACTTACCTTTGTATATCAGGTATACTCTGGTAAGCATCAAATTCCACTCACCGCGCGGTAAGTAGTCGGGGCCTCTGAATGGGTTTGAAAGTACGCAGGAGCAAGGCGCTGCCGCCGCCGCCGGGCTGCCCGATGGCCGCCTGCATGGCGGTGCTGGGCGGCGCCTGGACCCCGAACCTGATCTGGAAACTTTCCGGCGACCCGCGGCGATTCGGCGAGCTTCAGCGCGACATACCGGGCATCTCACCCAAGATGCTGACGGCTCGCCTGCGGGAACTCGAGGGGAAGGGCGTCGTCGTCCGCGAGGTGGTGCCCTCCTCCCCGCCCTCGGTCGAGTATTCGCTGTCCGAGCTCGGACGCGAGCTGATCCCGGTCATCAATACGATCGTCAGGGTCGGGACGCGGATCCGCGAGAGCGCCGTTCGCCGAGCCAGCGCAACATCACGCTGACCGCTGCGTCGGCATTGTTGACGCCGCCCTCGCCGCGAAATGCGGCCCCGGCATCGCCAAAACGCTCGAAGTGGTGGTCGGTCGCGGGGATCACGGCGAACTCGCCGCGCCCGGCACCGCGCCGATTGGCGATGTCGGCGACGAGACGATGCGCCTCGGCATCCTCGAACCAGTCGTATTCGCCATAGAGGGCCAGCACCGGCGCATCGACGCGCTCCCAGGCCGCGGCCCAGTCCTTCGCGGCGGCCTGCTGGTGGAAGGCGAGCGGCCGGCCGTAATGCGTTCCGCCTTCCGTCCCGACGATCTTTTCCCAGACTCCGGCCAGCGCGGGTTGTTCGCGCGCGATCGTCGCGGGATCCTTGCCGTCAAGCAGGTAAGCCAGCAGGAATCGCTGGAGCGAGCGCATGTAGGCGTCGAGCTCTGCCGCGGGCACGGCGCTCCGTTCCTTCGCCCGCCGCTCGAAGCCGAGCATGCGCTCGAACCAGCTCTTCGCCCCACCGCCCCAGATCATCACGCCCGCCAGTTTCTCGCCCGCGGCCAGGAGCGGAGCAAAGTTGCCGCCCATGCTGGCGCCGAAGACGACGATCCTGTCGGGCTCCACGTCATCGGAATGCCGGAGCGCAGCGAGCGCCGCCCGATGAATCGAAAGCTCGGTGTCGTAGTCGAGCGTCGCGCAATCGCCCTCGCTGTCGCCGACGCCGGGTTTCTCCGTGCGCATCATCACGTATCCCGATTCCTGGGCGAGCCGCCGAAGCATGCGGCTCCAGCCGTCCCGCTTCTCCTCGGGCAATTCAATGCTGTCGCAGCTGAGCCACTGCACGAACAGGATCGCAGGCAAGCGGCCGGTCGTTCCCTCCGGACGCGTCAGGATCGTGCGCATTCGACTGCCATCAGGCGCACGAAGCACACCATAGCGGCTGTCGAGCCCTGCAACCTCCTCGAGCGGCCGGTTCTCGCGCCGCGGAAGGTCGCCCGACAGGGTCGAGTCGGCGAAGGCGCCAAGCGGCAGGCAGCCAGTGACGGCAAGAATTGCCAGGGTCCGAAGCATCGGCCCGGAGTGTCGGCCCATCCGCGAGGGAACTCTCGCCGGATACGCGGGAATATCTGGCCGAATTCGAAATCGGCCAGATTCTCTTGAGCTCGGGGGGTCAGGCGGTCGCCGGGCCGCCGGTGGCCGACTGGCGAAATCGCGTCGGCG
The DNA here is from genome assembly GCA_036802645.1 of Steroidobacteraceae bacterium. Lineage (GTDB taxonomy): Bacteria > Pseudomonadota > Gammaproteobacteria > Steroidobacterales > Steroidobacteraceae > SCUD01. Next base: position 8,354 of record DAIRVV010000060.1, read on the forward strand.
TCATGCCCATGCGCGCCTTGAAGGCGCGGTTGAATGGACCGATCGAGCCATAGCCGACTCCAAGCGCGATCGACAGCACTGGAACGCGCGCTTCATCGGCCCGGCGCAAGCGCTCACAGGCCTCGCGAATCCGGCAGGCGTGCAGGAAGTCATTGAAGTTGCGATAGCCGAGACCCCGATTGATGACCCGGCGCAGGACCTGCTCCCGCGTACCAAATCGCCCGGCCAACACGCCGATCGTCAGGCCCTCTTCGCGATAGACATGCCAGACATCAATTTGCGACTTGAGTGACTCCAGGATCCGCTGTTCGTGCGCGGTCAACTCAGCGGGCGTCGCGATCGAAGGCTCAGGCTCGAGCCAGCTCGCCGCCCGCAATTGGACGAGGTTCCAGCCGACCGCAATGCCTGCCGTCGTGATCAGTACGAGGTTCGCCAGGACGAGCAGGCCCGGCGTCGCGGTCGCCTGGACGAGGTTGTAAGACTGGACGATGACGGCGGCCGCAAGGAACGCCGAAACGCCGGCGACAAACAGGATCCGCATGCGCCGGCGCCGCTCGACGAGGTCCACCGCGAGTCCGCGATAAACCTCGGACAGTGTCAGCAGCACGAGCAGCAGCACCCACATCTCGAAGCCCGCCGCGGCGATCCGCTCCCAGGACGTTGCAAGACCCCGCCTCGCCACCGGATTGAAGGCGAGTTGCTGCCATAGCCCGTACGCGGCGGTGAAACCGACGATTGCCGCGTGCGAACCGCGCAGTCGAAATTCATCCGAAAAAAGGCCGCGGGCGAACAGCCAGAATAGCGCCGACTTTGCAACGCAAAGGGCCGTCAGGGGATAAAGCCAGGCGCCCAGCCAAGCATCGGCGCCGCGCACGGACGTCACGACGAAGGCCGCAACGGCGGCGGCGAAGAGCGCTCCGAGCAAGGGCGTGTGATCCCGCCGCCGCGATGCCAGCATGAGACCCGCCAGGGCGAGCAGAACGAGGACGGCGGCCGTCCGGAGGATAATTTCAGGATAAGACATGTGAGTGTTTATCCTATGGCGTTGCCGCCGGGGAATAGTTCATGAATCTCGACCTCGAATTCGTCCGCTCGCAATTTCCCGCCTTTCGCGAGCCTTCGCTCGCGGGGTTCGCGCACTTCGAAAATGCGGGCGGCTCTTACGCCTGCGGCCAGACGATCGACTGGCTCGACCGCTATTACCGGCAAACCAAGGTCCAGCCCTACTACGCGTTCGCCGCATCGGCAAAGGCCGGCGAGCAGATGGATGTGTCGAAGGAGCGCATGGCCGCCTGGCTCAATGTCGGCACGGACGAGATGCATTTCGGGCCTTCGACGTCCCAGAATACTTTCGTCCTCGCGCAGGCGCTGCGGCGCCATCTGAAGCCCGGCGACGAAATCATCGTCACCAACCAGGATCACGAGGCGAATGTCGGCGCCTATCACCGGCTCGCGGATGACGGATTCACGGTGCGCGAGTGGAAAGTCAATCCGAAGACCGCGGACCTCGACAGGAAGGACCTCGAAGCCCTGCTTGGTCCGCGCACGAAGCTCGTCGCCTTCACGCATTGCTCCAACGTCGTCGGCAGCATCAATGCAGTGCGCGAGTTCGCTGATCTCGCTCACCGTGCCGGCGCCTGGGCCTTCGTGGATGGAGTAGCCTTCTGCCCGCATGGAATGCCCGACGTCAAGGAGCTCGGCGTCGATGCGTATTACTTCTCCCTGTATAAGGTGTATGGGCCGCACCTCGGGACCCTGTTCCTCAAGCGCGAGGTCAACGCCGCGCTGCCGAACCAGGGACACTTCTTCAATGACGGAAAACCGGGTGCGCGCCTCACGCCGGCAGGCCCCGATCACGCACAGATTGCCGCGGTGAACGGCGTGATGGACTACATGGACGCGGTTGCCGACCGCCACGGCATGAAGGGCAAGTCCCCGCCTCTGCGTGCAGCCGCGGTGCGCGGCCTGTTCCGCGCGCATGAATGCGAATTGCTCCAGCCCCTGCTCGACTTCCTCTCGAAGCACCCGAAAACCCGGCTCATCGGCCGCACGCGCGCCGCCAATCGTGCGCCGACCGTCGCGTTCACGGTCGAGGGAAAGAGCTCGAGCGAGGTCGCGAGCCGTCTTGCCGAGGCGAAGCTCGGCGTCGGCGTCGGCAATTTCTACGCCTATCGCCTGATCAAGGCGCTCGGCATCGACACCGAGGACGGCGCGGTGCGCGTGTCGTTCGTACACTACACGTCGAAGGAAGAAGTCGATCGGCTGGTCCAGGAGCTTGCCAAGTGTTTGAACTAGATTTCGTCCAGACGCTCGCCTTCGCCGGCGTCGCACTGCTCTTCGGCCACTGGCTCCGGCGCTGGGTCCCGGTCCTCGATCGCTACAACCTGCCGGCACCGGTGCTCGGCGGCCTGGTCGTGGCCGTCGCCGTGCTCATCGCGCGCGGCCAGGGAGTGACCCTCGTCAAGTTCGACACCACGCTCCAGAGCCCGATGATGATCGCGTTCTTTACGACGATCGGCTTTGGCGCGAGCCTGTCGCTGCTGAAGATCGGCGGCCCGCAGGTGCTTCGCTTCTTCCTGCTCGCCACGGTCTTTGCCATCCTGCAGAACGTCGTCGGCATCCTGATCGCGCTCGGCTTCGGGCTTCACCCGCTGTTCGGCGTGCTGGCCGGATCCGTCACGCTGACGGGCGGTCCGGCGACCGGGCTCGCGTTCGCGCCGCTTTTCGAGGAAGCGGGCGTCGTCGGCGCGTCGTCGGTTGCAATCGCGGTCGCGATCGGCGGCATCGTCGCCGGCGGCCTCGTCGGCGGACCGGTGAGCACCGTCCTGATCGAACGCGGCAAGCTCAAGTCCCCGCGCGGAGCGCGAGGCGGTGATCCGGGCACCATACTCACCGATGCCGGCACGGAAACTACGATTACGGCGTCGACCGACGACGACGATGCCTGGCCCATCGTCAAGAACCTGGTCGCTATCCTCGTCGCGATGTGGATCGGCCACTGGGTCAGCAAGGGGTTCGCCGCGCTCGGCATGACACTGCCCGCCTACATCGGCGCGATGCTGGTCGCCGCCGCAATCCGGAATGTGGACGACGTCACCGGCTGGTTCGGCCTGTCGCTACGCTTCATCAATGCCTTCGGCATCGTGACGCTGACGTTGTTTCTCGTGATGGCGCTGATGACACTCAAGCTCTGGGAGCTGTCCGGACTCTTCCTCCCACTTGTCGTCATCCTCCTCGCTCAAGTGGTGCTCGCAGTGATCTCGGCAGCGCCCGTGCATCGCGCCATGGGAAGAAACTACGAGTCGGCGGTCATGAGCGGCGGCTTCATCGGCTTCATGCTTGGTACGACGGCGAACGCCATGGCCGTGATGCGCGCGCTGGTCGAGCGCTATGGGCCGGCGCCGCGGGCTTTCCTCGTTGCGCCGATCGTCGGCGCCTTCTTCATCGACTTCACCAACGCGCTCATCATCACGCTGTTCCTCAACCTGCTCACCTAGGCCGATTACTTCGGGAGCGGCAGGATGCCGAGCTCGCGCCACATCGCGTCCGGCTCGAGCGGCACGCCATCCTTCACGACCAGTCGAAGATTACGCAAGGCGCCCGGATCGACGCTCGGGTCACCGTCGACGAGAATGAGGTCCGCGAGCTTCCCCGGCGTGACCGAGCCGAGGCGATCGCCCTGGCCGGCGACGCGCGCCGCGCCGAG
>DAIRVV010000061.1:0-12033 GCA_036802645.1 Steroidobacteraceae bacterium
CGTCTTGGTCGGCCTGTTCGGATGGCATTCGGCGCAGTTGCCCTTCTCCGGGTCCTCGAAGAGCTCGAGGCCGCGGCGCTCCGCGTCCGTGAGCCCGGCCTTGCCCGCGAGGAATGCGTCGTATCTGCTGTCGAAGCGATGAAAGTCCGGATTCTCCACTTCGTACTGCGCGATCGCCGTCGTGAGGCTGGCATAGGCGCGCGCGGTGTCTTCGAAGACCCCGGCGCCGAAGACCTGCCGGAACTGCGCTGCGTTCGGTGAGCGTGCCATGCGCGCGATCACGTCGGCGGGCGTGGCGTTTGCCATCTCGCGCGCATCGAGGAACGGCTGGCCCGCCTGGGCCGCGAGTGTCGGCACGCGTCCGTCCCGGAACAGGCCGCCGAAGGCGGTGCCCTCCTCGTCATAGCCAAAGGGCGGCGTGAAGCTCGCGTAGCGGATCGAGGGCGTGTTGCGGATGCCCGCAGTGTCCATGGCGGGTCCGCCCCTGGAGACGATGTCGCCCGGCGGAGCCGCGTGCGCAAATTCCGGCCGATGACAGGTCTCGCAGGACAGCCGCCCCGAAACGGACAGCGTCTCGTCCCGAAACAGTTGTTCTCCGAGCGCCGCGAGCGGTGAGAGTCCCGGCGTCGGCGGCCGCTCCGCGGTAGCCGTCGGTTCGTCGGCTGCGCAGGCGCCGAGCATCGCGGCGCCCACCAGCAATAGTCCCCGAACCCACATTGTCGCGAGTGGCATCAGCAACTGGACCGCCTTAATTGATTCGCCATCATTTTAGAGGCCGCTGTCGAACTTTTGCCTCGCAGCGCGACTAAGGCCTGTAGCAACAATGCAGAAGGAGACACCCGTGAAGATCACCGTCGAAACGGCCGTCAAGGCCAAGCTGAACGAGGTCTGGACCGCCTGGAACAATCCGTCAGATATCAAGCAGTGGAATGCGGCTCAGGAGGACTGGCACACGACCGACAGCGCGGTCGACCTGCGCGAAGGCGGCAAATTCAAGTCGCGCATGGAATCGAAGGACGGCAGCGTGGGCTTCGACTTCGAAGGAATCTATACCCGTGTCGTGCCGAAAAAGGCCATCGAGTACCGGATGAGCGATGGCCGCGAGGTCAAAGTCGAGTTCGTCGAGAAGAACGGCGAGGTGCTGGTGAAAGAGACATTTGACCCGGAGGCCGAGAACGCGCCGGAAATCCAGCGCCAGGGCTGGCAGGCCATCCTCGACAACTTCAGCCGGCACGTGGAAAACAAGCGCCTACGCACCAGCGAGCATTAAACATTAGACACGTGTAGAAAAGCGTTCCGGCCGGAACGTTTTCACCGGCCGGATCGTTTTTTAACGTCACCGGGCCTGTCAGGCGGGATCGATATTGCTGTTCAACCGGAACAGGTTGTCCGGATCGACCTGGGCCTTGATCTTCGACAGCCGCGCATAGGCGGGGCCGTAGTTGCCGGCGGCTTCGCTGCGGTCGAAATCGATGTTGGCGTAATAACCGCCCGTGTGCGGCTCGATCGCGCGATAGAAGTCGCGGGCGAGCGCAATCATCGTCTCGTCCTCAGCCGCGTCGGCCCAGCCGGCTGCCACCACGATCATGATTTCCGCATTGCGATGCGGGAACGCCGTGTCCAGCTCACCGACTCGCTTGACGGCGCCGCCGGCAACGTGCGTGGCCATGAACAGGCGCGGGTCGTACGACTCGACCAGTGCATTCACGAGCTCCTGCGACCATTCCTTGATCATGCCGTTCTTGGCGTAGGAACGGATTCCGTGCGCAAACGGAACGTCGTTCACCGTCTGCAGGACCATGTAGTCCTGGACCTTGACGTCGTCCGCGAGCGGCTTGCCGATCTTCCGCAACGGCGCGAGTTCCTTTTCGCCGGCGGCCGGGTCGCCGTTGTACACGACGTCGATGATCGCGATTTCGCCGAGTTTCGGGTCCTTGGCCATGACCGGGCCGACGTACATCTCGTCGGAGAGGGCAGGAGCCCAGCCGGCGTAAAACTCGAGCACGTCGCGCGCCTGCGCACGCGGCCAGACGATGTGGCCGCTCAGCAGGTTTCGATTGAACGGATGCAGCGCGTATTCGAACTCGGTGACGACGCCGAAATTGCCGCCACCGCCGCGGATGGCCCACAAGAGGTCCGGCTCCTGTTCTGCGCTGATCTTGCGCACGCTACCGTCCGCAGTGACGATCTCCGCTCCCACGAGGTTGTCGATGGTCAGGCCATAACTGCGGTTGAGTCGGCCGAATCCGCCGCCGAGCGTCAAGCCACCGACACCCGTGTGGGAAACGACTCCTGTCGTGGTAACGAGGCCGTGTGCCAGCGCCGCTGTATCCAGCGCATTGAGCAGCACGCCGCCCTTCGCCCGCGCGCGCTGCGCGGTGGGGTCCACCGTTACCGCGTTCATCTGCGACAAGTCGATCACGATGCCGCGGTCGCAGATCGAATAGCCGGGCCAGCTGTGGCCGCCGCCCCGCACCGCGGTCAGTAGCCGGTGTTCGTGCGCGAACATGACGGCCCGACTGGTGTCCTCGCTGCTCATGCACTGCACGATCAAGGCCGGGCGCCTATTGTGCATGCCGTTCCAGATCTTGCGGGTTGCGTCGTACTCAGGATGACCCGAGAGGATGATGGGCCCGGAGAAACTCCCCGCCAGTTCGTTGATAGCCGATTTCTTGAGTACGATTTCGGCGCCATCCAGTGATACGGCAGCGATGTCGGTGTCGGCCACCCGCGGCCCGCGCTGGCAGCCGTACAGTACCGGGTAGGCAGCGGCGATGCTCGCCGCAAGTGTCGCGTTGCAGAATTCCCGCCTGTTCATGACGTCCCCTTCGAGTCTGTCGGTCCGGCAGCCCAACCATAACGCCGCCGTCCGATCTTGCAAGTATCAGCGCGCGGACTGCGGGTCGGCCCCGACTCCGCGCAGGAAAGCGGCGAGCGATATCCCGGGCGTCTCGACGAAACTTCGATCGAGCGTGCGGAAGCTTTCGATGCGGTCCAGGCGAAAGTTACGGAAATCCTCGCGCATCTCGCACCAGGCGCCAAGCGTCCACACCGAGCCCCAGTACGCGAGGCACAGCGGGCGCACGAGCCGCACGCTCCCCTGCCCGTCCTCGCGCCGATAGTCGAGCTCGACGATGCGGCGCGCTTCGATCGCCTCGTGCAGCTCGTCAAGCCGCCCGGCGACTGCGACATGGCGTTCAACAGGCGGCGCGAATACACGCGAGGTTTCGGTGCGGCGCTTGAGCGCGTCCGGCAGTACCGCTTCGATCTTGGTCAGGGCCTGACGTGCGGAGTTTGCGATACGCCTGCCGGTCCACGCCTCGACCATGCGCGCACCGACCACCAGCGCCTCCAGCTCGTCGCGCGTGAACATTAGCGGCGGGATATCCGACCCGCGCCGCAGGACATAGCCGACGCCCGCCTCGCCTTCGATCGGCACGCCGGAAAGCTGCAGGTCCTGGACATCGCGATAGACAGTGCGCTCGGAAACCTCGAGCAGCTCCGCGAGCCGGCGGGCCGTGACCACCCGCCGCCCGCGGAGCGCCTGGATCAGGAGGAATAGCCGGTCGGCGCGGCGCACGCGCCCAGAATGCGGCGTGCCACCGCGCCGATCAAGGCGCGTGCGCCCGACTTACCGGGGTGAGAAGAATCCGACGCGATTGCCCTCGCTGTCGAGGAACTGCGCGTAGAACCCCATGTTCTCTGGCAACGCGGTCTTGCCTTGCAGGACCTTGCCCCCGGCTTTTTCAACCTTTCCCAGTGGCTTGGCGAGGTCATCGAGGAGATTGAGATAAACGGTGGTGCTGTCGGCGCTCGGGCTGTAGCCGTCGGCGTGCATCACGCAGCCGGTCGGCTGACCCTTGTCGGCCGGAAAGATCGAAAACTTCGCCGACGGGCCCATGGCGTCGGGCTTCAGCTTCACGCCGAGCACGTCCTCGTAGAACCGCGTGGCGCGGTCGAGATCTTTGCTTGGGATTTCGAACCAGGTGATGGCGCTGGCTGCGAGCATGGCTGACTCCGGTTGTGGCATGTGCCGAATTGGCACGCTCGCATGCTGGATCAGGGCTCCTGACAGCGTGCTGTCAGTATGGTTTCTGATGCTCGGCTAAGCGGCGACCGGAATCGCGACGTGAATCTGGTTGCGACCCGCGCTCTTCGCGACGTAGACCGCGGCGTCCGCGCTCGCGACGAGATCCTCTCCCCAGACACCGAGCGTCTCGCTCGTCGCGACGCCGATGCTGCATGTGAGCCGGATCGGCGGCCCGAATCCCTCGACTTCCAGCCCTTGCACGCGCTCCCGGATGCGCAGGGCGATTGCGCGTGCGACCTCGACGTCGGCGCTGCTCAGGATCACGACGAACTCCTCCCCGCCGTAGCGCCCGATGACATCCGACATCCTCAGCTCTTTCTGGATCGGCCCGATCACCGCGCGCAGGCAAGCGTCCCCCGCAAGGTGTCCACGCGTATCGTTGATCGACTTGAAGTGATCGAGGTCGATGAACAGGAGCGCAATCGGCAGGCCCCTGGCCTGCGCCCGGCCGCAGGCGGCGTGCAGGCGCTCGATCAGCGACCTGCGGTTCAGGACACCGGTCAGCGGATCCGTCTGCGCCCGCCGTTCGGCGTCGGAAAGGGCCACGCGTTGTTCACGGAGCCGGTCTGCGACACCGAGCGCCACCAGGATCGCGGCCGCGACCATCGACAGCGGCAGCCCGTAGTACAGCAGCGGCTCGGCCTCGCCGACGATCGATTTCCCGGCGGTCCAGATCGTCATGACTTCGAGCAGGCCCCAGGCAATCAGGAACCAGCCGGCCGGCCGGCTGCCGCGCCGCCAGGCCAGGAACGAGACGACCAGCGTGTAGGCCGCGGTGCCGACGAATATCACATTGCCGGCGGCCGCGATGATCGCGCCGAGGCCGAGCGTGCGCGCGAAGTTCGAGAAAGCGAGCACGACGAAGACGATCGCGAGCCAGCCGAAGATGCGATAGTTCCGCGGCGAATAGCGGCGCATGTCCGTGATTTCGCGCACGAAGAGGCATGCGGCAGCGCCCGAGAGCGCGGCCGGCACGTTCCAGCTATGCGTCGCGAGCGGCAGCGCCGCGCGCAGGAAGGGCCACTCAAAGCCCTGGCCGGACACATAGGCAATGTAAAGCGCCTGCAGCGAGAAGATCGTCGCGTAGAAAATGAATATGCGCCCCGGCATGACGAAGCAGATCAGCAGCGAGGCCAGCGACATCGCCATCAGCGCGCCGAATGCGAGCGCGATCATGCGCGCCTGTTCCCTGCCCCAGGCGAAGGCCTCGGGCAGCGACGGCATGGAGAAACCGAGCCGCTCGGCGCCGGCGCCGGCGGCCTCGACGCGCAGGTAGATTGGCTCGCTCGACGGCCTCCCTGGCGGCAAAGCGAAGAGCGCAGTCTGCTCGGCGCGGTACTCCGGCAGGAATGCGGCCGGCACGAGTTCCTGTCCGGCGCGCGCGCCCGAATCGTAAGCCCGGACGCCGAGATGCCTGCCCTTGCGCACGGCGAGCGCCGGGTTGGCAGGGATCCCGGCGCCGGATCGAGGTTCAAGCCTCAGCCAGAACGGTCCGCCGCGCGCTCGCGCCTCGCGATAGTCGAAGTCTGTGAACTCGTGGTCGAGGCGGCCGTTCGTCACCGCATCGACCGCCGCGTCGCCGGCGGAAGCCGGCAACGCGGTGACCGCAAGCGGGCCACCGTCCGCTTGCGCAAGCGCCATGGCGGGCGCACACAACAGGCACGAGACCAGGATGCGACGGAACATCAGGTAATCTCGAACGCGAGCGAACGCGGCGCTGCGCCGCCGTTGCAGGTCGATGCGGGGCAGGCTGACAACGCAACGGCGAGATCCATTTCGGCGCGCAGGACCATCGAGTCACCGGCGCGGCAAAGGGGCGGCACGATCTTGAGGCGCCCATCCGGAAGAACGTTGACGTTCATGAAGAAATTGAATGCGGTCGGCAGTGAGTCCGGCTCTATCCCAAGTTCCCGCAGGGCCGAGTGCAGGTTGTCGTGACAGTTCGGATGATAACCCGTCACTCCGTATTGAATGCGGTACATCTCGAGGCTGCACGACGAATACAGAAAGTCATGACTCCCAACTTCATCCTCGACGATCGTCAGCATTGCGCTGCTGCGGTCGGACCACAGCACATCGCCGGTCGACAGAAAGATCTTCCCGTTGTAGTCGAACGAGCGTCCATTCGACAGGCGCTCGCGGCCGTCCGCGGAGAATGCCATCAGATCGCCGGTCTGACCGCCCTCGATGTCGATGATGCGCAGGTGTTCGCCCGTCGCCAGTCGCAATCCGGCGCCGCCGGCCGCGGGAACGACTTGTCGATTGGCTTTAGACATCTGACAAAAGTAGCAGAGTTACGCCGTCATTCGATGCCAGGCTTCATCGGCCCGGCATGCCGTCTCCGCGACGCTGTCCTACAACTTGGAATCGCCGTGCACGAAGGACATACCGCGAAGTTGGCAACTGTTCGCCGCCAAGGTCGTTTAAAATGCGCTCGTGGGGGGCACCTTGAGGCAGGAAACGCAGTGGAAGATCGCGGCGTGGGCGTTTGCGCTCGCACTCGCGACATTTGCTGTGGGCGTTGTGATGGCGGCGCGCTTCTTCCCCGACGCGCCCTACGACTGGATGTACCGGGTCGTTTCCGAGCTCGCCTCCCGCAAGCACAACCCGGAGGGCGGACGCTGGTTCTCGATTGCGCTCGGGCTTTCCATGCTCGCGCTCTGGCCAGTGGTCTCGTACCTGCGGGACACGACCGGCGACCGGCGCTGGCCGATATTCGCCCTGCGCGCTGGCATCCTGTTCGGCGTGGCGGTCGGCATCGAGCGGCTGACGTTCGTTCGCTTGTCCTCCATCGTGCACAACGGGCACGAGGCGCTCGCGGTCGTCGCATTCGCCGGACTCTATACGGGCCTGCTCGGCCTCTATGGGCAGCGCCTCCGGCGCGGCTGGACCGGCGCGCTGGTCGTGGCCGCACCGCTCGCCGCGATCTTCATCACACAGATCGCGATTTACTTCGACCAGCGCGACCTCGGCTGGGTCGACCATCGCTGGCGTGAGATGGGCGTTTCGCTGTGGCTGAGCTTCGCGTTCTGGCAGTGGCTCGCCGTCACGTTCCTGTGGGTCGGACTCGGGCACCTGCTGTGGTCGAGCAGGCGCGCGGTTGAAAGGCCAGCTACGGTCGCTGCGGCTGCGACCTGACCGCCAGCGATTTTCGAAGCGGTTGCCTCGACCCGCGCCGCAAGACTCTCCGCACAAGCAGTGCCGTGGCGCCACCTGCGCCCGTGACACCGCCCGCAATCAATGCCGCCGACATCAGGCACGCGGGACACATGACTCAGGCCCTGCCACCGACGGCGTCCGCGCTGTACTCGCCGTGGCGGCGCCACCATTCGTACGGCTCTCCCTGCGGCGAGCCGGCCGGTGCGTCCTGCCAGGTTTCCTTGCGACCAAGCGGCGTCACGTCGTAGAACGACCACGCGGTGCCGAATGCCTCCAGTCCGCGGCGCGCGACGAAGTGCGTGCGATAGACTTCCGTACCGTCGCGATAGAAGACGTTCAGGCCAAAGCTGTTGCCGCTCTCGTCCGAGACATCGCAGTCGCGGTTGAATTCCGCCGTCGTCGAGAACCACGGCAATCGCTGCCAGCCGAAACGCTCGCGCAGTCGCACGATATCCGCGTAAGGCGCGGCTGACACCATCGCGAACGTGATATCGCGTGCGTGAATGTGGTCGAGGTGACTGATCTGGTCGGCCACAAACGAGCAGCCGGGACAGCCCTTCTCCGGCCAGCCGTCGACCTTGGGCCCGAACATGAAATGGTAGAGGATGAGCTGGGTGCGGCCATCGAACAGGTCCAGCAGGCTCTTTCTCCCTTGCGACCCTTCGAAGGCATAGCGCTTCTCGATTTTCATCCACGGCATGCGGCGCCGCGCGGCTGCGAGCGCGTCGCCGGAGCGCATGTGCTTCTTTTCCCTGGCCGTCATGGCCGCCCGGGCGCGCTTCCACTCCGTGGCCGACACGACGCTGCGGGCGACGCCGCCGATCCGGGTCTTCGCTGGCGTTCGAGGGGCCCTTTTTCGACTCTTCTTCATGACTTCCTCCGTTCATCCTTCCCTGGTTAGTCGAGCGGTCAGTCCCGAATTCGACAACCCTCATGAGAGAATACGCCCAGCTCAAGACCAAGGCCCTGAGTCTGCAATGCAAAGACTGATCTTCGGAGTGGTGGTCTTTTTCGGCGTCCATTCAATTTCGCTGCTGGCGCTCGGCTGGCGGAATCGTGTCGCCGAGCGTCTGGGCCGCCGGACCTGGCAGGGCATTTACTCGATCGTTGCACTGCTAGGGTTTTATTTGCTCGTCACCGGCTATGGAGCCGCCCGGGAATCCGCCGCCGTCTTGTACGTAACACCGGCATGGTGCCGATACGTTGCGGCGCTCCTGATGCTGCCCGCATTTACGCTCGCGCTCGCCTCGGTGCTGCCGGGCCGCATCAAGGCGCGCACACAACATCCTCTGCTTCTGGCGGCCATGCTTTGGGCGATTGCGCATCTCCTGACCAATGGCAGCATCGCCGACGTGCTGCTGTTCGGCAGCTTCCTGGTGTGGGCCATTGCCGACCGCATTTCGCTCGGACGCCGTCCGCCGCGCCCGCCGATAGCCCTGCCCGCTTCAATGGCGAACGATGGGATCGCCCTCGTCGCCGGACTCGCGCTGTACGCGATTTTCCTGTTCTGGCTTCATGCCAGGTGGTTCGGGGTGCCGCCGCTCGGAGCGTAAGAGAATACGGGCCATGCAAAGGAATGCAGCAGCCGGGCTTGCCGGCATCATGGCAATCTTGATGCTCGCGGCTGGATGCGCGGGGACACCCGGCAGAGACACTCCGGATAAAGAAGTGCGCGGCCCCATCGCAGAGCTCGCGCTCTCGATGGTCGGCGTGCAGTATCGGTACGGCGGCGCGGATCCCGACGAAGGTTTCGACTGCAGTGGCCTCGTCTACTACACGTATACGTCGAATGGCCATGCGGTGCCGCGCACCTCGCGGGAGCAGTTCGACGCTGCGCGCAAGATTCCGTTTGCGGAAGCCGTGGAGGGCGATCTCCTGTTCTTTCAGGACCAGGAGAAGCTGTCGCACGTCGGCATCTACCTGGGCGACGGCCAGTTCGTTCACGCGCCTTCGAGCGGCGACAGCGTGCGCGTCACGAGCATCGACGCACCTTATTATCAGCGCCACCTGGTTGCGGTCGGGCGCTTACTCCCCTAAGGCTGCTTGCCCAACCAATCGTCGAGCGAGATTGAACCAGCACCGAAAGCCGTGACCTGAAGCAGGCCGCCGGCAATTGCCATGTTCTTGAGAAAGTGGATCATCTGGTTCTGGTCTCCGAGCGGCGAATGGAACAAGACGGCAGCGAGAATCGTAAAACCTGCCAGAGCGATTGCGACAATTCGCGTTCTGAATCCCAGTGCGAGCGCCGCTCCGCCCAGGACCTCGAGGACGATCGTGCCCCAGAGGACGAGATCCGTGAATGGGAGACCCGCAGACGCGATGTAGCCTGCCGTTGCATCAGGCGCGGCAAGCTTGCCGATGCCGCTCGCGACGAAGATCAGCGCAAGCGCGACTCGCCCCAGGGCAGCGACTGCGTCGACGGGAATGGAGCGGCCGCGTTGAGTGCGCGGCGCTGCGTCGGTCAATGTGGTCATGTCTCTGACTCCTCGTTCAGGCCGCGGCAAGTTTCGGAACATCGGCCAGGTAGGGCTTGATGATCGCGCGTGCCTTGTCGGCGACCGGGGACTTCCAGTCGCGGAAAAGCTCGGTGACGAGTGCGAGCGCCGTGTTGGGCACGGCACCGGCATTGACAAGCCGTTCGATCGCGGTTCGGTGCGCGAGCTGCGACAGTCCGCCGACCGCGTCGACGACGAACGCGACGTCGTAGCCGTCCTTGAGCGCATCGACGACCGGGAAGGCGAGGCAGATCTCGGTGTAGAGCGCACCGAAGATGAGCCGCTTCTTTCCGGTTTTCTCCACCGCATCGCGGAAGGGTTTGTCCTCCCAGGCGTTCATCGACGAGCGGTCGATCACCTGGATTCCCGGCAGCTCGTCGAGGATTGACTGGCGTGTCGGATGATTGACGCCCATCTCGACACCGACCGTCGACAAGACGATTGGCACGCCGAACGCCTTGGCGGCCTTGATGAGCAGGCGGACATTGACGTCGATCAGCGCGGCCGGCGTTTCCGAGCGGACTGTATCGAACATCTCTTTCTGATAATCGATCAGAACGAGCGCCGCGTCTTCGTGCTTCCAGACGCCTGGGTTCCGGGTCATTGCTCTCTCCTTTTCAGTGGCGCGGCGACCATCGCCGAACCGTCTGGCTGAGAGATTGCCGTTCCTGTATAAGCAACACTAGCCACACAATGTGCGAAGCTGTGTTGCACGAACTGGAACGCGACTTTGTTTGACCTGGAAGACCTGCGTACTTTCGTGATGGTCGCGGACGCCGGCGGGGTGACGGCGGGTGCGCGGCGGCTTGGTCTCTCCAAATCCATCGTCAGTCGACGCCTCGTCCGGCTCGAGCAGGAACTGGGCGTTCAACTACTCTCACGAACGACGCGAGGTGCCGCGCTCACCGAAGCCGGCGCGACCTTCCGCGAGCACGCCGCGCGCGTTACCGCCGAGCTCGACGCGGCGCGGGATGCGCTCTCCCCGGAAGGCGACCTCAGCGGGCTGCTCCGCGTTGCCGCGCCGCTGACCTTCGGGCCCGCGCACTTGGCGCCTGTCCTGGCGGAACTCGCGCGCCGTCATCCGCAACTGCGGGTTCACGCCGCCTATTCCGACCGCTTCGTCGACCTCATCGGCGAAGGCTTCGACGCGGCTGTGCGATTGGGCTACCTGCCGGACTCAAACCTCGTGGCAAGGCGCATTGCGCCAATGTGCGGCAAGCTCGTCGCGAGCCCCGCCTATCTCGAAGCGCACGGCATGCCCAGGACGCCTGACGACCTGGGGAGCCACGAAGCGTTGATGCAGGGCACCGAAACCTGGCGTCTGACACGCAATGGCAAGACCATCAGCGTGCACGTCCACGGCCGGTTCAAGGCCGACAACGGCGAAGCACTGGCCGCAGCGGCGCTGGCGGGCCTCGGAATCGCCGCGCTGCCGGACTTCCTGATCAAGGCCCACATTACTGCGGGCGCACTCGTGCCCTTGCTGACCGACTTTCCTCCGCCGGAAGCGGGCCTTTACGTCGTGCGCCCGCCTGGCGATTTTCCGCCCCGCAAAGTCAGGGCACTCATCGACATATTGGTCGAGCGGTTCGGCTAGCGGCGCGCTTCGTAATGCGCGGCGACGGCGGGATGTCCGTGCACACGCTCGGAATGCCCGACCAGCGCCGGCGCAATTCTGTTCGGCAGGTCCTTGGAAACGTAGTCGAGCATCCCCGAACGCAGGTAGCGAATCCACACGAACATCTTGAGGTCGGCGACCGTCAGGCGGTTGTCGGCGAAGTATTTCCCGCCGCGCTGCGCCAGCATCGACTCGAAACGCTTGAGGTACAGCGAGATCGGCCCATCCGCCAGGCGTTGACGCGCGGCTTTCTTTTCGGGGCCGTCCGGTATGTCAACGGTGTGGTCAATCTTCGTGCTGACGTCCTCGACCGCGTCCATCACCTCGTCACATAGCGCGGCCTGCCACGGATCGTCGGGGTAAAGCTTTGCGAGCCTGCCGACGTAGCGGTTGATCGCATTGCCCTGGGAGATGCGCGCACCATCCACGTCGAGAACCGGCAGCGCCTGGAATGGCATCTCGGCCTTGATGGCCGGCCAGGACTTGAACGGAATGCGGCGGTCCTCGAAAGGGATTCTGCCGATCTCGAGCGCGAGCCGGGCCGGCTCGCCGCGGCCGCCATTGATGTCGAGATAGGTCAGCGTGATCTGAGTCATGGACTGCGAATATAGCGCGGCGCCGCCGGCAGGCGCGAGCGCGCGGTCGGAACGAGTCGCAGCGCTTCGGACTGT
>DAIRVV010000062.1:0-11850 GCA_036802645.1 Steroidobacteraceae bacterium
GCGGCGCCGCCGGCAGGCGCGAGCGCGCGGTCGGAACGAGTCGCAGCGCTTCGGGCTGTCGCGGCGCGCCGGCGGCGAGTGCAGCTTGCGCCATGCGCCAGGCCGGCGAAGCGGCAAGCGAGTCGCGCAGGCGCGTGCGCGCCGCTTCGTCGGCGAGCTCCGCGAACCAGGCGAGCACATGCTCGCCCTCGCGCACCGGCAGCGCCGGGAAATTGTTGGCTGCGTGATGGCTCACCAGCACCGCGAGGCGCGTGCCGCCGGCGGTGTGAAGCGCGGCATCGAGCGCCGCGACGGCGGCATCGATTTTTGCTCTCGGCATCTCCGCCGCGGCATACACGAGACGCGCCTCCACCACGCCGCGCCGCTGCGGCTCACCATCGCGGGGCGGCAGCGCCGCGTCCGGGAAGCCCGTATCCGCGCTGAGCGGGCGCAGCAGGAGCACGTCGTTCGAATCGATCATCGTGGCGTTGGCGGCGCTGCGGTTTGCCTTCCAGACCGGACCGCCATAGAAATCCCTGAGCGCCTCCGCACGCACCGGCATATCTGGGAATCCCCGGATCCACACGAAGCGATCCGGCGCATCGAGATTGCGGAAGAGGCCCACGATGCGCATCGGGTGGCTCTCCTGGCTCTCGATGAACTCGCGCTCGAAGAGCTCGATCAGCGTGTCGCGCTGGCCGGGGTGCAAGGCGTACTGGCGCAGTTCCAGCACCGCACAGCAGTCGGCAGCCTGCGCTTGCGGCGCGAACCCGCCGGCGAGAGAGAGCGTGAACGACGCGAAAGTCTGGACCAGGCGAGGCATGAAAATCCTCCTGCGGTGACGAACACAGACTGCGCTTGAATCAGGTCGATTCCCGCCCTGATTCGATACTAGACTTCACCCTATGACACGACCGACCACCCGCGTGCTGGCGGTGCTCGAGTTGCTTCAGACTCATGGCCGAATCAGCGGACCCGAGCTCGCGCGGCACGTCGGTGTCGACAGCCGGACGCTCCGCCGCTACATCGCGATGCTGGAGGAGCTTGGCATCCCCATCCTTGCCGAGCGCGGCCGTTTCGGTGGCTATGCGCTCGTCGCCGGCTTCAAGTTGCCGCCGCTCATCTTCACCGACGACGAGGCGCTCGCACTCTCGGTCGGCCTGGTGGCTGCGTGCAGCCTGGGCCTTGCCGATGCCGCACCTGCGGTCGCCGGCGCGCAAGCCAAGCTGCAACGCGTGATGCCGCCGGCGCTCAAGCGCCGCCTGCGCGCAATCGACGAGACCGTGGCACTCGACCTCTCGCGCAGGAACGTCTCACCCAAGGACAACGCCGCGCTCGTGACGCTGAGCGCCGCAGCACAGGCGCGGCAGCGCGTGCACCTCGACTATCGCAGCGGCGAGCAGCAGATCACCTCGCGCGATTTCGATCCCTATGGGCTCGTGTGGCGCGGCGGAGTTTGGTACGCGGTCGGGCACTGCCACCTGCGGCGCGACGTCCGCTCGTTCCGGCTCGACCGGATGATCACTGTGCGCACACTGCCGGCGAGCTTCGGTCGGCCCGACGACTTCGACGCCCTGGCGCACCTGACACGCTCGGTGGCGACAATGCCGCGCGCACACGCGATCGAAGTGCTGCTACACACTGACCTCGATCGCGCGCGGCGCGAAACGCTCGATGCGATCGGAGTGTTCACGCCCGAAGGCGACGCCGTGCGGCTGTCGGCGCAGGCAGACGATCTCGACTGGTTCGCGCGCGAACTGGCACGGCTGCCGTTCGATTTCGCGGTGCTGTCGCCCGCGGCGCTCCGCAAGGCCGTGCAGCGCCAGAGCGCCCGCCTGAGCAGGCTGGCGGCGCTGTAATGCGCTTCGCCACCCTAGGCGATAGCCCGCACCGCCTGCAGCGCAGCCTCGACCTCGCGCTCGTCGTTGACGAGGGTCGGCGCGAGGCGCGCTTTCGAGATCTTGTACGGCGAGGACGACGCGATGACCTTCCGCGCGTGCAGCTTATGCACAGTTTCGTTGGCGCTCTGGCCTTCCACCTCGAATGCGATGAGGCCGGCGGACAGAGCTGGGTCCCTGGGTGTCAGGAGCTTCACCCTCGGGATCTTCGCCAATCCTTCCTTGCACTGCGTATTGAGCGCCGCGATCCGATCCGCGACCCGCTTGCGCCCGATGCGCGCGTGGAATTCGAACGCCTCGGCCATTGCCCATTGATGCTCGTATGCCTTGAATCCTCCGGGCGAAATCCGTGACATGCCCGTCGGAGCCTTCGGCGGGCGTTGGTCTGCCCATGCGGCGAACGGCTCGAGCTCGTAGAAGGTCGGGATCGTCGGGCGGAGCAGACCCCAATTCCTTTCCGGCGCCCACACGATGCCTGTGCCCCGCGGCGCGAAGATCCACTTGTGCGTGCCGGCCGCCGCGAAATCGACGCCGAGCTGCGCGAGCTGCTCTTGCTGGTTGCCGAATCCGTGCACCGCATCCAGGACGACGAGAACCTGCTCGTTCTTCCCGCGGCCGGTATTGGCTTCCGCCACCATCTGCGCCAGCGCGCGAACTGGGATCCTGACGCCGCTGCTCGAATGCACCCAGGTGATGCCGACGACACGCGTGTGCGGAGCGATCGCGCGCTTCAGGTTTTCGACCATCTCGTCGGCTGAAGCGGTCGCCGGGTCGTCGTAAAGCGGAACGCGGCGCCAGCGCGCGCCGGATTTCTCGACCGCGAGGCGAATCGCCTCGTGATGTACGTAGTGGTCGTGCGTCGTGGTCAGGACTTCGTCGCCCGGCTTGAGCGTCAGCCCCTGATAGATGACGGCGAGCCCCTGGGTCGTGCTGTCCGTGAGCGCGATTTCCTCGGGCTTGCCGCCAACGTACCCCGCAGCCGCCTGCTGCACGCGGACCGGGAATGGATCCTGTTGCGCAGCGTCCCCCAGGAACGAGTCGAAGCCCATGCCGTGCTCGATCGTCGTAAATGGCTGGGCATCGAGCATGCGGCGATAACGCTCGATCGCCTCGCGCACCGGCCGCGGGTGCGAAACCATGTAGAACTGCGAAAAATGCAGCCAATCCGGCGCAAGATCGAACTGCGCCCGCACCGAGGCCCAGTCGGAGTTGCCGTCAACTGCTGGAGCCGCTATTGGCTCGTTCGCCGCGGAAACCCGCGCCGCCGCGCCGCCAACTAATGTAAGGCCGACGGTTGCAACAAAATCCCGGCGATTGAGCGTCATGGCGCCCTCCCTGGTTTCGTCATCGAGGTAGTGCAGATAGCTTATGAACTTTCCGCACCGGCCGCGAGTCCCTGAAGCTCATGAAACGAACGTCGACGGTGACGACTCGCCTCCCGGTTGACTCCGACCTCGGGATTGCCGACGTCCAGCGACTGGCGGACCTCATCAACGAGGTATATGACGATGCCGAGTCGGGCATGTGGAAGCGCAAGGGCGCCCGGACGAATCCCGCCGACGTCGAGCGCCTGTTGCGCGCTCAGGCTTTGATCCTGGCGGAAATCGACGGAGTGCTCGTCGGGTCGGTGAATGTCAACCTCATGAGCGACGGCGTCGGAGAGTTCGGCATGCTCGTCGCCGACCGCAGGCATCGCGGCAGCGGAATCGGGTCGGCATTGGTGGAGCACGCCGAGAAGTGGGCCCGTGACCACGGAAGTCACACGATGCGACTCGAGATATTGACTCCACGCCATTGGTCACATCCGAGCAAGACTTTTCTACAGCAATGGTACGCCCGAATCGGGTACACGCCTCAAGCCACCGAGTCGTTCGAATCCATGCATCCGGAGCTGGTGCCTCAGCTTGCAACGGAGTGCGACTTCACCGTGTGGCACAAGTCCCTGGTGTGATCATGCCACCGCGGGCACTGACTGTTTCTTCGGGAAGGGCTTGAAGGTCAAGGCAATCAGGAAGGCGCCGATCCCGAGGATGAAGGCTCCGATGAACATCCAGGCGTAGCTCGCGAAGGAATCGTAAATCAGGCCACCCGCCACCGGACCTGACGCCATGCCGAGTCCGCCCGCCATCGCCATGCCGCCGATCACCATCCCCATCATCGGCAGCGGAAAATTCTCGCGCGCGATGACGGAATAGAGCGGCATGACGCCTGCGTAGATGAAACCGAACAGCGCCGCGACGGCGTAGAAGGTCCCGAGCTCGCGCACAGGAAGATAGGCAAGAGCCCCGAACGCCTGGACGAGCAATCCCACGACCAAGATACGCTTGGCTCCATAGCGGTCTCCCAGCAAACCGAACGCGACGCGGCCGCCGAGACCTGCGAGCCCCTCCACGCTGTAGATCGACACCGCAAGGATCAGCGGAATACCGCAGGTCACCGCATAGCTTACGGTGTGGAAGATCGGGCCGGAATGAGTGGCGCAGCAGAAGAAGTTCGTCAGCATGAGGATGATGAACTGGGGCGAACGCAAGGCCTGCCCTCGGGTCATCTCCGGCGCGGCATCTTCGCCAGGAACAGGCGGCGCGCCTTCACCTACCAGCGCCGGTGGCCGGCGCACGAGAAACGAGACCGGAATCATGATCGCCGCCGCCAGGGCGGCAATGATCAGAAGCGCGGTTCGCCAATCGTTGTTCGAGACAAGCCAGGCCGCCAGCGGCGACATGGTCATCGGCGCCATGCCCATGCCCGCGGAAACAAGTGAAACGGCAAGGCTGCGCTGGGTTTCGAACCAGCCGGTAACGCAGGCCATCATCGGAGCGAAGATTGCTGCAATGCTGCCGCCGACGAGAATGCCGAAGGTGAGCTGGAACACGAGGAGCGACTTGCTGAGGCTGGCTAGGACCAGGCCGACGACCAGCAGAACCGAGCCGGCGAGAACGACAGCTCGGGGACCGATGCGATCGGAGAGGCTCCCCCACGCGAGGCTGCCGACAGCCAGGGTAACGAACGCGATTGTCATCGCGGTCGAGACGCCAGTGACCGACCAGCCCGTGTCTTGCGCGATTGGCCGCAGGAACACCGGCAGCGAGAACATGGCGCCGATCGCGACGCAGCCGAGGAGACCGCCCGCTCCGACGATTACCCAGCGATACGGAGATTGGCTCATGGGTGCTGCCATATTAATCAGTCGATCGGGCTTCGTCCGAATCGACACGTGATTGCATGAATCGTAGGAAGACTCCTACCGGCAGCTGCGCAAGTCAGTGTCGACTAACAGCACCGTCTTTGATGTAAATGCCCGTTCCTCAGTGAAGGCCAGTCAAAGGAGATGACGAGCATGAGAAAGCTGGTGGCAGGCACATTCATGACACTTGACGGCGTCATGCAGGCGCCCGGCCGTCCCGATGAGGATCGTGAAGGCGGCTTCAGGCACGGCGGCTGGATGGTTCCCTTTTTCGACGAGAAATTCGGCGCGGTCATGACCGACTGGATCAATCGCGCAGGCGCCTTCCTGCTCGGCCGTAAGACCTACGAGATCTTCGCGGGCTACTGGCCCAAGGTGACAGACCCCGCAGACGAAATCGCGACAGCCCTCAACACGCGGCCGAAATACGTGGCGTCGCACACGCTCGACAAGCTCAGCTGGAACAACTCCACCCTTCTCAACGGTGACGTCGCCGATGCAGTTGCCAAGCTCAAGGCGCTGGACGGCGGCGAAATTCAGGTGCACGGCAGCGGCAATCTGCTTCAGACCCTGTTCACGCACGATCTCGTCGACACGCTGCGCATCTGGCAGTTTCCGGTGGTCGTCGGCACCGGTAAGCGCCTGTTCGGCGAGGGCGTAATTTCGCGAAGCTTCCGGATCGTCGACAGGGCGCAGAACACCCGCGGTGGCGTGCTGCACGTCTACGAGCGCGCCGGCAATGTCAGGCATGGCGAATTCGACGTCGGCAAGGAGCCGGTCGTCTTCGAAACGGACGCCGCCTGAGCCCAGCGCCATACCGGAGACGTGAATGAAGTTCCTGTGCATAGCCCACGAGGAAGAACGAAAGCTGAACCAGCTTTCGAGGGCGGAATGGCTGGCCCTACGCCAGGAGACGCTGGACTATGTCGAGAGTCTGCAAGAGCGCGGACAGTTGATTGTCACGCATGCCCTCCAGAGAGCGGCCACGGCGTCGATCGTCCGCATTCGGAATGGCAAGCTCTCGGTGACTGACGGGCCGTTTGCGGAAACCAAGGAGCAGTTCGGCGGTTTCTTTCTCATCGAGACAAGCGATTTGCAGGAAGCGATCAAGCTGGCGGCCAAATGGCCCTCAGCCGCCATTGGCAGCATCGAGGTACGCCCGATCGAGGAAGAGTTGAGAATGGACGGCCGCTATCGCGAGCTAGCGTAACTCCGTGAGCGCAAGCTCCCAATTCTGGCCCACGAGCTCGGCACCGAAGCTGCGGTGAGGCGTTTCGTCAACCAGCCGGAAACCGGCTTCTTCGTATATGTGCCTTGCGGAAGTGAGGATGCTCTGCGTCCATAGAGTGATAGTTTGATAGCCGGCGTGCCGTCCGAACCGAACGCACTCTTCGACCAATCTCCGGCCGATTCCGGATCCACGCGCAGATGGTTCGACCAGCAGCAACCGGAGCTTGGCGACACCGGGCCGCTCCGGGTGCTTGACGAGAAAGATCGAGCCAAGGTTCTCGCCGTCGCGCTCGGCGATCCAGCATTGATCCCGTGCGGGATCGAATTGCGCCACATAGTGAGCGACGATCTCGGCGACAAGGCCCTCGAATTCCGCGTTCCAGCCGTACTCCTGTGCATAGATGGCGCCGTGCCGCTCCACAATCCAGCCCAGGTCTCCCGGCCGTGGCGCGCGCAGCACGAAACCGCGTTCGGTCCTCGGGGTATCTCGCACCAGTAGCCCTTCGATGACGTTCATGGCGCCCAGCAGGCGCCCGCAATCGCGGTGGGACACTGACTCGAGAAGTTGCTCGACGGCCTCACGCGCGCGTCGATCGAGCCCGCGAAAGGCATTGCGTCCTTTTGGCGTCAACTGCAGGTGGCTCTGCCGGGCGTCGCTCCGCGAGGCGACTCGTGTGACCAGTCGGTCGCGTTGGAATCGACTCAGCATGCGGCTCAGGTAGCCATTATCGAGATTCAGTTCACCGGCGAGATCCGTTGCGGTCGGCGAAGCGCGGTGCGCGAGCTCGTAGAGCACGCGAATCTCCGCCAGCGAGAACCCGGTATGAAGATGTCCCTCCTCGAGAGCGCCGATGAGACGGGTGTAGAAGCGGTTGAAGCGCCGTACGCCGGCTACGCATTCGGATCGGTCGTTTGCTTGTGCGGTTACAGCCTGGGTCGACACTACCTGCATGGATGACAGTGTCAACCATTTATTTGACTGCGTCAACTAGTTGGATGGATCACTTCGCCAACCACTGTGCATAGAGCTCAGGTCGTCGATGCTTCAGGAACAGTTGACGGGCGTGTGACGTCGCGTTCGACGCAAGATTGACGTCGGCGTACAGGATCTCTTCAGTTCCACGGCCCGCTCGGGCGATGACAGTACCGTCGGGCGCACACACGAACGACTCGCCCGCGAACTCCAGTCGGTCTTCCCGGCCGACGCGATTGCAGAGCGCCACGTGATAGCCGTTCTGGAATGCCGCGACCCGCATTTCGCCTTCAAACAGGCCCTCGGGCCACTCGCCGAAGGCGCCGGCCTGAGGCACGAGCACGAGGTCGGCGCCGGCGAGCGCCAGGGCGCGCATGTACTCGGGGAAATGGCGGTCATAGCAGATGGCCACGCCCAGGTTGCCGGCGTGCGTGCGAAATACCGGCGCGCCTTTGTCCCCAGGCGTGTAGTAGCCCTGCTCGTGGAAGCAGGCGTACTCGGTGATGTGCACCATGCGCGTGACACCCAGCAATGTTCCATCCGCGTCGATCACCGGCGATGAATCGAAAGTGGCGGTGTCCGTGCGCTCGAACAGGTTCAGCACCACGACGATTCCGAGCTTCCGCGCTTTCTCGCGGAACGCCCGGACCATGGGGCCGTCCAGCGGCTCGGCCAGGCTCTGAACATCGCCGGTCGCAGGATGCTGCGGATAAAACCACTCGAGGGCGAGCTCCGCATAGCAGGCGAGCGTGGCGCCGTTTCGGGCTGCCTCTTCGAGGTTCGCGATCCCACGCGCGATGTTCGACTGTTTGTCCTTGCTCGCGCGCTGTTGTATGAGAGCAATTTTCACGGGGGGCTACTGTAACCCATGAATACTGGACCGAAGCCGCGCCTTGCCCGGCCTGAAGACATCGAGCAGGTCTATCGGATCTACATGGATGAGCGGGTGCTTCCCTATCTCGGCCATGATCCCATGGATCTCCAGGGTTTCCGCACCGTCTTCGCCGGCCTGCTGGCGGCTGGCGGGTTTTACGTTGTCGAACGCGAGGGGAAGGTCGCCGGTTTCTATCGCACGACTCTGTTGGAGGGGCGTGCACGGCATGTCGCGCAGCTCGGCACGCTGGCGGTGGATCCCGGGTTTCAGGGATCGGGCCTTGCCGGAGAGATGGTTGCGAGCGCGATCGAGCAGATGAAGGCGCTCGGCGTCAGGCGCGCCGAGCTGCAGGCGGAGGCCGACAATGCGCGCGGCCTCGCTTTCTACCGCAAGATGGGATTCGAGCAGGAAGGTGTGCAGCGTCGAGCCTATCGGCGTGCCGGCGAAGTCACCGATGTCGATGAAATCATGATGGTGCGGTTTCTCGACTAGCCGCTCACAGTCCTGCGGTGACAGGCTTTAGACACGTATAGAAAAACGTTCCCGCGGGAACGTCTCGATCGAATCCGGCGCCGGAAACTGGTTGCCGAACGTAAAGGCTTCTGTGCCGGGACCGCGGCTGCGTAGCAGGTTGAGGCGCTCGATGCCTTCCTCCGGCGTGGGCCGATGGCCGCATGGCACCCACCACAGCACGAGGTAGATATCCATCTTCTCGAACCACTCGCGCCGGCGCCGCATCACGCCGACATGGTCGCTGCGATAGACGAAAGCCTGAAGCGACTCCGCGTCCCGCCATACGGACATGTTGACGATCATGTCTTCGCCCATCGGGCGTAGCGCCGTCGCATTGCCCGCATCATCCTGGAGCCTCCAGACGAATCCGGACGAGCCGTCGGCAATCGCATTGATGCGGTCAAGAGCGCCGACGAAATCGGCCAGCTGCGGGGAGTCGAGCGGCGCCCGCAGGCGCGCCACGTTCATTTGTGCCAGCTCGTACTGGGCCATGGGTGCCTCCGGCGCCGGAATCGGCTATTGCATCATGATGTTGAATCTGGCATTTGCAACTCCCTGGATGAGCTGCATGCGCTCGCCGTCGACGAGCGCCAGCGCCGCGGCCGCGGCACGCGCTATGATTCCGGCGAGGAAATCTCCATGCCCAATCTGGTCCTGACCTATTTCGACTTCGACGGCAGCCGCGGCGAGGCCGCGCGCCTCGCGATGCACCTCGGCGGCCTCGCCTTCGAGGACAGGCGCATCGCGAGAAGCGACTGGGCGGGGCGGCGCGACACGACGCCTTACCAGTCCTTGCCGATCCTGGAAGTAGACGGCAAGGTGATCGCGCAGTCGAACACCATCAACCGCTATGTCGGCAAGCTCGCGGGCCTTTACCCGAAGGACGACTGGCAGGCTGCGCTGGTCGACGAGCTGATGGACGCGATCGAGGACATCACCGGGAGGATCGGCGCCACCTTCGCGCTCGAGGGCGAGGCCAAGAAGAAGGCGCGCGAGGCACTGGCGGCCGGCTCCATCGCGCACTTCCTGAAGCAGTTCGAAGCGCGGCTCGCGGCGGGCGGCGGCGAGTGGTTTGTCGAAAAGCGCCTGACCGTCGCCGACCTCAAGGTTTTCCTGTTCGTGCGCTGGCTCAAGTCCGGCGCGCTCGACCATGTGCCCGCCGACATCGTGGACAAGCACGCGCCGCTCCTTGTGAAGCACCTGGAGCGGGTCAGGAGCGAGCCGAAAATCGCGGCGTACTACGCGGCGCGCGGGAAGTAGCCGCCGCAAATCTCGGATCGCCGTCTGAAGCCGCGACATGGTGAGCACAACGAGTACCCGCTCGCTCCTCGCCGTGAACGCCGCCACGGTGGCGCTGGCGCTCGCCCTCGACTGGCCCGTGGCGACGTTGCTGTGGCCGTACTGGGTTCAGAGCATCGTCATCGGCTTCTTCAGCTGCAAGCGGATTCTGGCTCTCGGGCGATTCTCGACCGAAGGTTTCACGATGAACGATCGCGCGGTGAGCCCGACACCCGCGACGCAGCGATCGGTCGCCGTTTTTTTCGCCGTTCACTACGGCTTTTTTCATGTCATCTACCTGATATTCCTCATGGGGCAGTACACCGGTCAGCTCCGGTGGTGGGACTGGGCAGGTCTCTTCGTGCTCGGCGTTTCCTTTGCGTGGAACCATCGGCTGTCGTTCAACCAGAACGTCGAGGCGGACCGCGCGGGCACGCCGAATATCGGCACGCTGATGTTCCTCCCGTACGGACGGATCATCCCGATGCACCTCACCATCATCTTCGGCGGCGCCCTGGGCGGCGACAGTGCGTTGTCGGTACTGATCTTTGGGGCGCTCAAGACAACCGCTGACGTGCTGATGCATCATGTCGAGCACCGCGTCCTGCAACGTCAGCGCGCCGCTGCCACCGCATGATCTCGCTGAGCTGGATGACAATGAAGCCGGTTCTCCTTGCGCTCGTCGTGGCGCAGCCGGTGACCGGATCGATGCAGGTGCAATGGGACGAGGGCGCGGTGGATTGCGACAAGAGCCCACCTCGCGCGCCCATCCAGGTGCATCGCTTCAACGCACAGACATTCATTCTGCGCCAGGGTCTGTGCGCCACCGGTGAGGCGCCGTTCCTCTATCTGCTGGTCGGCTCGTCCAAGGCTCTGCTGGTCGATACCGGAGATGTCGCGGACCCACAGAAAATGCCGTTGGCCGATACCGTCATGGAATTGCTGCCGACGGCGGGCTCGTCAAAAATGCCGCTACTGGTGATCCATACCCACCGGCATCTCGATCATCGAGCAGGCGACCCGCAGTTCGCCAACCGCCCCGGCGTTCAGGTCGTGCCGGCTTTCCTCGAGGATGTGCAGAAGTATTTCGGGTTCAGCAATTGGCCGCAAGGTACTGCACAAGTGGATCTCGGTGATCGAATCGTCGATGTCATCCCCACGCCAGGTCACGAAGCAACGCACGTGTCCTTCTACGATCGCAGCACGGGACTCTTCCTGTCAGGTGACTTTTTCCTGCCGGGCCGGCTGCTCGTGGACGACATCGATGCGTATCTGTCGAGTGCGCACCGAGTCGCGGAGTTCGCAAAGACCCGTCCGATTTCGTACGTGCTCGGCGGACACATCGAGATGAACCGTGCGGAGGAGCTGTTTCCGTGGCAGAGCTCCCATCATCCTGACGAGAGAGACTTGGCGTTGACGAAAGAAGATTTGCTGTCGTTGCCTGAGATCCTGCAGAGCTTCAATGGACTCTATGCAAGACACGGAAAATGGGTGCTCGTGCATCCGAAGCGACAATTGATGGCGGTCGGCGCCGCGGCTGTGATGTTGGTGGCCGGATTGGTCTTCCTGACCGTTTGGTATTTCCGCCGCCGCAGACGCACACGATAATGTCACGCACACCCAAACTGGCCGTATTCCTGCTCGCCGTGCTGGCCTCCTTCGGCGCCTCGGCCCAGGAAGGAGGCGCTGATCAGCAGGCTGCGTTCGCGGCATACACGGAAACCATCCCGGGCACGAAGGCGAGCTTCGACATGGTGCCGATCGAAGGGGGGCGCTTCACG
The DNA here is from genome assembly GCA_036802645.1 of Steroidobacteraceae bacterium. Taxonomy (GTDB): domain Bacteria; phylum Pseudomonadota; class Gammaproteobacteria; order Steroidobacterales; family Steroidobacteraceae; genus SCUD01. Next base: position 11,711 of record DAIRVV010000062.1, read on the forward strand.
TTGGGCAGCCCCGAGAACAAACCCGGGCACCGCCCGGACGAGGCGCCGCAGGTCGAGGTCACGGTGGGCTCGTTCTGGATGAGCAAGCACGAAGTGACCTGGGACGAGTACGAGCAGTTTGCGCTCGGCAAACCGGCGCC
>DAIRVV010000063.1:0-11550 GCA_036802645.1 Steroidobacteraceae bacterium
CCCGCCCTCCGGGCCGAGGTCGATCACCCAGTCGGCGGTCTTGATCACGTCGAGATTGTGCTCGATGACGATCACGGTATTGCCCTCGTCGCGGAGGCGATGCAGCACCGCGAGCAGGTGCTTGACGTCCTCGAAATGCAGCCCGGTGGTCGGCTCGTCGAGAATATAAAGCGTCCTTCCGGTCGCGCGCTTCGAGAGTTCCTTGGCGAGCTTGACACGCTGCGCTTCGCCGCCCGAGAGCGTCGTCGCATTCTGGCCGAGCTTGACATAGGAAAGTCCGACATCGAGCAGCGTCTGCAGCTTGGTCGCGATGACCGGCACCGCGGCGAAGAACACGGCGGCGTCCTCGATCGTCATGTCGAGCACTTCGTGGATGTTCCTGCCCTTGTAGTGCACGTCGAGCGTCTCGCGGTTGTAGCGGCGACCCTTGCAGACGTCGCAGGCGACGTAGATGTCCGGCAGGAAGTGCATCTCGACCTTGATGACGCCATCGCCCTCGCAGGCCGCGCAGCGCCCGCCCTTGACGTTGAAACTGAAGCGCCCGGGCTGGTATCCGCGCGAGCGCGCCTCCGCAGTTCCCGCGAACAGCTCGCGGATCGGCGTGAAGAGGCCGGTGTAGGTCGCCGGGTTCGAGCGCGGCGTGCGGCCGATCGGGCTCTGGTTGATGTCGATGACGCGATCGATGGCCTCGAGGCCGTCGACGCCCGCGCTCGGTGCCGGCTGCTCCGCAACGAGGTCCAGCGAGCGAGCGACGACGCGATACAGCGTGTCGTTTACTAGCGTGGACTTGCCGGAGCCCGACACGCCGGTGACGCAGGTCAAGAGCCCGAGCGGAAACGACGCGTCGATCTGCTTGAGATTGTTCCCGCTCGCCTGACGCAGGCGGAGCTGCTGCTTCGGCTCATTCCTGCGCCGGCGGTCCGGGATCTCGATGCGCTTGCGGCCGGAAAGGTATTGCCCCGTCAGAGATGCCGGGCTCGCCTCGATCTGCGCCGGCGTTCCCTGTGCGACGATCCGGCCGCCGTGGACACCGGCGCCGGGGCCGAGATCCAGCACGTGATCCGCCTGGCGGATCGCGTCCTCGTCGTGCTCGACGACGATCACCGTGTTGCCGAGGTCGCGCAGGCGATGCAGCGTATCGAGGAGGCGCTGGTTGTCGCGCTGGTGCAGCCCGATCGAGGGCTCGTCGAGAATGTACATGACGCCGACGAGTCCCGAGCCGATCTGGCTCGCAAGCCGGATGCGCTGCGCCTCGCCGCCCGAGAGTGTTTCGGCGCTGCGGTCGATCGTCAGGTAGTCGAGCCCGACATCCACGAGGAAGCCGAGGCGATCGGTGATCTCCTTGACGATCTTGGCCGCGATCTTCTGGCGCCGGCCTTCGAGGGCCAGCGCGCTGAAGAACTCGAGCGCGCGGCGGACGGGCAGGGCGCTGATCGACGGCAGCGATGCGCCGCCGACGAATACGAAGCGCGCGGCCTTCGTCAGGCGCGCGCCATCGCATTCCGGGCAGCGACGCGTGCCGAGGTAGCGCGCGAGTTCCTCGCGCACTGCGAGCGACTCCGTCTCGTTGTAGCGCCGCTCGAGATTCGGCAGGATGCCCTCGAACTTGTGCTTGCGCCGGACCGTGCGGCCGCGCGAGTCGAAGTAGCGGAATTCAATCTCTTCGCCGCCGCTGCCCTGCATCAGCACGTCACGGGCCTTGCCCGGCAGCTCGGCATAGGGCGCCTCGGGATCGAAGTGGTAGTGATCCGCGAGTGCCTGGATCATCTGGTAGTAGTAGGCGTTCCGCCGGTCCCAGCCGCGCACGGCGCCAGTGGCGAGCGAGAGCTGCGGGTTCGCGACGATGCGCTCCGGATCGAAGAACTGCTTGACGCCGAGCCCGTCGCAGCCCGGGCAGGCGCCGAACGGATTGTTGAACGAGAACAGCCGCGGCTCGAGTTCCGACACGGAATAGCCGCAGATCCGGCAGGCGAACTTGTCCGAGAACACGAGTTCCTCGCGCTTGGGCTCGTCCAGGAATGCGACGCGAGCCGATCCTTCGCCGAGCCTGAGCGCCGTCTCGAAGGATTCCGCGAGCCGCTGCTGCAGGTCGGGCCGGACTTTCAGGCGGTCGACCACGGCATCGATCGAGTGCTTCTTCTTGGGGTCCAGCTTCGGCACGGAGTCGAGCTCGACGTACTTGCCGTCCACGCGGACGCGCACGAAACCCTTGCCGCGCAGCTCCTCGATCACCTGCAGGTGTTCGCCCTTGCGGCCGGAAATGATCGGCGCGAGCAGCGCAAGGGCAGTGCCCTCGGGCAGGGCAAGCACCTGGTCCACCATCTGGCTCACGGTCTGCGCCGTGAGATCGAGCGCGTGATCGGGACAGCGCGGGATGCCCGCGCGCGCGTAGAGCAGGCGCAGGTAGTCGTAGATCTCCGTCACCGTGCCGACGGTCGAGCGCGGATTGTGCGAGGTCGATTTCTGTTCGATCGAGATCGCGGGCGAGAGACCCTCGATGGTGTCGACGTCCGGTTTTTCCATCATCGACAGGAATTGCCGTGCGTAGGCCGACAGCGACTCCACATACCGGCGCTGGCCCTCGGCATAAATCGTGTCGAAGGCGAGCGACGATTTTCCGGAGCCGGAGAGCCCGGTGAATACGATCAGGCGGTCGCGCGGAAGCTCCAGGTCGAGGCCCTGGAGGTTATGCGTGCGCGCACCGCGGATGTGGATTGTCTGGCTCATCGGGGCAGCCTGATAGAATAGCCCGCCCGTTCCGGGCATCGCAAAGGGATTTCCAGTGGCCCAGCCAAGCGGCGCGGCACTCCGCCCCGCCGAGCGCCGTGTCGTCGCTTCGCTCGCCGCGATTTACGCCGTGCGGATGCTGGGACTGTTTCTCCTGCTCCCGGTTCTCGCGCTGCACGCCGGTGATCTGCCCGGCGCAACGCCATTACTCGCGGGACTCGCCGTCGGCGCCTACGGCCTCACGCAGGCCATGATGCAGATTCCCTTCGGCGCCTGGTCCGATCGTATCGGGCGCAAGCCCCTCATCGTGGTCGGACTCCTCCTGCATGTGGCAGGTTCCGCGCTCGGCGCGGTCGCGGGCACGGCTTGGTCGCTTGTCCTCGCGCGCATCGTGCAGGGACTCGGCGCGGTTTCCGGCCCGGTGATGGCGCTGATGGCGGACCTGATTCGCCCTGAATCACGCACACGCGCGATGTTCACGATCGGCATGAGCATCGGCGCCTCATTCGTCATCTCGCTGGTCGCCGGTCCGCTGCTCGCGGCAGCCATCGGCGTCTCCGGCGTTTTCGTATTGATCGGAGCGCTGGGCGTCGTGGGGCTCGCGCTCCTGCGGTTCGCATTGCCTGCCGAGCCGCCGGCGAAGATGCGCATGGCAGCGCGCCGGGACTGGAGCCAGGTGCTGACGCCCGCGCTGCTGCCGCACTACGCCGGCATCTTCATGCTGCACTTGACGCTGACTGCCGCCTTCATCGCCGTGCCGCATGCACTGCGCGACTTGCACGGCATGGAGGCCTCGCGTCACTGGCAGTTTTATATCTGCGTATTCGTGGCGTCCGTGGCCTTGACCCTGCCCCTCATGGTCTGGTCGGAGCGCGGAGGTCGTTCGGGAATCGCCGTGCGCATCGGTGGAATCGGGCTCGCGACGGCGCTCGCGGCGCTCATCTGGGTCCAGGCCCAATTCGCCGGATTCGCCGCCGCGCTGGTCGTCTATTTCGGGGCATTCAATTTCCTCGAAGCACGCCTTCCGGCGGCCCTGACCGAGGCGGCGGGCGAGTCATCGCGCGGCGCGGCGCTCGGCGTCTTTGCGACCTGCCAGTTTGCCGGGGCGTTCGCGGGCGGCGTGCTGGGCGGCAGCCTGCTCGGAAGCCCTTGGGAGCTCACGGGAATATTCGCCTGTTCGACGATTGTCAGTCTGGCCTGGATGCCCTGGGCCGCCGCGGTAGAAATGGGTCGATCGGGCGCGATTGACAGTGCCCGCATCGGTGGAGGACGTCTACAATGAGCCACTCATAACAAGCGGGGATTGCCATGGCACGGGGCGTCAACAAAGTCATTCTCATCGGTCATCTCGGGCAGGACCCGCAGTCGCGCGCGATGCCGTCCGGCAAGGCCGTCGTTAACCTGCGGCTCGCGACTTCGGACCAGTGGCGCGACAAGCAGACCGGCGAAAACAAGGAAGCGACGGAATGGCACAACGTCGTGATGTTCGATCGCCTGGCCGAGATTGCTGCTGAATACCTGCGGAAAGGCTCGCACATCTATGTCGAGGGCCGGATCCGCACGCGCAAGTGGCAGGATCGCGAGGGCCAGGACCGCTACACGACCGAAATCGTCGCCAACGAGATGAACATGCTCGGTGGCCGCGGCTCAGCCGACCGCAGCGCGAGCGCTGCACCCGATCGTGCGCCGCAGCGCAGCGAAGAGCCGGCCGCCCGCGCGGAGACTGCCGGCGTCGCCGAATCATTTGACGACGACATACCTTTCTGACGGCACCGGGGACTGTTCCCTTTAGAACCGGCGCACTGCGCCCGGTCTAAAGGCGGACTGCCCCTCATGCGGCGGAATCCAGGCCAAGGTCTGGTCCTGATTTCAGCCCCTCCACGGGGCAGCCAGACCGTTTGAGGCCGTATTATGTGATGTGCTTGGCGTCCGCCATTGCCACATTAAGTCACCATCGAGCCGATTTTTCGGGTTTTCCGCGAAGACGTCGCGGGCGGCCGAAAAAGGGAGAACGGCCAGATGGCGCGGGACCGAAATCAGCCGCCCGGCAACGGGCTGAACGACATACTGGGGCCGTGGTTCGACCACCCGGCGGCGGGGTTCGTGCTGCTTTGCGTCGGGCTCGCCGCTTTCTCCACGATCGCCGTCTTCGTCGAGGGTGGAGCGCACAGTGCGCTCGTCTCGCTTCTCACCCGCACCGCCGCGACCGTCGCAGCGATAGTCGTCGCGTGGCGTGTCTCGAATCTGGCTGGCCACAAGTCCAGGCGGGGTGCTGCCTGGCGCTGGCTCGCGTTCGCGCTCGCCGCCCAGCTCGCGGCGACGATAGTCGTTCCGGCCTCGCGCTCGTTCGATGGCCCCGTGATTCAGGCCGCGGCGGGCCTGCTCCAGTTCGCCTTCTTCCCCTGCATATCGCTGGCGGCGACGGGCCTGCTGCTGTCGACACGCGGCAAGACATTCGGGCCGCAATTCTGGCTCGAAGCAACGCTCGTCGCGCTCTGCGTGGGCACGGTCCTGTGGCTCGCGTTGCCGCGCGATCTCGCGCCCGATGCATTGCCCGGGCGTGATTCCTGGACGGTCGGCCTCGATGCGGTGATCGGGATTCTGGCCGCGACCCTGCTTCTGCGACGCTCCGACTGGCAGGGCTGGCCCGGGCTCGCCGCCTTTGCAATCGCGCTCTGCGCAATGCTGGGTTCGCGCCTGCTCGAAGCGCATGCCGTAGCGACCGGCGGCACGTCCCTCGTCGCGGGCCCGCTGCACATCGCGGCGATCGCGACATTCGCGATCGCGGCCCACTTCGACTATGTGCGCAGCGAACGGCGCGCGCCGCCGATCGACGCGACCGAGCGTTGCTCGCCATTTGCCCAGCTCATGCCCTATGCCGCGCTCATGCTCGCGGGCTCTGCGCTCCTCGCGTTGCACGAAGGCAGCTTCGCCGATCCCGCCGGGCTCATCGCCTGGGTCGTCTGCATCGCAGCGGGCCTGCTGTTCGCGCGCCAGGCCATCACGACGGCGCGGGCGGTCGCGGTCCAGAACGGACTCGCGACACGCTCGGCCGAAGCCCGCTTCAGTGCGCTCATCCGCAACACGGCGGACGTCATCGCGATCGTGACGGCTGAAGGCACGGTCACATACGTCACGCCCACGGCGGAGCGCATCTTCGGATTCGCGGCCGAGGACCTGATCGGCCAGCGCCTCGAGGAGCTGGTCGCCTTCGACGATCGCGCGAGGTTGCGCGAGTTCCTGAGCCAGGATCTTGCGAAGCCCGGTGAATCGGCCAATGTCGAGGCGCGCGTGCCGCGCGACGACGAGAGACAGCGCGTGATCGAGATCCACGGCACTAACATGGACTCCGAGCCCGCCATCGGCGGGCGGCTGCTGACCCTGCGCGACACCACGGACCGCAAGGGCATGGAAGAGCAGCTCAAGCGCATGGCATTCCATGACCCGCTGACCCTCCTCGCGAACCGCTCGATGTTCCGCGATCGCGTCGAGCACGCGGTCGCCGTCAGCAAGCGCAATGGCCGTGGTGTCGCCGTGCTGTTCGTCGACCTCGACAACTTCAAGCGCATCAACGATTCGTTCGGACATGCCGAAGGCGACCGCGTGCTCCAGAAGAGCGCGCAGCGCCTGGTCAAGTCGACACGCAATGGCGACACCGTCGCGCGCCTCGGCGGCGACGAATTCGCGGTGCTCCTCGAGAACCTGACCGCCAAGGAGCAGGTGATGGAAATCGCCTCGCGCGTCGTCGAATCCCTGCAGGAATCGCTTGACCTGCCGGGCGCGGACAAGCGCGTCGCGGCCAGCGTCGGCGTCGCTTTCTCGACGCCCGACGACGGTGTCGAGGAACTCATGCGCAACGCCGACGTCGCCATGTATTCGGCCAAAGCGCAGGGCAAGGGCCGCTACACGGTCTATGAGCCGGCGATGCAGCGCGCCGCGAGCAGACGCCAGGAGATGGAAGCGGAGATCGGGGAGGCGCTCAACCAGGGCCAGTTCCTGCTGCACTACCAGCCGATCGTCGAGCTGAAGTCGGGCTATCTGCTCGGTGTCGAGGCGCTCATCCGCTGGCGCCACCCCAGGCGCGGCACCATCGCGCCCTCCGATTTCATCCCGGTGGCCGAAGAGACGGGCCAGATCGTCACGCTCGGACGCTGGGTGCTCGCCCAGGCCTGCCGCGAGGTGCGTGTCTGGCAGGCGCGCCTGCCCGAAGGCCGCCAGGTTCGCGTCGGCGTCAATGTCTCCGCCGTCCAGCTTGCGAAGTCCGACATCTGCGCCGACGTGAAAACGGCGCTCGACATTTCGGAGATCGATCCGGGTTGTCTCGTGATCGAGTTGACGGAAAGCGTGCTGATGCAGCACAGCGAGGACGTGCTGGCGACGCTCACGCAGCTCAAGAAACTCGGCGTGCGCATCGCGATCGACGACTTCGGCACGGGCTATTCGTCGCTGTCCTATCTGCACCGGTTCCCGATCGACATCCTGAAGATCGACCGCTCGTTCGTGGAGCAGCTCGGCACGATCGACCAGGGCGCCGGGCTCGCGAAATCGATCATCACGCTCGGCGGCACGCTCGGTCTCGAGGTCGTCGCCGAGGGTGTCGAGCTCGAGCAGCAGCAGCGCGAGCTGATCGAGCTCGGCTGCGTGGGCGGGCAGGGGTACTACTATTCGCGGCCGGCCCTGCTGCATGAGCTCGAATATTCCGTGCACATGGCACGACGCCGCACCATGGCCGATACCCTGCCGCAAGGCGCGCGCATCACGGCGACCGGCCGCTTCGTCATGGGCGACCTGAAGCCCTCGGACTTCGTCGCGACCGGGACCTTCGGCCGCGGCATCACCCGAAAAAACAAGTCCTGACAGTCGTTTGCGACTCCTGTGCCGCCCGCTGCCGTGCGGGTGTATAAGCGCATTGCCGGACCAAGCAGGAGGAAGGTCCATGAATACTCTGGAATTGCGCAAGAACGACACTGCGGACGGGACAGGGAAGTCGGACGGAATCAGCCGCCGCTCGTTTCTGCAGGCGGGCGCCATCGCCGGCAGCGGCGCGGCGCTCGCGGCTCTCGCACCCGCGACCGCAGAAAGCGCGGTGCCGCAGGCGGGAGCACCGCCGGCCGGCGCCGACATTGCCGCGCTCGACGTCGACCATGAGGTCGCGGGATCGTCGATCGCCAGGCTTCAGCAGATGATGGCCTCGGGCCAGTTGTCTTCCCGGGAGCTCGTCGATATCTACCTGCGCCGCATCCGCGCGATCGACAAGGGGCTCGATCTCTCGAGTGTTCTCGAGCTGAATCCGGATGCGCGCGCCATTGCCGACAGTCTCGATCGCGAGCGGCAGAGCCAGGGTACGCGAGGCCCCCTGCACGGCATCCCGATCCTGCTCAAGGACAACATCGATACGGCGGACCGCCTGGGCACGCGCGCGGGCTCGCTCGCACTCGTGGGGCGCGCAGCGCTCTCGGACTCGACGGTCGCAAGGCGGCTCAGGCGGGCAGGCGCGGTGATCCTCGGCAAGGCAAATCTCAGTGAGTGGGCCAATTTCCGGGGATTTGGCAGCTCGAGCGGGTGGAGCGGCGTCGGCGGACAGTGTCGCAATCCCTACGTCCTGGATCGCAATCCCTGCGGATCCAGTTCCGGCTCCGCGGCCGCAGTGGCGGCTGCCCTGGCATCGGTCGCACTCGGCACCGAGACCGACGGTTCGATTGTGTGCCCGTCCGGCCAGTCTGGCGTCGCAGGCATCAAGCCGACCGTCGGTCTGACCAGCCGCGCGGGCGTCGTCCCGATCGCAGCCGCGCAGGACACCGTCGGCCCGCACGGCCGCAGGATTGCAGACTGTGCCGCCGTGCTAGGCGCGCTGACAGGCGTGGATTCGCGCGATCCGGCGACTGCCGCAAGCGCCGGGCATTTGTTCAAGGACTACACCCAATTCCTCGATCCGAACGGATTGGCCGGTGCGAACATCGGCGTGGCGCGCCAGTTCCTGGGCGTGACGACCGAGATCGACGAAGTTTTCGAAGAGGCGCTCGGCATTATGGCCGGCGCCGGCGCCAACCTCGTTGACGTGGAGATTCCTTCGTTCGACGAGTACAACGCAAGCGACGCCGAGATCATCGTGCTGATTTTCGAGTTCAAGCGCGATCTCAACGCCTACCTCGCCACGCGCAGGGGAATACCCGCCGGTTCGCTGGCGGATGTGATTCAGTTCAACCTCGACCACGCGCATCGTGAACTGCGCTTCTTCGGTCAGGAGCTGATGGAGCTGGCGGAAGCCGAAGTCTTCGACGAGGCGAGCTACCTGCAGGCACTGGCGGACGCGAGACGGCAGGGCGGGGCGGACGGAATCGATGCGACGCTCGCGAATTTCGGCGTGGACGCGATCGTGGCGCCGACGAACTCGCCGGCCTGGCCGATCGACCTGGTCAATGGCGATGCCTTCCTGTTCGGCAGCTCGGGATTCGCGGCGGTCGCGGGGTATCCGCTCGTGAGCGTCACCGGCGGCTATTCTTTCGGGCTGCCAATCGGGATCACGTTCATGGCGGGGGCGTGGAGCGAGCCGACATTGATCAAGCTCGCCTCCGGCTTCGAGGCCGCGGCCGGTGTCCGCCGCCGCCCGCGATTCCATCCCACGCTGGCCTTCGGCGGCAGTGCTCCGGGCGCGAAGACGGCCGGCGCGGTGTCCGGCGCGAGAATGCAGCGTCCGAATCTTGCGCGCGATCGGCTGACAACTCCCCGCCTGTGGCGGCCCGCGGGGCTGTAAGTCACGCAGGCGCGGTTCATCCGCGCGCTGCTTTGCCGGGCCGGGCTGTCGCCGGCCCGGCATTACTTATTTGTTATCAATTAAAACAAGCAGTTAGAATATCCCGGTTGGACTCTCCCGCATCTTTGGCCGCTTCATGGCGGACGCCAAAACCGGTACCCTAAGCGCCCTTTTTCTCGTTGGAGCGCCCACCCGACACATGAGCGGCCGGCTCTACATTGCGACGTTCGGCTGCCAGATGAACGAATACGACTCGGCGCGGATGGCGGACGTGCTCCGCGACTCCGACGGCTACGAGATGACGGCCGATCCGGAGCAGGCCGACGTCGTACTCCTCAACACCTGTTCGGTCCGCGAGAAGGCGCAGGAAAAGGTTTTCTCCCACCTGGGAAAATGGCGGTTGCTCAAGCTCCGCCGGCCGGAACTGCTGATCGGTGTCGGCGGTTGTGTTGCGAGCCAGGAAGGCGAGGGCATCCTCGAGCGCGCCCCATTTGTCGACCTCGTCTTCGGGCCGCAGACGATCCACCGGTTGCCGGCCATGATCGCGGCGCTTCGCGCGACAGGCGAGCCGCAGGTAGACGTCTCCTTTCCGGAAATCGAGAAATTCGACCGGCTCCCGGAGCCTCGAGCCACGGGCGCGACGGCATTCGTCTCCATCATGGAAGGCTGCAGCCGCTACTGCAGTTTCTGCGTCGTGCCCTATACGCGCGGCGAAGAAATGAGCCGCCCGTTCCGGCAGGTGATGGACGAGGTCGGATCCCTGGTGGGGCAGGGCGTTCGCGAAGTCACTCTCCTCGGCCAGAACGTCAACGCATATCGCGGGCCCGCGCCCGATGGAACGCTTGTGGATCTCGCGACGCTAATTCGCGCCACCGCGCGTCTCGACGGCCTCGAACGCATCCGCTTCACGACCTCGCATCCGCTCGAGTTCACGCAGGCGCTCGTCGACGCCTATGCGGACGTGCCGAAGCTTGCGAATTACCTGCACCTGCCGGTTCAGAGCGGGTCGGATCGCATCCTGGCGCTGATGAAGCGCGGCTACACGCGGCTCGAGTACAAGCAGAAGATCCGCCGCCTGCGCGCCGCGCGCCCGGACATCAGCCTGTCGTCCGATTTCATCGTGGGCTTCCCGGGAGAGACGGATGTCGATTTCCAGCAGACGCTCGACCTGATATCGGACGTCGGCTTTGACCAGTCGTTCAGCTTCCTCTACAGCAGGCGTCCCGGGACACCCGCCGCCTCGCTGCCGGACCAGGTGCCACACGAGGTCAAGCAACGGCGGCTCGAGATCCTGCAGGCGAAGGTCAATGACCAGGCGCGACGCATCAGCGCGGGCATGGTCGGGAGCCTGCAGCGCGTGCTGGTCGAGAAGCCGTCGCGCCGCGACCCGCGCCAGCTTGCCGGCCGGACGGAGAACATGCGCTGGGTGAATTTCGACGGGCCCCAATCGCTCGTCGACCGGTTCGCGGAGGTTTGCATCACCGAAGCGATGCCGAATTCGCTGCGCGGCCGGCTGGTCGCTTGAACGCGGCGCCCGAATCCAGCGTCGATTTCGGCGCAGAAGACAATGCGCGGCTCGCCGCGGTCTGCGGGCCGCTCGACGAGAACCTGCACCAGCTCGAGAACCGGCTCGGTGTCGAGATTCGCCGGCGCTCGGGCCGCTTTTCCGTCCGCGGCGCGAATGCGCCCGCGGGTGCCGCCGTGCTGCGAGTCCTGTACGAGCGCGCCGCCACACGGCCCGTGACGCCGGAGGATGTGCACCTGGCGATCCAGGAAAATGGCATGGGCACACGGCCTGCGGACGACGAGCATGCCGTCGAAACACTCCGCGGCCTGATCCGCGGGCGCGGCGCGCACCAGCAGGAGTATTTGCACTCCATTCGCACGCATGACCTGACATTCGGAATCGGCCCCGCCGGCACCGGCAAGACCTATCTCGCTGTCGCTTGCGCGGTGGAATCGATGCAGCGCGAGAGCGTGAGGCGGCTCGTGCTGGTGCGGCCGGCGGTGGAAGCGGGCGAGCGGCTCGGCTTCCTGCCCGGCGACCTCACGCAGAAGGTCGACCCCTA
>DAIRVV010000064.1:0-11546 GCA_036802645.1 Steroidobacteraceae bacterium
GAGCGCCGGCTGGCCCGCTCGTGACGGTCGACGCGGACGCCTTCAACGCGTTCGAGGCCGCCGGCTGGGAGGAGCGAGCCGGCGTCTACCACCGCTTCTTCGGCCCGATCACGAGCCGCGTGATCGGCCGGAAGCCCGACTCCTAGCCGCGGCAGCGGTTCTCGGCGCGCGCGGCGTGCAGGTCGAGCAGATTCCGCACCGTGGTCAGCAGCCGCGAGTTGTCCCAGGGCTTGGCGACGTAGTCGGATGCGCCGGCCTTCACGAGCTCGACCGCGGTCTCGAGATGCGTCCAGGCAGTCAGGAGAATGACGGGAAGATCCGGATGCTGGGAGCGGATGTGGCGGAACAGTGCGACGCCCTCCTCGCCGGAGGTGGCCTCGCGACGGAAGTTCATGTCCTGCACGACGAGGTCGACCGGCTCGCGCGCGAGCAGGTCGATGCCGGCGGCGGCGCTGTCCGCGCCGAGCACCCGAGCGCCGTGCATGGACAACAGGACGTCGAGGGCCGTGCGCACGGCCTCGCTGTCGTCGATGACGAGTACGGTGCGCTCGCCCAAACTGTCCTGAAGTCCCTGTTCCTGCTTGTCCTTCATCAGTTTGGATGCCGAGTGTGACGAAACGGTTGTAATGGCCGGCATAGTCTAGACGGTGCGGCTCGCCACGGCGGGCGAGATCGCCGAGGCGCGGCGCGCCGGCTGCAAGGCCGCAAAGATTCCGATCAGCCAGATCCCGAGCACGCCGCCGACCAGGTAATAGAGATCGAGGCGCGGCAGCTCGTACTCCACCGAGATCCAGTATCCGACGCCGAGAGCGGCGCCGCAGCCCGCGACGATGCCCGCCGTCGTGACCATCCAGTTCTCGACCAGGAAGTGACGCACGATGTCGAGCTTACGGGCGCCGACCGCGCGGCGCGTGCCGATCTGCCGGATGCGCGTCGAGACATTGAAGGTCGCGAGGCCGAAGATCCCGAGCGCGGTGATCGCGAGCAGTGCGCTCGTGACGCTGACCAGGAAGATCGCCATGTTGCGGTCGTTCAGGTACGACTGGCGCTCGAAATAGGTCATCGGGCGCACCCAGCGCAGCAGCCGGCCCGGATTGGAAGTCCCCAGGCGCTCCTCGACGGTCCGCATGATTGAATCACGCCGGCCCGGCTCGGTCCGGATCAGGTACACGCCGTTTGGTCCCTGTTTGACGCGCGGAAACAGCATCACCTGTTCCACCTCGTCCCAGCCGACCCAGGAGCCGTGCATCTGCTCGATGATCCCGACGATCGTGATCGGCTTGTTGAGCCCGTCGTAGAAGGTCTTGCCGAGCGCATTGGGGTCCTTCGGGAACAATGCCTTGGCGAGCGCCTGTGTGACGATCGCCTGTGGCGCCGATTCCCAGTCCGATTCCGTTTTACTTTCCGGAATGATTTCGTGCGCCTCGAACGCGCGGCCCGCGGACAGCGTGATGCCGAGCGCCGCCACGCCCTGTTCGTCGACCGCGAACGTGTTGGCCTGTACCACGGATTCCGGGTCGATCTCGACCGGCTCCGGCTTGTACCCGCTCGAGCTGCCGCCACCCGAGAGCGGAATGTTGCTCACCAGGCTCGCCGCCTTGACACCGGGCAGGCCGCGAATCACGGCGAGGTCTTCGCGCCAGCTCGCCTCGTAGTCGAAGTCCTTGGCGAAGCCCGCGCTCGCGACGACGATCATGTTTTCCGTGTCCATGCCGTTCGGACGGTTGATCAGGTCCACGCGCTGCTTGACGACGTACACGGCGTTCACCAGCACGGCAAGTCCGATGGCGATCTGGATCGCGACGAGCATCGCGCCGGTTCGATTGCGCAAGAGGGCGCTCGCGATCGGGCGGAGATTCCAGGCTGTCATGTCATTGCGCCTTCAGGTAGATGGCCGGGGGGATGCGCCCGATGCGCCACGCGGGATAGAGGCCGGCGGCGAGTGTTGCGAACAGCGCGAGCGCGAGTGCGGTGACGACGCTTGTGACGTCCACGTGCGCGAGTGCCTGCATGCCGCCCGCGTCCGTCGGATCAATCGTGTACAGGGTGCGCAGGCCGATCAGCAGCAAGCCTCCGAGCGCGAGCCCCAGCAGTGCGCCAATGCCCGAGATCACCCCCACCTCGACCAGGTGCTGCAAGAAGATCTGCCGGCGGCTCGCGCCGAGCGCGCGGCGCACGCCCGTGATCGCGGCGTTGTTCAGGAACTTCGCGAGCAGCAGGCCCACGGTATTCAGCAGGCAGACCGCGAGGAAGGCGAATGCCAGGCCTACCAGCACGCGATCATCGTTGCCGACGACGTCGTTGTCCTTCAGCCACTGGTCGACGTTCGTCAAACGGTTGTTGAGCGGCCGCTCGAAACGCCCCGCCTGCTTCTGTCTCATGGCGTAGTTGTCGATGAACGACTGGAAGCGTTGGCGCGTCGCCGCGTCCGGCAACTCGACCCACATCTGGATCCAGATGGTCTCGGAGGTTAGGAATTGCTGGTATGTCTCGATTTCCTGAGGCTTCCAGCCCTGCGTATTGCCGGCGCTGTCGAGCTCGAGCGCGACGGACCAGCCGAACGGGATGTAGACATCCTCCGGCTCCTCGAGCGCACCGTTGTTGACGTCGTAGAAGACCGGAAGCGGCAGCCAGTGATCGAGCACGCCGACGATCCTGAACACCCGGTCGTCCCAGTGAATCCGGCGGCCGACGCTGTTCGCGCCCTTGAAGAACTTGTCGTTCATCTTCTTCGACAGCACGATCACGGGCTCCGGGCCCTTGTCCGCGGATTCTGTCCAGCCGCCGCCGTACTTGAATGGCACGTCGAACATCGTGAAGAAGTCCGCGGTCGTCACACGCGTGAGCGCGCGTTCGGGCTTGACCGGCTGGCCGTCGAGCGACAGCACGCCGATCGACTTGTGCATGATGACTTTCCGCTTCGGGATGTCGGACTCCATCAGCGCCGTCGCGTCGCGGTAAGTGAGCTGCCACGGGGCCAGCTCGGGCTTGTCCTCGTGGTACGGTTCCTTCGGATCCCAGCTGTCGACCGTCACGGCATAGAGCACGTCGTTCTTCCACCAGATCGGATTGCCGCCCATCGCGCGGTAGAGCGTGAGCGTCATCACGCAGACCGCGATGCCGAGCGCAACCGCGCCAATCATGAGCGCGGTGAGCCCCGGGTTGCGGCGCAGGTTCCGGATTGCGAGCTGCAGGTAATAGCCGAACATCGCGATCTCCTCAGGCCTGCGACATCGCCATGGGTGACGCCGCGGCGCCGGAACCGACGAGCGACTCGTCGCGCGGCTCGTACGGCTTGAAGTCGGAAATCTGGCCGTCGACGATGTGGACGTTCCGGTGCGCGCGGCGCGCAAGCTCCGGATCGTGCGTCACCATGATCACCGTCGTGCCCATCTCGTTGATCTGCTCGAGCAGGTCCATGACCTGGCGCGCCATCAGCGAGTCCACGTTGCCGGTCGGCTCGTCGGCGAGCAGGAAGCGCGGGTCGCCGGCGAGGGCGCGGGCGATCGCGGCGCGCTGCTGCTGTCCGCCCGAGAGTTGTGAGGGCATGTGGTGCATGCGGGACGAGAGCCCGACGACGTCGAGCGCGCTCTTGATGCGCTGCTCGCGGTCCTTCTTCGTGAGGCGGCGATAGCGCAGCGGGACATCCACGTTGTCGAAGATGTCGAGATCGGGGATCAGGTTGAAGCTCTGGAAGATGAAACCGATCTTCTCGTTGCGCAGCCTCGAGCGCGCCTCGTCCGACAGCCGGCTGACGTCCTCGCCGTCGAGCTTGTACGCGCCGGTGTCGAAGGTCTCGAGGAGGCCCGCGACGTTCATGAAGGTCGTCTTGCCGGAGCCCGACGGCCCGGTCACCGCGACGAACTCGCCGTCGCCGACCTTCAGGGAAAAGTCGCGCAGCGCATGCGTCTCGATCAGGTCCGTGCGGTAGATCTTGCTGATTCCGTGCATTTCGAGCATTGGCTTCTCGCTCCAGTCGTGGATATGTACCGGCGGCTCAGCCGCCGATGTGGAATTCGGGGGCGCCGTTCAGGTCGCCGGCGCCGGAGATGACGACCTCGTCACCCGTCTCGAGGCCGGAGACCACTTCGATCTCGCCGACCGATGCGGCGCCAAGCTCGACGGGCGTGAGCACGGCGGTGTCATCGCGCACGACGTAAACGGCCGTGGTCATCGGGCCGATGTCGGCGCTGCGCTCGAACTTCCGCGCCTTCGCGCGCTGCTCGATCACGATGCGCACCGAGCCGCGCTGGCTCTGGCGCAGCCCCGGCGGCTGCCTGCCGTCGAATTTCACGCGGCCGGTCACCTGGCCCGAGCGCACTTCGGGCGAAATCGCCGTGACGAGTCCCTTGTAGTTCTGGCCGTCGAGCGCGATCTCGGCCGCCATGCCGGCCTTGATGTCGCGCGCGTAGACGTCGGCGACCTGGAACTCGACCTCGAAGGCCGTGAGGTCGACGACCGTCAGGAGCGGCGCATTCTCGGCAACGCTCGCCTTCTCCGCGGCGGCGAGGTTCGCGACCATGCCGTCGACCGGCGAGCGCACTGACAGCTCGTCGACGCGGCGCTTCAGGTTCGCGACCACGTAGCCCTGGCGCTCGCGCTCGAGGCGGCGGGCGCGGAGGTCGAGGTCCAGGCTGTCCTGCTCGAGGCCGGCGGTCTCCATCGCGTGGTCGTAGGCGAGTTTTGCGGATTCGCGGTCGTCCTCGGCGCTCTTGAGGTCGCGCTCCGGGATCGCGCCCTTGTCCCAGGCCCATTTCGCACGCTCGAACTCGCGCTCGGCGGCGCGGATCTTGATGTTCGCGAGGTCGCCCGCCTCTTTCGTGGCCAGCTTCTGGCGCCGGACTTCGATGGCCTGACGCTGGAGCGCGGTGTCGAGACTCTCCAGCGTCGCGCGCTCGCGCTGGAATTCGTTTTCGAGTGTCGGACTCGCGAGCATCGCGAGCACCTGGCCGGCCTTGACGGTGTCGCCCGCGCGCACCTGGTAGCTGATGTTGCCCGGCGCGACGGCGAAGAGCGTCGGGCTGACAGCCGCGACCACCGTGCCCTGGGCCGAGACATCGCGCACGAACGGGCCCTCGGTCACCGTCGAAATGCGAAGTCGCTCGCGCGAGACCGTATGCTCGGTCGCGCTCCAGCCGCGGAAAAGCAGGCCAAACACGAGCACCAGGAGGAGCGCGCCGCCGGCAATGCCGATCATCTTCTGGCGCCTGCGGTCCGGCTTCGGCGCGACGGCCACATCCGTGGCGTCCGTGCCCCGGATTGAAACGTCGCCGGCGGGCGTCGTATCCCGCCCGCCGGCCGACAGCAGTGGTCTCAGGTTCGTGATTTTCATGGCAGACGTAGACTCACGCCCAAGACCCTGCATCCGGCGTGCCAAGCGAAAGCTGCGCCTAATTCATTGATTTACAAGACCATTGGATGCTGTCAGATTCGTCCGCTGTGTCCGCGGACACGGCGCGGACACTAGGCGGACAATACTGGGACCTATGCGCCCATCGATCGCCGCCCGAATTGGCATCGCAGCATTGCTCGCCGCTGGCACCTGCGCGAATGCGGCCGACCCGCCCGCGACAACTGCTTACGCGACGCTGGATGAGGCGGGCGCGCCACTGCGCGAAGACTTCAACCGCGCCAGCGGTTCAGTGCGGCTGCTGTTCGTCGTGGATCCAGTCTGCGCCTCCTGCCTGCGCGGACTGGATGACCTCAACCGGGAATTGCTCGCCGCAACCGACGATCCACGACTGCAGACATTCGTCGTCCACGTGCCGGTCATTGGCGGCGATGCCAAGGGCATCCCGGAGGCGGCGCGACGGCTCCAAAACCCGAACGTTCATCACTACTGGAACCCGAGCGGGTCGTTCGGCCGGCAATTGGCGAAAGCGGCCGGGCTGAAACGCGGCGGTGCGCCCTTGTACGCCTGGGACGTCTGGCTCATCTACGGCCCGGACGCGAAATGGGACGGGGAGATTCCGCCGCGACCGCAAAGGCTGATGCACCAGCTCACGCAACTCAACGATAGCGCGGAATTTCTCCGCCTCGACGCCGCGGCATTTGCGCGTGAGGCACGCGAGCTCCTTGTCAGGATCCCCGCCGCCCCGAAACAGCAATGAGCGGAATTGGCGATCCGGATTCGCCGTCCACGAACATCACGGGTACCTGGATCAATTCGTCGGGGTTTTTTTTCACTATTCGTCCTCCCTGGCTTCAGTCAGCGCGAGATCCTTGCTGTAAGTGACGTTCATGACGGTGTCGTACCAACCGGTGACGCGGGGCGCGACGAGGTGCTTCGAGACGTAAAAGTAGAGAGGAATCAGCGGCACATCCTGGAGCAGCTGCCGCTCGGCGGCCGCGAGAAAGGTGGCGCGCTTGTCATCAGGCGAAATTGCGGCCATCGCGAGCTCCACGTCGTAGGGATCGCTCGCGTAACGCGGCAGGTTGATGCCGAACCCGCCCTTCAGCACCTGGAGGAAAGAGTAGGCATCGTTGTAGTCGCCGATCCAGCTGCCGCGGAAGAGCGGCGCCTCGCGTGCGTCGATCGCGGATTTCAGCACGCGGAAATCTTCGGAGCGCAGGCTCACCTCGGCGCCAAGATTCTCCTTCCACATGGCGGTCACGGCGAGCGCGATGCGATCGTGCACGGGGCTCTTGCTGGTGCGCAGCTCGACCCTGAGCGGGCGCTTTGCTGAATAGCCGGCCTCGGCATAGAGGCGCCTCGCTTCCTCGATGCGCGCCCGTACGTCGAATGTCGCCCAGTCGAAGCGCTGCGGCATGTAGCCGGCGACCCCGGGCGGCACCCAGCCATACGCGGGACGCTCGCCGTCGCCGAGAACCTGCTGCGTGAGGATTTCGCGGTCCACGGCCATGGCGAGCGCCCGCCGCAGCTTGGGTGAATTCTTGAACGGCGGCAGGTCGAGCGCGAAACCGTAGTAGTAGACGCCGACATGCGGTGCGATCCGAAGCTGTCCCGGCAGTTGCTTCTCGAGACGCGCGACTTCGCCGGGCGGCACGGTATAGGTGACGTCGAGGTCGCCGGCGCGGAAGCGCGTCAGCTCGGTGACCGGGTCCGCCACATGCACATAGCGCACGACGTCGATGCGGTTCGCCTTGTCGTTCCAGTAGTTCGCATTGCGAATCGCGAGGATGTGCGAGCCGATTTCCCAGGACGACGGGACGAATGCGCCATTCGTCACGGCAAACCCAGGGCGCGCGAATTCCTTCGGCTTCGAGGCGAGCGTCGCGCGATGCACCGGGAACGTGCTCGGATGCGAGAGCATCGCAATGAAGTACGGGCTCGGCTCCGCGAGATCCACGACGAGCGTCGCCTCGTCCGGCGCCGAGACCCCGAGCGACTCCGGGGGCCGCCGTCCCGCGACGATTTCCGAGGCGTTGACGACCGGCTCCAGCATGAGCGCGTATTGGGACGCGGTCGCGGGGTTCACGAGGCGGCGGAAGGCGGCAACGAAATCCCCGGCGACCAGGCGGTCGCCATTCGACCAGCGCGCGGCTCTGCGCAATCTGAATGTATAGCGGCGGCCATCGCCGGAGACGGCCCAGCTCTCAGCCGCGGCCGCGACGGGACTCCCGTCCGGCGCCATCGAGACCAGCCCTTCGTAGCAATCACGGAGGATCGTCATCGCCGCTTCCATGCGCGCGAGCTGCGGATCGATGGAATCTGGCTCGCTGCCATTGCCGCGGCGCAATTCATGCGCGCCGGGAGCCTCCTGGCCGCCGCAACCGGCAACGATGGCGCAGGCCGCCGCGCAGACCGTGAGAAACGATGCGAGCAAGGACGGTTTGGCGCCAACCATGCTCAACTCGAATAGTTTCCTGAAACCAGCGTGGTCGATTTTCCGCCCACCCACACCGTACCGCTCGCGTCCCGATCGATGTAGATCCGGCCCGCGCGTCCGACACGCTCGCCCTGTGCCGCGACGTACGGCGCTTTCACGCGGCCCGCTGCGAGCAACCACTGCGCGATGGATGCGTTGAGACTTCCCGTGACCGGGTCCTCCACCAGGCTCTTGCGATGATCCGAGAAGATGGCCCGTACTTCGTAGGCCAGCGGCCGGCCCGTCGGGTAGAAGCCGACGAGCCCGATATCGATTCGCGTCGGATGATGTCCCGCAGGCTGAACAGCGAGAACCGCTTCCGCTGATGCGAGCTCCACGGCGACCCAACCCGGACCATTGTCGACCCATTGTGAATCGACGATGTCCGAGCGCTTGACCTGGAGAATTTGCGCGATCTCGGCAAGCTTCGTCGCGTCGACCGGGCCGCTGCGAATCACTTTGGGTGCCGCGAAGGACAAGCGGTCCATGTCGCGCCGTATCACGATCATGCCCGCGGCACATTCCTGCACGATTTGAGTTCCACTCCTTGACTTGCCACCGGTCGCGAGCCATGCGTGACACGTGCCGAGTGTCGGATGCCCGGCGAAAGGCAACTCACGCTCCAACGTGAAGATGCGAACTCGATAGTCGGCCTCGCTCGATGTGGGGGCGAGCAGGAATGAGGTCTCTGAAAGATTGAACCAGCGGGTGATCTGCTGCATCTGCTCGGTCGACAGGCCATCCGCGTCGAAGACGACGGCGAGTGGATTGCCGGAAAGCGGCACACTGTGAAACACATCGACGAGCTGGATTCGGCGATTCATCCTCGTCGGCGCAACCGCCTCATGCGGCCCGTGCGCGCTTCCTGAGATGGACGAGGAGGATGGAGATCGTCGCTGCCGTGATGCCGGGCAGGCGCGATGCCTGGCCGAGCGTTCCCGGCCGCGACTCGATCAGACGCTGGCGCGCCTCATTCGAGAGCCCCGCGACGGTCGCGTAATCGATCGCCTCCGGCAGGCGCGTTTCCTCGTTCCGCCGCTGGCGCTCGACCTCGGCCTGCTGCCGCTCGATGTAACCCGCGTACTTTTCGCGCGCTTCAAGGCTTTGCGCGACCTGCTCTGCGAGCCGCGGGTCAGAACCATGCGCAGCGCCCCCTGCAGCGATCGCTTCCTGCTTGGCGCTGAAGTATGCCCAGCGCGTGTCATCGACGAGGCCGAGCTCGCGCGCCACGGGCGTCAGGCGCTCGTCGGCATTGTCCTCGCGGAGCAGCAGGCGATGCTCGGCGCGGCTCGTGAACATGCGATAGGGCTCCAGCGCGCCGCGCGTGATGAGATCGTCCACCAACACGCCGAGATATGCCTCATCCCTGCGCGGCGACCAGGCTCTGCGCTCGGCCACCTGGCGCGCAGCGTTGATGCCGGCGAGCAGGCCCTGCGCAGCGGCCTCTTCATAGCCGGTCGTGCCATTGATCTGGCCAGCGAAAAAAAGCGCAGCGAGCGGCTTCGTCTCGAGCGTGTCCCAGAGGCCGCGCGGGTCGAAGTAGTCGTATTCGATCGCGTAGCCGGGCCGCGTCATCTCCGCGCGCTCGAAGCCCGCGATGCTCCGGACGAATGCGAGCTGCACCTCGGCCGGAAGGCTCGTGGAAATGCCGTTCGGGTAGACGATGTGCGTGTCGAGCCCTTCCGGCTCGACGAAGATCTGGTGCGAGGCCTTGGTCGCGAAGCGAACGATCTTGTCCTCCACCGAGGGGCAGTAACGGGGTCCGACCCCTGCTATGGCGCCGGTGAACATCGGCGAGCGATCGGTCGCGGCGCAGATGATCTCGTGCGTGCGCTCGTTCGTCGCGGTGATGTGGCAGTCGCGCTGCGACGGATGATCTTGGCGGCTTCCCAGGAAGGAGAACACGGGCCGCGGCTCATCGCCGGGCTGCGGCCGCATGACTGAATAATCGAGCGTGCGCCCGTCGAGACGGGGCGGCGTGCCGGTCTTGAGACGTCCGACGCGAAACGGCAGCTCGCGCAGCCGCGCGGCGAGTCGATTCGAGGCTTTGTCCCCGATGCGACCACCTTCCGTACTCTCGAGACCGACATGGATGCGCCCGCCGAGGAAAGTGCCGACCGTCAGCACGACCGCACCTGCGGCGATGGTGTCGCCATTCATCGTCACGATACCCGCGACGCGCCCGCCGCTGACTGCGAGGTCGGCGACTTCCGCCTCGAGCAGCGTGAGCGACGGCTGCTCTTCGAGCATTGACCGGATGGCGCTCCGGTAGAGCGTGCGGTCAGCCTGGGCGCGGGTCGCGCGCACTGCCGGGCCCTTGCTTGCATTCAGCGTGCGGAACTGGATGCCTGCGCGATCCGCCGCGCGCGCCATCGCGCCGCCCATCGCGTCGATCTCGCGCACGAGGTGGCCCTTGCCGATGCCGCCGATCGCCGGGTTGCAGCTCATCTGGCCGATCGTTGCGAGGCTCTGGGTCACGAGCAGCGTGCGCGCGCCCATCCGGGCCGCCGCTAGGGCCGCCTCGGTGCCGGCGTGACCGCCGCCAATCACGATGACGTCGTACTGATTCATGCTGAGATCCGTTTTCGGGCCGCCATGATACCTAAAGGGGACGCGCCCCTCTAAAGGGGACGCACCCCTCTAGAGGGGTGCGTCCCCTTTGGAAGTTAACGTATGGTGCGACCGGAACCGGAGGGTTCGGATGGGTATGAGATCGCATTTTTGTACCGAGTTGACCGCCGCATTCTTCCTCGGCGCGCTGCTCTGCCCCGACATACTGTATGCGAAGTCGCAGATCACGCTCGAGCCCTGCCGCATCGCCGACTTCGATGGGCTCGTCTCGGTCGAGGCGCGCTGCGGAAAGTACGCAGTGCCGGAAAACCCGGATGACCCCGATGGCAGGCGCATCGAGCTCGCCGTCGCCGTCGTTCCCGCCGTCGCGACCAAGTCGAAACCCGATCCCCTCTTCCTGATCGCAGGCGGCCCCGGCCAGGGCTCGATCGAGGGTTACGCGCCGCTTCTCAATGCATTCGCGGGTATCCGCCGCGCGCGGGATCTCGTGCTCGTGGACCAGCGTGGAACCGGCGGCTCGAATCGCCTCGACTGCGCGATTCCGGAAAATGAGTTCGATGCTGGCGAGATCCCACCCGCAGAGCTGCGTGAACTCGCGCGCGCCTGCCTGCCGGCCCTGCCCGGCCGGCCGGAGTTCTACACCACCAGTATCGCGGTGGGCGACCTGGACATGGTGCGTGCGGCGCTCGGCTACACCAGCATCAATCTCTTCGGCGGCTCGTACGGCACGCGCGTCGCGCAGCATTACGCACGCAAGTTTCCTGAGCGCACGCGCACGGTCGTACTCGACGGCGTCGTCCCTCCGACACTCGCGCTCGTGCCGCAAATCGCCATCGAGTCGCAGCGCGCGCTGGACGGCGTATTCGCGCGCTGCGCCGCGGATGCGGTCTGCAACGAGCGTTTTCCGGCGTTGCCGGAACAATTCGCGCGGCTCGATGCGCGTCTGCGAAAGGCTCCTGTTTCCGTCACGCTCGCCGATCCGGTGACAGGCGTGGGCCGCAAGCTCGAGGTCACTCGCGGGCACCTCGTCACGATGGGACGCATGCTTACGTACTCGCCTTGGACGGCCTCCCTGCTGCCGCTCCTCGTGCACGAGGCCGCGACCAACGGCAACTTCGCGCCGCTCGCCGCGCAGGCCGAGATGCT